>JAEUKX010000100.1 GCA_016794025.1 Rhodospirillales bacterium | reverse complement strand
GCCGCCTTCTTCTTGGCGTCGGCATCGGCCTCGACCATGCCCAGCGCGATCTTCTGGTTCGGCCAGATGATGAACCAGACGTTATAGGCCATCACCAGGCCCAGCCACATGCCCACGCCGATCAGCTTGGAGGCACCCGTGCCCGAAAGCGTCAGCGCCTCGACCAAATAGCCGTTGAGCATCGCCAGGATGAGGCCGGTCAGCACCGTCGAGGCGGCACCCCAGCGGAACCAGAACAGCGCTTCCGGCGCGATGACCTTGCCGATGGCGGGCTTCTGCTCGTCGGGGATCTTCGGCATCGAGGGGATCTGGACGAAGTTGAAGTACCAGAGCAGCCCGATCCACATCACGCCCGAGATCACGTGGAGCCAGCGGAAGAAGAACGCGATCCACTGCGAGTCGAGGTAGAGCGAATGGGTCCACAGCGCGAGGAGGACGGCGATGACAAGGCCGTAGATCAGCGCGCGGTCCAGCTTGTCGAGACCTATTTTTGCAAAAAAGTCGACCATGATGCTCTTCTCCGATTGGGGGGCGGCTTTCAGTCGCCGGCTCTATCCGGCGGATGTCCTTGGAGGATCGTCCGGGCCGCACGACGACCGGAACGAATCGCTCCTTCTATTGTCGGCGGAACGCCCGTGTTCGTCCAGTCCCCGGCAAGGAAAAGGTTCAATGTGGCCGTTGTCGGGCCGGGACGGCGATTCTCCTGGGCCGGCGTAAGCTTCAGCGTGGCGCGCCGTTCCTTGATCGTGCGGGACGGCGGAACCGGAAGCGCCGGCCGGCCGAGGGCGGGCGCGACATCGCGCCAGAGCAGCGCCGCCAGCACTTCCGAAGGCCTGTCCACGAGATCCTCGGCAGCACTTACCGTGACGCTGACCACGTCGCCGCGCGCGATCAGCCATTGCGCATGCCCGCCGACGAGCCCGAGAAGCGGGCCGCCGCCGGGCAATTCGACCGGCGCATCGAGACGGTAATGCACATTGACGATAGGCGAAGACTCCGCCGGCAGGGCGAGGTCGGGCAGCAGGCGCCGGACGGCGTGCGGCGGAAGTGCCAGCAGAACGCAGGCATCGCGGCAGTCCACACGCTCGTCGGCAAAGTGGAGCGCCGTCGCCCGGCCATTCCACAGGTCCACGGCATCAAGCGGCCTGCCGCGCTCGACCGAGACACCGGCCCGCGCAAGCGCGATGAGGGCGGGGTCGACAAAGGCGCGGGAGAGTCCGGCGGCGGCGACATAGGGCCGGCAGGCGGCCTCGCCCTTGCCGAAGGTCTGCGCGAGAATTGCGGCAAGCGGGCGGGCGGCGGCCTCGCGCGGATCGGTATTGAGGACAGCCGTGGCGAGCGGGACCCACAGCGCCTGATAGAGCGGGCCCGACGGATCGAGCCTGTCGGCCACGCGCGCGCGCGCGTCGGCGAAATAGAGCTGCAGCGCCTCGGCATAGTCGGACGGGCGCGTGCCGGGGACACGTCGCCCCGGCGCCATGATCCACCACGGGATCGGCCCGGCGTTCGGCCGGATCGTCCAGCGTTCGCCCGTCGCGAGGTCGAGAAACGGAAATGCCGCCGGCTCGATGCCGACCAGTTCGCCGCGCGCGCCGATCCGGTCGAGATAGCCGAACACCTCCGCATTCGCGGAGAGCACGACATGGCCGCCATTGTCGATCTCGCGCTCTAGCACCGGATCGTGGAACGAGCGGCACCGGCCGCCCAGCGACGGGGCGGCTTCATGGAGGCTGACCTCGGCGCCAGCATCGGCGAGTTCGAGTGCTGCCGATATTCCGGCAAGGCCGCCGCCCACGACATGGACACGCGTCGTCATCGGCTGAGCCGAACGCCGCGCAGCACGGCGCACAGCTTGCGCCATCGGCCGAACGGCCGGCGTGCGCCAAGACAGGAGAGAAGTTCCGAATAGAGCTCGCCCATGACGATCGCCGGACGCAACGCGCGCCGGTCGAGACCGGGAAGCATCGCGCGCGCCGCATCGAGCCGGTCGCGCGCCTTGGCCGCAAAGGCGGCGCGCGGTTCGGGCAGATAGTCGCGGCCGCGGGCGGCATCCTCCTCGATGTCGCGCAGCACGTTGACGCGCTGGAGCGCTTCGCCGAGGGCCAGCGCATAGGTTTCCGCCGCAGGCCCAGACGCGCCGAAGATCGGCAGCGCCAGCAGGCCGATCGTGCCGGCCACACGCCGGCAGTAGAGGACAAAGGTCGCCTCGTCGAAGCGCACCGGCTCGAGATCCATGATCTGGCCGTCGATGAGCGCGTCGAGTTCGCCGCGCGGCAGCCCGAGGGCTCGCGCGAAGGGCTGAAGCGTTCGCGCCGCCGGGTGTTCCGGGCTGCCCTCGTAGATCGCCGCAACGTCCGCCCGCCAGCGCATCAGGCCGGCGCGCCGCTCGTCGGCGGTACCCGGACCGTCGGCCACATCGTCGATGGCGCGCGCCACGTCATAGAGCGCGAACAGTGCCGCGCGGCGAGGTGCAGGCAGCAGCAGCATCGCCAGATAGAAGGTCGAGCGCCTGCGCGCGCTCAAGCGAAGACCCCCGCGGCAAGCCCGCGCAGCGCGCACAGGGCCTTGTCGAGGCCTCCGAGCTCGACGCGGCGGGCAAGCGCATCGGCGCGCGCAAGCTTGCGCGAGAGACGGCGCGCCACGGCGGCGATTGCGGCCACCTCCATGCGCAGGCGGCGGTCGCGGATCGAGGGGGCAAGCGGGGCCGCCTGCACGATCAGGGCGTCGACCCGCTCGAGCACGCGCGCGTAGACCGCGCGCAGCGGGGCCGACATCGATCCGGCGAGAAGCTCGCGTTCGCCGATACCCGCCTCGTCGAGCCAGCTTTTCGGGATGTAGAGGCGGCGCAGGTCGAGCCAGTCGGCGGGGGCATCCTGAAGGTGGTTCAGTATCTGAAGCGCGGCACACATCGCGTCGGCAGCCGGCCAAAGCGCGCGATCCTCGCCATGCAGGTCGAGAACGAAACGGCCGACCGGTGCGGCCGAGTACCGGCAATAGGCGAGGAGGTCGGACCATGTGCGGCACGGCCGGCCACGCGCATCGGCAAGGAAGGCCTGCAGCAGGTGGCGCGGATGGTCGAGCGGGATGCCCCGCGCGAGAAGGACCTCGCGCAGTTCGAGCGCTTCGGCCGGGCCGTCGCCGCCATGCTCGATCGCGCGGTCGAACGTGCCGAGCGCCGCGATCTTGGCTTCGCCGTCGCGGCCCGGATCGTCGGCGATATCGTCGGCCGCGCGCGCGAAGCGGTAGAAGGCGTGGACCGCCGGGCGATGCGCGGGCGCGATCATCCAGGAGCCGACGGGGAAATTCTCGGTCGTTCGGGTGCGCGTGCTCACGGACGTCGATTCCGGCGGAAAGGGGCCCTATATAGCATCGCATGGACCGGGAAGCCTTCGCCGAAGCGGAAGCCGGACTGCGCCGCCACGACGCGGAACGCTGGCGCACGACGCTGTTCGCCGGGGGCGAAGCGCGCGAACGGCTCGTGGCGCTCTACGCTTTCAATGTCGAGATCGCGCGCGTGCGCGAGACCGTGTCGGAAGCGATCCTCGGGCAGATCCGGCTGCAATGGTGGCGCGAGGCGCTGGCCGAGATCGCGGCGGGCGGGCCCGTGCGCAAACATCCGGTCGTGGCGGCGCTTGCCGGGGCGCGGCCCGACGTGGCGCTGCTGACCGGCATCGTCGATGCGCGCGAACGCGATCTCGACGATGCGCCGTTTGCCGATCTCGACGCGCTTGAAGCCTATGCGCGCGGCACGTCCGGGACTTTGACCCGCGCGGCCTTCGCGATGTGCGGGGCGGAGGGCGGGCAGGCGGCATCGGATATCGGCACGGCCTACGGGCTTGCGGGCATGCTGCGTTCGCTGCCGCATTTCTCGCGTGCGCGGCGCTGCATCCTTCCCGATGCGCTCGTCGCGCAGGCCGGGCTCGCCCACGAACAGATCCACGAGGGCAAGGCGGGCGCGGATCTCGCCCGCGCGGTCGAACCGGTGGCGCTGCGCGCGCGCGAACTGCTGGCGAAGGCCCGCACGGCTGGCGTGCCGCGCGCCGCCCACGCCGCGGCGCTGCCGGGAAGACTGGCAACGATCTGGCTCGACCGGCTCGCGCGGCACGCTCACGACGCGTTCGCGGGCGGCCTGCAGGCGCCGCACCCGGCCGACATCTGGCGACTGTTCCTCGCCAATCTACTGGGCCGCTTCTGACGGCACGGACCGGCCGAGCCACGCCGCGAGATCGGCTCGCGCGCGGTGCGCATAGAGCTTCTTGCGGTCCTGCCCCTTGATGCGCTTGCCCGGCGTCTCGGGCAGCGGCGGGAACAGGCCGAAATTGCAGTTCATGGGCTGGAACGTCTTCGCGTCGCCGCCGCCGGTGAGGTGCGAAAGCAGCGCGCCGAAAGCCGTGGTGGGCGGCGGCGGCGCGATCGCGTGGCCCAGCCGCTCGGCGGCGGCGAAGCGGCCGGCCAGCAGCCCGATGGCGGCACTTTCGACATAGCCCTCGACGCCGGTGACCTGGCCCGCGAAGCGCAGGCGCATATCGGCCTTCAGGCGCAGCGTGGCGTCGAGCAGGCGGGGCGAATTGAGGAACGTGTTGCGGTGGATGCCGCCGAGCCTGGCGAATTCCGCCTTCTCCAGCCCCGGAATGGTGCGGAACACTCTTACCTGTTCGGCGTATTTAAGTTTCGTCTGGAAGCCGACCATGTTGTAGAGCGTGCCCAGCGCGTTGTCCTGGCGCAGCTGCACGACCGCCCAGGGGCGGCGCCCCGTGGCGGGGTCGGTCAGGCCGATGGGCTTCATCGGCCCGAAGCGCAGCGTCTCGCGCCCGCGCTCGGCCATCACCTCGATCGGCAGACAGCCCTCGAAATAGGGCGTGTCCTTCTCCCACTCGCGGAACTCGGTCTTCTCGCCGGCCAGCAGCGCGTCGATGAACGCTTCGTACTGTTCACGATCCATCGGGCAGTTGACGTAGTCGGCGCCGTCGCCCCCCGTGCCCGACTTGTCCCAGCGCGACTGGAACCACGCGCGCGACAGGTCGATGCTGTCCTTGTGGACGATGGGCGCGATCGCGTCGAAGAAGGCGAGCGACTGCTCGCCCGTCAGTTCGCGCACCGCCGCCGCGAGCGGAGCGGAGGTGAGGGGCCCCGTGGCCACGATCACGCTGTCCCAGTCCGCCGGCGGCAGGCCCGCGATCTCGCCGCGCACGATCTCGACCAGCGGCTCGGCCTCGAGCGCCGCGGTTACCGCTTCGGCGAACCCCTCGCGGTCGACGGCCAGCGCCGCCCCGGCGGGCACGCGGTGGCGGTCGGCGCAGGCCATCACGAGCGAGCCGGCCGCGCGCAGTTCGGCGTGGAGAAGGCCCACGGCATTGGCTTCCCACTCGTCCGAGCGGAAGGAATTGGAGCAGACCAGTTCGGCCAGCCGGTCGGTCTTGTGCGCCTCGGTCGCCTTCAGCCCGCGCATTTCGTGCAGCACGACGGGCACGCCCGCGCGCGCAAGCGCCCAGGCCGCGTCCGAGCCCGCAAGGCCCCCCCCGATCACATGCACCGGCTTCGTTCGATCCATCGCCCTCGACCTGCTATTCTCCGGGGGCATTCCTAGCGATTCTGGCGTCCCACTTCAAACCGAGACGAGGACAGGTCCCCGACATGCTCAAGGCCTTCAATCCCAAGACGATCGCCCCGCCGCAAGGCAAGTACCAGATGGCCATCGAAATTCCCGCGGGCGCACGCACGCTCCACATTTCCGGGCAGGTCGGCGTGCTGCCCGACGGCAAGATGGCGCAGGGTTTCGATGCGCAGGCCGACGCCGTGTGGTCGAACCTGAAGGCGATCCTGGCCGACGCGGGCATGACCTTCGACGACCTCGTGAAGGTGACGATCATCCTGGTCGACAAGGCGCATATCGGCCCCTCGCGCGACGCGCGCGAGCGCAACCTGGGTTCGGCGCGCCGCCCGGCCTCGACGCTGCTGGTGATCCCGGCGCTGGCAAGCCCGGACTACCTCATCGAGATCGAGGCGGTCGCGGCCAAGGCATGAACATGGCGCGGGCATCGCGGCTGGCACTGGCGGCGGCTGCCTTGCTGCTCGCCGTCGCCCAGGCACCGGCACCCCCGGCGCCAACGCCGCCGCCCGCGCGCATGCCCTCGCTCGAGCCGCCGCCGCCGGCCCCGCCCGCCGACTTCCTGCAGGGCAAGGCCGCATTCGAGAAGGGCGATTACAACGGCGCGTACCTGCTGCTTCTGCCGTGGGCGCACCGCGGCAACCCGGAAGCGCAGTACCTCGTGGGCCGCATGTCGGACGAAGGCGGCACGGGCATCGCGCTCGACCCCGTGGAGGCCGCGCGCTGGTACCGCATGGCCGCAGCCAAGGAGTACCCGAAGGCGCTCTACGCGATGGCCAAGGCCGCCGCCGTGGGGCGCGGCATGCGTGCGAGCCCCGAACAGGCGCTGGATTTCCTCGTGCGCGCGGCCAACGCCGACTTCACGCCCGCCATCCTCGACCTTGCGGCACTCTACGACGACGGGCGCGGCGTGGAGCAGGACCGCGCCAAGGCCTTCGACTGGTACGACAAGGCCGCCAAGCTCGGAAACACCGAGGCGCGTTTCGTGATGGGCGAGCGCCTCCACAACGGCGACGGCGTGGAGCAGGACCGCCCGACCGCGCGGCAGTGGTACGAACTTGCGGCGGGGCGCGGCCACCCCGGTGCGATGTTCCGGCTGGCCCAGCTTGGTGTCGCCAGGGCCAGCAACCTCAACATCGAATACCGGGTCGATGCCTATGCCTGGGCGACGCTTGCCCAGCAGCGCGGCGGCCCGTCCGTCCGCAAGGAGGCGACGGAGCTTCGCAACCAGCTCGGGACCACGATGATCCAGGTCGATATCGACAAGGCCATGGCGCGGGTCCGGGCATGGAAGCCGCAGCCGCCGCTGAAGGGCGAACCGGTCGATCCCGACGACCCGTACAACCGGCCCGCGAAATAGGCGACCACTGGCGACAGTAACCTATTTAAGCCATTGAAATTGCAGAAAGGTAACGAGAGTCCGATTTTTGCGCGGATTGTAGCGTACAGACCCTTTTTCCGTAACCGTTCCAATGGTTTGGATTGGTTACGTCAAGCGGGGCGGCAAAAATCTTTATTCACGGTTCAAACAGCACACGACAGGAATATTTACGTCGATTTAAGGAATATAGTCTATTTCGGGAACCACGGCAAGCAAGGCGTGGATGCCCGGCTCAGGGCCGGGCATGACGAACTGATACGGCAGGTCGTGCCCGGCATTCGCCGGGCATGACGGTTTGAGAATTCGGGTCGTCCCGGCTCGAGGCCGGGCATGACGGACAAAGATGAACGGTCATGCCCGGCGCAAGCCGGGCATCCACGGCTTTTTGGCTACGCCCGCTTCTTCGTCGTGCCGCCCTTGGCGAGATAGGGGGCAAGGTAGCGGGCCGTGTAGCTGTCCTTGGCCTTCGCCACGTCCTCCGGCGGACCTGCGGCGACCACGCGGCCGCCCTTGCCGCCGCCTTCGGGGCCCAGATCCACGATCCAGTCGGCAGTCTTGATGACCTCGAGATTGTGCTCGATGACGACGACCGTGTTGCCCTGGTCGACGAGCGCGTGCAGCACTTCCATGAGCTTGCGCACGTCCTCGAAATGCAGGCCGGTCGTGGGCTCGTCGAGGATGTAGAGCGTCTTGCCGGTCGAGCGGCGCGACAGCTCCTTGGCGAGCTTCACACGCTGCGCCTCGCCGCCCGAAAGCGTCGTCGCCTGCTGGCCGACATGGATGTAGCCGAGGCCCACGCGCACGAGCGTGTCCATCTTCTCGCGGATCGCGGGCACCGCCTTGAAGAATTCGGCCGCTTCCTCGACCGTCATCTCCAGCACGTCGGCGATGGACTTCTCGCGGTACTTCACCTCGAGCGTCTCGCGGTTGTAGCGCTTGCCGTGGCAGGCATCGCACGTCACGTAGACGTCGGGCAGGAAGTGCATCTCGATCTTGATGACGCCGTCGCCCTGGCAGGCCTCGCAGCGCCCGCCCTTGACGTTGAACGAGAAGCGCCCCGGCCCGTAGGCGCGGGCCTTGGCTTCCGGCAGGCCCGCAAACCAGTCGCGGATCGGCGTGAAGGCGCCCGTGTACGTCGCCGGGTTCGAGCGCGGCGTCCGCCCGATGGGCGACTGGTCGATGTCGATGACCTTGTCGAGATGGTCGATCCCCTCGATGGCCGCATGCTCGGCCGGGATCTCGCGCGCGCCCATCAGGCGCCGTGCGAGCGCCTTGTAGAGTGTTTCGATCACCAGCGTCGACTTGCCGCCGCCCGAAACGCCCGTCACGCA
>JAEUKX010000082.1 GCA_016794025.1 Rhodospirillales bacterium | reverse complement strand
CGGCCGGCAGCGGGCCGGCGACGGCGTTGGCGAACGACCAGTCGAGCGTGCCGGGCTGGCCCAGCGCCTCGCCCGCACCCTTGAGCTTCCAGAGGATGCCGCGCGAGTCGACCCATGCGAACCCGTCGAATGCCGGATCGCTGCCCGCGCGCGTCATGCGCAGCTTCGTCGTCGCCTGCCCTCCCACCCGTTCGCTGCCCAAAGGCTGCAGGCGGAAGCCGTCGCCGCGCAGGGCCGCGGGCGACAGCCCGAAGCCGCTCAGATCCGTCTCGAACGTCGCATGGAGTGCCGGAAGCGCCAGCCACGCCCGGTCAAGATCGAGCCGCGCCACGACGGTGCGCTCGAACCCCGCCAGCGCCTCGTAGCGAAGCGCGTCGCGTGTGCGCCAGATGCGCGCCGTCTCGGGCTTCCGCCCTTCTCCCGGGGCCGAAAACGTCCCGTCGATCCGGTAGTCGACCTGCGGCGCAAACGGCGACGGTACGCGCGCCTGACCGAGGGCGGGTGCGGCAACGAGCATGGAAAGACCGGCCAGAAGTTCGCGGCGATACATGGTGCCCCTATAGGCCCGGAAAATGGCGCCCGCAAGGCGGCCATGCATGGCTGGTCTCGGCCGGGGCCGTCGGCTACTCTTCGGCTGACCCTTAAAAGCCCCCAAGAACGGAAGCATTCATGCCCGGAAAGATCGACGCGCGCCTCAAGTCCCTCGGCATCGAACTGCCGCCCACGGCGCCGCCGGCCGGCAACTACGTGCCGTACGTCGTCTCCGGCAGGCACGTGTTCGTCGCCGGCCAGATCACGCTCAAGGACGGCAAGCCGCAGTTCCTGGGCAAGCTCGGCAAGGAATTCGGCGTCGAGGAAGGCCAGCAGGCCGCACGCCTGTGCGCTGTCAACATCGTGGCGCAGCTCAAGGCCGCCTGCGGCGGCGATCTCGACCGCGTGGTGCGCATCGTCAAGCTGGGCGGGTTCGTCAACTGCACGCCCGACTTCACCGACCAGCCCAAGGTCGTCAACGGCGCCTCCGACCTGATCGTGGAGATTTTCGGCGAGGCCGGAAAGCACGCGCGCGCGGCCGTGGGCGCGCCGTCGCTGCCGCTGGGCGTTGCCGTCGAGATCGACGCGGTCGCCGAGATCGCCTGACACGATGCCCGACGGCGCGCCGTCGCTGACCATCGAGACGGTCGACTCGCTCGCGGGCGTGTCGGCTGGCGAATGGGATGCGTGCGCGGGCGCGGACAATCCGTTCCTGTCGCATGCCTTCCTCGAAGCGGTGGAGCGTTCAGGCTCCGTCACGCCGGAGACCGGTTGGGGCCCGCGCCATCTGCTTGCGCGCGATGCGGAAGGCACGCTGCTGGGTGCCGTGCCGATGTATCTCAAGGGGCATTCCTACGGCGAATACGTGTTCGACCACAGCTGGGCCGAAGCCTATCGCCGGGCCGGCGGGCGCTATTATCCGAAGCTGCAGGCCTGCGTGCCGTTCACGCCCGTGCCGGGCGCGCGCCTGCTGGCACGACCGGGCCCCTTCGCCGATGCCGTGCGCGCCGCACTCGCCGACACGCTGGCCTCGCTGCCCAAGCGGCTGGGCGTGTCCTCGCTGCATGTCACCTTCTGCCGCGAGGACGAAGCCGAACTGTTCGAAGATGCGGGCATGGTCCCGCGGCAGGGCCACCAGTTCCACTGGACGAACCGCGGCTATCGGGATTTCGAGGCGTTCCTCGCCGACCTCTCGCATAGCCGGCGCAAGTCCATCCGCAAGGAGCGTCGCGAGGTCGAAGCGCAGGGCATATCGCATGTCCGCCTGACAGGCGCCGACATCACGGCCGAACATTGGGACGCGTTCTTCGACTTCTATATCTCGACGTCCGACCGCAAGTGGGGCAGCCCGTACCTGACGCGCGAATTCTTCGACCTGCTGGGCGCGCGCATGGCCGACCGGGTGCTGCTGGTGATGGCACGGCGCGAGGACCGCTGGATCGCTGGCGCGCTCAACCTCATCGGAACGGACGCGCTCTATGGCCGCAACTGGGGCTGCAGCGAGGACCACCGGTTCCTGCATTTCGAGACCTGCTACTACCAGGCTCTCGATTTCGCCATCGAACGCGGGCTCGCGCGCGTGGAGGCCGGCGCGCAGGGCGAACACAAGCTCCAGCGCGGCTACATGCCGGTGCCGACATGGAGCGCGCACGCCATGCGCGAGGAAGGCTTCCGGACGGCGGTGGCGGAGTTCTGCGCGCGCGAAGCGGAAGCCGTGCGCGCGCACATCGTGGAATTGGCCGCGGAAGGACCGTTCAGGTCGCCGCCGGCTTGACGTCCGTCGCTTCGGGGTTGGCGGCCGCCGCTTCGGCCGCCTGACGGCGTGCCATGAATTCGCTCTTCATCTCGGCGACCAGCGCCTTCTCGGTCGTGTTGCGCAGATTCGCTACGAACATGCGCAGCAGCGCGCGGATGAACGGATCGGCTTCCTTCAGTTTCTGCTGGAACTGCTCGACCGAGATCATCAGCACCGTCACATCCGATGCCGCAACCGCGTCGGCCATGCGCGGCTTGCCGTCGATCAGGGCCATCTCGCCGAAAATCTCGCCGGCCGCCAGCGAGGCGATCACCTTGCGCTGGTCGACGACGGGGCGGACGATGTCGACCGTGCCCGACTGGATGACATAGGCCATGTCGCCGGGGTCGCCCTTCTTGAAGATGGACTTGCCGGCGCGGATCAACTTGCGGGGAAGAATCTGCGACATATTACGATTGTATCACAGACCCCATCCGGCACGAACTGATGCCACCGTGGCTTGAATTGCGGCGGGCCGCTCGGGCGGCGGAGCGCCATCAAGCCATGCCGGAAATCGCCCGAGCGTCCCCCGATTTGCAATTTGCGGATGGCCGACCATCTCGCCGGGTTCGAGCACCGTGGCAAAGCAGCAGTCGGCCGGGCCAAGTACGGCCTCCCATTCGCTCCGCGGCCGGGTATGAAACAGGGTTTCCAGTTCCGCGATCAGGGCCGTCTGCGGCAGCGCTTCGCCCTGCCGTGCGATCCAGTCGGGCCGTCCGACCGCCTTGCAGAAATTCGCCCAGAACTTCGGCTCGATCGCGCCCAGCGTCACGTGCCCGTCGGCGCAGGCGTAGATCCGGTAGAAGGCGGCACCGCCGTTGAGCAGGCCGTGGCCGCGCGACTGGTCGAAACCCGTTCGGCCGTGCTGCGCCAGAAGCGGCCCCTGCCAGCCCGCGACCGTGTCCGCGAGACTCGCGTCGATATGGGCGCCCTTCCCGCTCGCCGCACGGCCGACAAGGGCGGCACAGGCCGCGAAGGCCGCGAACTGGGCAGCGGCGAAATCGGCCGTGGGCGGATGGGAAATCTGCGGCGCCTCGCGCGTGCCCGAGGCCCAGAGCCCGCCGCCGGTCGCCATGTAGTTGATGTCGTGGCCCGCGCGCAGCCGCCAGGGGCCCGTCTGCCCGTAGCCCGAAATCGCCACGTGGACGAGACGCGGGTTCAGGGCCGCAAGCCGGTCGCCCCCGAACCCCAGCCGGTCGAGCGTGCCGGGTCGATAGGATTCGATCAGCACATCGGCCCTCGCCAGCAGATCCGCCAGCAGGCCGGTGCCGTCCGGCGACTTGAGATCGAGTTCAAGGATCGTCTTGCCGCCGTTCATGGCCTTCCACAGCGGCGAGATGCCGTCGGCATCGCGGGGGCCAAGGCCCCGCATCGGGTCGCCGCCCGGCGGCTCGACCTTGACGACGGACGCGCCGAGGTCGGCGAGCAGCAGGCTCGCATACGGACCCGGGATGTACTGGGAAAGATCGAGGACGCGGATCCCGGCCAGATGCACCGAAATCCGCGCCCCGGAACTTCAGACGGCCAGTGCAGAGACCTTCGGCGCGTCCTTCTCGGACGACGAAGGCGGATAGTCGAAGGCGAGCTTGCCCGCCTCGACCTTCACGCGCACCTTGCCGCCCTTGGCAAGCCTGCCGAACAGCAGCTCGTCGGCAAGCGGCTTCTTGATGTTCTCCTGGATCACGCGGCCCAGCGGACGCGCACCATAGAGCTCGTCGTAGCCCTTCTCGGCGAGCCAGGTGCGCGCCTCGTCGGAGACCGACAGCACGACCTGACGCTCGGCGAGCTGGCGCTCGAGCTGGCCCACGAACTTGTCGACGACCTTGTGGATGACCTCCGGCGAGAGCCGCGCGAAACCGATCGTGGCGTCCAGCCGGTTGCGGAATTCCGGCGTGAACATCCGCTTGATCGCTTCTTCGTCCTCGCCGGTGCGCATCTCGTTGCCGAACCCGATCGCGGGCTTGGCCTGCTCGGCCGCACCGGCGTTCGTCGTCATGATGAGGATCACGTTGCGGAAGTCGACGTTCTTGCCGTTGTGGTCGGTCAGTTTCCCGTGATCCATCACCTGCAGCAGGATGTTGTAGAGATCCGGGTGCGCCTTCTCGATCTCGTCGAGCAGCAGCACGCAGTGCGGATGCTGGTCGATCGCGTCGGTCAGCAGGCCGCCCTGGTCGAAGCCCACATAGCCCGGCGGCGCGCCGATCAGGCGCGAGACGGTGTGGCGCTCCATGTATTCCGACATGTCGAAGCGCTTGAGCTCGACGCCCAGCGACAGCGCGAGCTGGCGGGCCACCTCGGTCTTGCCCACGCCCGTGGGGCCGGAGAACAGGTAGCTGCCGATCGGCTTCTCGGGCTCGCGAAGGCCGGCGCGCGCGAGCTTGATCGCGGCGCACAGCGCCTCGATGGCCTTGTCCTGGCCGTAGACGACGCCCTTGAGCTGGCTTTCGAGATTCTGGAGGATTTCCTTGTCGTCGGTCGAGACAGACTTGGGCGGGATGCGCGCGATCTTCGCGACGGTCGCCTCGACATCCTTCACGCTGATCGTCTTCTTGCGCTTGCCCGCGGGCAGCAGCATCTGCGCGGCCCCCACCTCGTCGATCACGTCGATCGCCTTGTCGGGCAGCTTGCGGTCGTTGATGTAGCGGGCCGCCAGATCGACGGCGGCCTTCACCGCATCGCGCGTATAGCGGACCTTGTGGTGCTCCTCGTAGTAGGGCTTGATGCCCTCGACGATGCGGATCGCGTCCTCGACCGACGGTTCGTTCACGTCGATCTTCTGGAAGCGGCGCACGAGCGCGCGGTCCTTCTCGAAATAGCCGCGGTATTCCTTGTACGTGGTCGAGCCGATGCAGCGCAGCGTGCCCGAGGCAAGTGCGGGCTTCAGCAGGTTGGAGGCATCCATCGATCCGCCCGACGTGGCGCCCGCACCGATGACGGTGTGGATCTCGTCGATGAACAG
This sequence comes from Rhodospirillales bacterium, assembly GCA_016794025.1. Taxonomy (GTDB): domain Bacteria; phylum Pseudomonadota; class Alphaproteobacteria; order CACIAM-22H2; family CACIAM-22H2; genus Tagaea. The sequence goes on along the minus strand of JAEUKX010000082.1, from coordinate 9,911 downwards.
GATCGCATTGTCCTGCGCCTCAAGCTCGGCGAGGACGGCCTTCAGGCGCTCCTCGAAGTCGCCGCGATAGCGCGTGCCGGCCAACAGGGTGCCCATGTCGATCGCGTAGATGACCGCGTTGAGCAGCACCTCGGGCACCTCGCCCTTGACGATCTTGCGCGCGAGACCCTCGGCGATCGCCGTCTTGCCCACGCCGGGATCGCCGACATAGAGCGGATTGTTCTTGAAGCGACGGCACAGGATCTGGATCGTGCGCTCGACCTCGGCCCCGCGGCCGATCAGCGGGTCGATCTTGCCCTGCGCGGCTTTCTTGTTGAGGTTGACGCAGTAGGCCGCAAGCGCGCCTTCCTTCGTCTTGCCCGACTGCTTCTCGCTGCCGCGCTCGGCCTGGCGTTCGCCGCGCTCGTTGGATTGGCCAGTCTGCTCCTCGTCCGTGGCGCCGCGCACACGGCGCGGCTCCGAGCGCCCCGGAACCTTGGCGACACCGTGCGAGATGTAGTTGACCGCGTCGAGCCGCGACATGTCCTGCTCCTGCAGGAAGTAGACGGCATGGCTCTCGCGTTCCGAGAACATCGCGACGAGCACGTTGGCGCCCGTCACTTCCTCGCGGCCCGAGGACTGCACATGGATCGCTGCGCGCTGCAAAACGCGCTGGAAGCCGGCGGTCGGCTTCGCCTCGCCGCCGCGCGAGGTCACGAGGCCGGCAAGCTCGTTGTCGAGATACTGCGCGAGGTCGCGGCGCAGCTTGTCGAGATCGACGCCGCAGGCGCGGAGGACCGCGACGGCATCCTGGTCCTCGGTCAGCGCCAGCAGGAGATGCTCGAGCGTCGCGTATTCGTGGCGGCGTTCGTTGGCGTGGGCGAGTGCGCGGTGGAGGCTCTGCTCGAGATTGCGGGACAACATGCGTCGATCAAACCCCCTCTTCCCGTTGCTGGCGGCGCGGCCGGCCGCGAAGGCCGGTGCAAGCCGTGGGCCGCGAACTGTCGGGACAGAGTCTACGTGCCGATCGGCGCGATGCCAACTCCACGACCGTCCAAGGTACGAACCCCGTCGAAGACAGGTTAGGTGTGTCCGCCGCGAATTTCGAGGGTTGCGACGGCCGCTTCACCCGTTTCTCACTCTTTTTCCAGCGTACAGCGCAGAGGGTGCTGGTTGCGCCGCGCGAATTCGGTGACCTGGTTGACCTTGGTCTCGGCCACCTCGTAGGTGAACACGCCGCAGACGCCCACACCGCGGCGGTGCACCTGCAGCATGATGTCGGTGGCTTCCTGACGGCTCTTGGAGAAGTACTTCTCCAGCACGTGGACGACGAACTCCATCGGCGTGTAGTCGTCGTTCAGCATCAGCACCTTGTACATGGCCGGCTTTTTCGTGCGCGTGCGCGTCTGCAGCGCCACGCCCGTGCCGTTGGCGTCGTCGCCGGTGCCGCCGGTCCCGCGCTCGTTGTCTTTCTCGTCGCTCATCCGTGCTCGTTCAGGCAAATCGTGTCGCTCCGCCAATATGATATGGCATCCCGAGGCCCCGAATAAAGGGGTCGGCACCGGAACGCGCGGAAAGCCTTGTCCGGCAACGGAAATCATACCGCAAATGCGAAGGCCCGGCCCCCTTTGCGGGGACCGGGCCTTGCGTCAGTCCGAGTCCGGCGTTGCCGCCGGGAACCGGTTCAGGCGGCGACGGCGGGCTTGAGCATCTTCTCGACCGCGACGTTCACGCGGGCGTTGATCGGCTCGAGCGCCTCGTTGGCGACCTTGATCGACATCTCCGACAGCTTCGTGCTCTCGGCAACGAACTTGTCGAACGTCGTCTTGGCGAAGTCGGTCTGCAGGTCGACGGCTTCCTTCAGCGTCTTGGCGCCGAGGAGCGCCTTGGCGACGGTGGCCGAAGCCTCGACCGTCTCCTGCGACAGGGCGTAGAACGCCTTGCCGAACGTCTCGAAGCCCTTGGCGTAGACCGTCGACGCGCTCACGACGGCGTCGAGGTTGTCCTTGGAGAACTTCGCCATGTCCTCGAAGGCCTTGGCGCTCTGCGCCTGGACCTTGTCGGCCTGTTCCTTGGCCTGGCCAACGAACTGGTCGAACGACTTCGGCGAGAAGAGCTGGGAGAACTGCTGGAACTGCTCGTTCATGGTGGATCCTTTCACGATCGGGAAGGCGATCGCGGGGATCGCCGTCATGGTTGGGGTCTTCGGGGTCGGCGCCGGTTTCGGGGCCGCAGTCTTGCTCGGCGTGGAAGCCGCGACGGCGGCCGGCCGGGCGGCGGGCTTGACGGTCGGGGCAGCCGCAGGCTTCGTCCCCTTCGTCTTGTCCTTCGCTTTGGCCATGTGGGTACCCGTCTCCGGCGGTGGAATGCTGCAACGCAACATGATCACAATATGGGCACCGGCCCCGTCGGGTCAAGGGGTTTTTGTGCGCCGCAGCAAATATACTGCGATACTCGACTTAGTACAATGAAAAATAACGGAAAAAATTAGTGTGCTGACGCGCTATCGACGGATCCCCTGCGGGCCTAGCCGGACATTGAAGTTGAGGTCGGGCATGTCCTGGCGGATGCGGGTCTGGTAGTCCGCGTAGGTGTTCGAGCGGACCGGGTTCACCGGCGCGCCCGTCCGGTCTTGCGCAAACAGCAGCGCCGGGAATTTGAGCGCGGCGAAATCCGGCGTGCCGTTGCGCCAGCCATAGACGTGGAACTGCCCTTCCGCGCAGGCCGAGACGATCCAGTAGAAGTCCCAGGACGGGAAGGCCTGATCGGTCGGCGTGGGCCTGCCGAAGCCGTCCGCCTCGAGTTGGCGGGCGATGGTGCGATAGGTTTCGGCATCGATCGGGCGGGTCAGGCGCGCACGCGGGCCGAAATCGTTCGAGAAACCGTTGAGCCGCAGCGGTGAGGCGCCGGCCGGCGGCACGCGGATATCGAGCGAGGCGCCGTCGAGCGTACGGGTCAGGTCGTAGCTGCGCACCTGCTCGTCGAAGACGGCGTTGTAGACGAAACGGTAGCGGGCCGGCTCGCCCGGCCGGCACTGGTCGCGGATATCCTCGCCGCCGAGAAATGCGAACCACGCCAGCCGCCCGAGGAGCGGTGTGTCGACCTGACTGACATCGGCGCAGGCCCCGAGAAGGCTTGCCGCAAGACCCAGCAGGGGCAGAAAGGCGCGCGCCATCAATTGCCTCGATTCGAGTCGAACTCCCCAACCTAATATCATGGAATCGCCATTTTTTCTGGACACGGGGAATCGGCGTCGTTTACTCTCGGATTCGCTGAAACAATTCGAAACAAGGGGCTGCCCGATCGTGACTGCGTCTGCCACAACGTCCCGCGCCCCGTTGTTCGTCCGCATCGTTGCCACGATCGCCCTCGTTTTCGCCGCAAATGTTCTTTCTGCCGTCCTCGCGCCTGCGGCGCAGGCACGCTACGCCTCCATCGTCGTGGATTTCGAGACCGGCAAGGTCCTGAACGAACAGGGTGCCGACGAGCGCCGCCACCCCGCCTCGCTCACGAAGATGATGACGCTCTATCTCATCTTCGAGGCGCTGGACCAGAAGCAGATCACGCTCGACACGCGCTGGAACGTCAGCGCGCACGCGGCCGGCCAGGCGCCGACCAAGCTGGGGCTCGAGGAAGGCGACCGCATCCGCGTGCGCGACGTGATCCTGGGCCTCGTCACGCGCTCTGCCAACGATGCCGCCGCGGTCGCGGCCGAGGGGCTTGCCGGCAGCGAGCCGAGATTCGCCGAACTGATGACGCGCCGCGCGCGGCAGATCGGCATGGGCTCGACCAACTTCGTCAACGCCTCGGGCCTGCCGGCGGACGCGCAGATCACCACAGCGCGCGACATGGCCACGCTCGGCCGCGAACTGATCCGCCGCTTCCCCCACCACTACCACTATTTCCAGACGGCCGAGTTCGTCTACGAGGGCCGCACCTTCCCCAACCACAACCGCCTGATGCGCTGGTACGAAGGTGCCGACGGCATCAAGACCGGCTACATCCGCGCCTCGGGCTTCAACCTCGTCGCGTCGGCCATGCGCGACGGGCGGCGCATCGTGGGCGCCGTCATCGGCGGCCCGAACCCGACCGAGCGCGACCAGCACATGGGCAAGCTGCTCGATGCCGGCTTCAGCCGCTCGGCCGACCTGCCGGCCGTGCGCGTGGCGCAGGCCAAGGTTCCCGCCAAGGCCGCGAAGAGCAAGACCACCAAGGTGGCCGAGGCGAAGGCCGCGCCGAAGGGCGGCAAGCGCGAAGTCGGCGGCCAGGCGATCCACAAGGCCGAACCGGCGGAGTGGGCCGTCCAGGTCGGCGCGTTCAACCAGCGTACGCAGGCGCGCAAGGCGGCCGAGGAAGCCCAGCGCGTGGCAGGCACGCCGGTCGCGGAGGCCGAGATCCAGATCCTCGGGCCCGCATCGCGCGCGCGTTCCGCGGCCACGCACCGCGCGCGGCTGACCGGGCTCACCCAGGCCCAGGCGCGCGCCGCCTGCCGCGTGCTCGATGCCAAGGACATGGACTGCATGATCGTCGGTCCCGGCAGCGAGAAGCGCACGGCCCGCAGCGTCGCCAGCGCCGGCTGACCGCGCCCCGACGACCGCCGGAAAAGGGCTGGTCTTAGTACAAAGGTAGGCTAGGATCGCGGACGGGAAGACCGCCCGTCCACATTCGACCAACTCCCGCATCCGGAATGCCCGGACGCAAAAGGGAAACCGAATGAACGATCACTCGCCGGCCCCGCGCTTCGCGGGCCCGCTCGCCCTCGACCGCGCCCAGTCGCTGCTCGCGCTTGCGAAGTATTCCGACGCGGCCTTCACGCGCGACGGGCCGCGCGCCGACGTGGAATACCGCGACCTCGGCCTTGCGGCGGCGACCGGCGGGCGCATCGGCGCCAAGCACATCCGCGCGATCCGCCCGTTCGAGAAGGAGACGGGCTGGCACTGGCACGACATGACGGGCCACTTCGTCTTCGTGCTCAAGGGCTGGATCGCGTTCCGCTATGCCGGCCACGAAGGCGACGTGCGCGTGGAGGCGGGCGACTGCCTGTCGCAGCCCGGCGGCGTCGCCCACAACGTCGTCGCGCGCTCCGACGACCTCGAACTTGTCGAGATCAACATGCCGGCCGAGTTCGGCACGCGCGATCTCGACGCCGAACCCAGGTAATCCGAAAAAAACAGGAAACGGGGAGGAAAAGGAAATGAAGTTGCGAGTTCTGCTGGCCGCCGCGATGGCCTTCGCCGCAGCCGGTGCCGCGCACGCGCAGGAAGCCGTGTCGCTGCGCCTCAACTGGTATCTCGGCGGTCTGCACGTGCCGTTCTACTACGGCGTCGCACAGGGCTACTTCAAGGCCGAGGGCCTCGACCTTACGATCAACGAGGGCCGCGGCTCGGCCAACACGGCCCAGCTCCTGGGTGCGGGCACCGACACGTTCGGCATGTCGGACTCCTCCTCGATCGTCACGGCGGCCGCCAAGGGCGTGCCGGTGAAGTCGGTCATGTCGCTCCTGAACTCGACGGGCTTCTCGGTCGTGTCGCTGGCGGCGACCGGCATCAAGACGCCCAAGGACCTCGAGGGCAAGTCGCTCGCCGTTTCGCCGGGCGACCCGCTGGGCCAGCTCTTCCGCGCGCTCGCCGCGCACAACAAGCTCGACATGGAGAAGATCCGCTTCGTGCAGGTCGACCCGGCGGCCAAGGTCGTGGCCGTGCTCGAGAAGCGGGCCGACGCGCTGCTGGGCGGCGCCGACGACCAGTACTTCCTCATCAAGTACAAGGGATTCGAGCCGGCGGCCCTGCGCTATGCCGACCATGGCGCCAACATCGTGGGCATGACGGTCTCGGCAAATCTCGACACGATCAAGAACAAGCCCGAGACGGTGCGCAAGTTCCTGCGCGCGTCGATCAAGTCGTGGGAAGAGGCGCGCAAGAACCCCGATGCCGCCGTCGACGCGGCGATGAAGGTGAAGCCAGACCTCAACCGCCAGTCGACCAAGGACCAGATGATGGTCGATTTCGACCTGCTCGACTCCAAGAACTCCAAGGGCCGCATCGGCTACGGCGCGCAGGCGGACTGGGAGCAGACGCTCGATCTCCTGAAGAAGTACCGCGAGCTGGAAACGAAGGAGTCGTGGACGGCGTTCCACACCAACGACTTCCTGCCGAAGTGAGAAGCGCACGATGCAGCTGAAGCGTCCCTTTACCGGCGTCATCGCGGCCCCGCTGCTGCCGATGACGGAGGATCAGGCGGTCGACTGGAAGACCCTCGACCGGTACATGGACTGGATCGCGGGCCAGAAGCCCGCCGCCATCGCCATGAACATGGACGCTTCGGAGGTGATCTCGCTCACCGAGGAGGAGCAGTTCGAGGTGGTCGCCGTCTGCCGCAAGGCAATCGGCGGGCGCGTGCCGCTCCTGTCGGGCGTGGTGGCCGGATCGACGAAGGCGGCGGCCGCGAAGGCCGCCCGCCTTCGCGATGCCGGCGTGGACGGGTTCGCGATCTTCCCGCCCTTCCCCACCTTCTCGGGCGCGCCGGTGCCCGAGGAAATGATCGTGCGCTACCACCGCGCGATTGCCGACGCCTCGGGCCTGCCGATCATCTGCTTCCAGTTCCCCAAGGGCTGGGGCCCGGACTATACGCCGGCGATCCTGAAGGCGATCGCGGAGATCCCGCAACTCGTCGCGATCAAGGAATCGTCGTTCGACGTGGCGCAAACACAGTCCACCATCGAGCACGCCGCGAAGCTGAAGCAGCCCATCGGCGTACTGACGGGCTCCGACACCTTCATCTTCGAGGCGATGGTGATGGGATGTACGGGTGCCCTCATCGGCTTCGGCGGCACGGCCACGGCCGAACTGGTCGCGATGTACGCGGCCGTCGAACGCGGCGACATTTCCGCCGGCAAGGCGATCTGGGATCGGCTCGGCCCGCTGGCCCGCTACTGCTGGAAGCCGCCCATCCGCGACTTCCGCCCGCGCATGAAGGAAGCGCTGAAGCTCCAGGGCATCTTCCCGCACGCGACCTGCCGCGAACCGCAGCTCGGCGTCGGCGAGGACGAGCGCAAGGCGATCGAAGCGATCCTGCGCACGGCCGGCATGCTGGGTACGGGCATGATCCGGAAAGTAGGATGAGGTTACTTCAGGCGACGGTAACCTATTTAAGTCCCTGATCCGGAAGGCTGGTAACCTCGAATGCGTTTTTCGCGTGGATTGTATGTTTTCCGCCCGGTTCCGCCGCAATTTCAAGGGCTTGAAATTGGCGACCGGGACCAGATGCGGGGAAATCCTGTCTCACTTTTCAAACAGCGCACAGTCGTAGTGGAACGACCGATGATGTGATTATAGGCTGCGCGAGGAATTTATACAATCATAAGTACATATGTAGGAAATCGCAAAATCGTGGATGCCCGGCATTCGCCGGGCATGACGGTCTCGCTTCCTCGCCATGCCCGGACTTGTTCCGGGCATCCACGACCTGGAACGAGCATCGCCCGCAATGCGGGCGCCCGCCTCACCTCGGCGCGAAGGTCTGGTTCGCGAGCGTGGCGAGGAAGGCGCGCTTGTGGCGGCGGGCCCAGTCCTCGTAGCGCCACGCGGCCGGGGTCGGCACCAGCGTGCCGCTGCCATCGTCGACATAGAGAAATGCCTCGACGGTCTTCGTGCCCGCGCGCACCGGCACGGCGATGCGCCGGTAGCCGGGGCCCTCGTAGTCGTCGAGCTTGCGGGCCGCCGCGGCGGAAAGGCCGCGCGCGAGGACGCCGCCGATTTCCGCCTTCGGATCGGGACGCGCGATCGGGAACGTGACGCCCCTGGCCGAAAAGCGCCGCCAGCCGCCGAGGATCGCGGGCTCGACTGTTCCGGGCGCAAGCCTGCCCAGCACGGCCCGGCGCACATCCGGGTCGATCAGCGTGCCGTAGAAGAAGAAGCGCATCAGTGGCCGGCGGCCGCGTCTTCGGGCAGCTTGATGCCCGACTTGCCGAGCTGGCCTTCGAGGTCGGCGCGCAGGCGGGCAAGCCCCGCCTCGCCCTTCGCCTCGCAGCGCGCCACGAGCACGTCCTGCGTGTTGGACGCGCGCAGCAGCCACCAGCCGTCGGCAGTGTTCACGCGCACGCCGTCGATGGTGCTGAATTCCGCCCCCGCCGACTTGAGGCGCGCGGCCACTTCCTCGACCACGGCGCGCTTGCGCGTGTCGTCGCACGGGAAGCGCAGCTCGGGCGTGTTGACGACCGCGGGCATCGCGTCGCGGAAATCGGCCAACGTTTTGGTCCCTGTCGCCAGGATCTTCAGCAGGCGGAGGCCTGCATACATCGCGTCGTCGAAGCCGTACCAGCCGTCGGCAAAGAAGATATGGCCCGACATCTCGCCCGCGAGCGGGGCCACCGTCTCGACCATCTTTGTCTTGATGATCGAATGGCCGGTCTTCCACATCAGCGGCTTGCCGCCCATGCGCGCAATCTCGTCGAACAGCACCTGGCTCGCCTTCACGTCGGCGATGATGGTGGAGCCCGGCAGGCGCGCGAGGATTTCCGACGCCAGCACGGCGATCAGCTGGTCGCCCCACAGGATGCGGGCCTTGCCGTCGACGACGCCGATGCGGTCGCCGTCGCCGTCGAACGCGATCCCCAGATCGGCCTTCTCGCGCAGGACCGCGTCCTGCAGCTGGACGAGGTTCTTCGCCACCGTCGGATCGGGATGGTGCGCGGGGAACGTGCCGTCGATCTTCTCGTTGAGCAGGATGTGGCGGCCCGGCAGGCGCTTCGTCACGGCAACGAGCGCCTCGCCCATGGCGCCGTTCCCGGCATCCCAAACGACGGTCAGGTTCTTCGCGTCCTTCGGATAGTCGCGCAGCAGCCGGTCGTAGTAGGCGGCCTTCACCTCGAGATCGGCGGCGGCGCCTTTGCCTTCGGCGACCTTGCCCGCGCCCACGCGCTTGCCCATCGCCTGGATGTCCGCACCCCAGAACGACGCCTTGGCGAGCATCATCTTGAAGCCGTTATAGTCCGGCGGATTGTGCGAACCGGTGATCATCACGCCGCCGTCGAGATGGTTCTCGCGCACGGCGAAATAGAGCTGCGGCGTGGGGCCGAGCCCCGTGCGCAGGACCTCGAGACCGCAGTCGGAAAGACCGGCAACCACCTTGGCCGCAAGTGCGGGCGACGAAAGCCGCCCGTCCCAGCCCACGGCGACGCGCTTGCCGCCCTTGTCGGCGACGGCCGAACCGAAGCCGCGGCCGAGTGCGTAGGCGTCGGCCTCGGTCAGCGTCTTTCCGACGATGCCGCGGACGTCGTATTCGCGAAGGATCGTCGGCTCGAAGGCGTGGCGGAAGTTCATTCGCCCGCACCCGTGCCCTTGGCCGTGTTCGGGCGACCGATCGAGTGGTACGAGAATCCCGCCGCTTCCATGTCGGCCGGCGAATAGACGTTGCGCAGGTCGACCACGACCGGCGCCTTCATCAGCTTCTTCACGCGGTCGAGCTGCAGCGAGCGGAACTGGTTCCACTCGGTGATGATGACGAGCGCTTCCGCCCCTTCCATCGTCGCGTATTCGTCGGCCGCCAGCTCGATGCCGGGCAGCATGGCCTTCGCCTCGTGCATGCCTTCGGGATCGTAGGCCACGACCTTCGCGCCCGCGGCCGTCAGGGCCGGCAGGATGTCGAGCGAGGGGCTGTCGCGCATGTCGTCGGTGTTCGGCTTGAAGGTGAGGCCGAGCACGGCGATCTTCTTGCCCTTGACCGAGCCGCCGCACGCGGCGACCACCTTCTCGGCCATCTTCTTCTTGCGCCTGGTGTTGATGTCGACGACCGTCTCGATGATGCGCAGCGGCGCGCCGGCGTCCTGCGCGGTCTTGACCAGCGCCAGCGTGTCCTTGGGGAAGCACGAGCCGCCATAGCCCGGCCCGGGATGCAGGAACTTGCGGCCGATGCGGCCGTCGAGGCCGATGCCC
>JAEUKX010000079.1 GCA_016794025.1 Rhodospirillales bacterium | reverse complement strand
GCACCTGCCGCTGCGCGCTGCCCAGATCGGCCAGCTCACCAAGGTGTCGGAGGAGGGCGATCTCAAGCAGCTCCTCGAACTGGTCGACAACGAGAAAATGCGCGAGGTCGACAGCTGGGGCTTCGATGCCGCACGCGAGGCCTATGCCGCGTGCGAGGCCGAGATCGGCGAGATCCGCGGCGGCGCCGCCGCGCGCGCGCAGTACGCCAAACGCACCGGCAAGGAGACGGCGGCGCTGACCGCCGCGAGCCTGTCGGGTGTCGTTGGCATCGGCTCGATCCTGCTGAGGCTGTTCTGATGGCCAAGAAGCCCAAGCCCAAGAAATCCGGCGAGCGCAGCCCGATGGCGCTCGCGACCGCCGGCGTGGGCGTGCTCGCGGTCATCGCGTGGCTCGGCTGGACCGTGCCGTGGCTTTGCCTGTTCGTCGTCGCGGGCATGCTGCCCACGCTCGCCGCCGTCGTGACCGATCCCGGCAAGGAGAAGCACGACGCCATCGCGGTGGGCACGCTCAGCGTGGGCGCCATGCTGCCCTTCCTGCTCGACGGGCTGGCGCAGGCAGGCCGTTCGGGCGGGCGCGAGATCCTCGGCAATCCGTTCGCGTGGTTCTCGGTCTACGCCGCGGCGGTGTTCGCCTATGCGCTGTGCTGGATCTTCCCGATCGTCATCAATGTCGTCTACGAGAACCGCGCCGAGGCGCGGCTGCGCCAGCTGCTGCGCCGGCAGCAGAACCTCGTGGCGGAATGGGGCGAGAGCGTGCGCGAGGAAATGCCCGGACAGGGTGGCGGCTAGTCCTCGCGCCGGCGTCGCGCGGCGGCTTCCTGCGCCGCGGCATCGGCTTTCACGGCCTTCTGGAGCTTCTCGAAGGCGCGCACCTCGATCTGGCGTACGCGCTCGCGGCTGATGCCGAACTTCTGCGCCAGATCCTCCAGGCGTGCGGGATCGTCCTTGAGGCGCCGCTCGGTCAGGATCGCGCGCTCGCGCGCATTGAGCCGGCCCATGGCCTTGCGCAGCAGGGCGCGCCGGCGTCCGGCTTCCTCCTCGTCGCCGAGCTTGATCTCCTGGTCGGCGCTGTCGTCGACGAGCCAATCCTGCCATTCGCCGCCTTCCTCGCCGTCGGTGCGCACGGGCGCGTTGAGCGAACTGTCGGGTCCGGCAAGGCGGCGGTTCATGTCGACGACGTCCTGCTCGGACACGTCGAGCTTCGTGGCGATTTTCTTCACCGCATCCGGCGACAGGTCGCCGGCGTCGATCTCCTTCATCTGCCCCTTGAGGCGGCGGAGATTGAAGAACAGCTTCTTCTGCGCGGCCGTCGTGCCGATCTTCACGAGCGACCAGGAGTGCAGGATGTACTCCTGGATCGCGGCGCGGATCCACCACATCGCATAGGTCGCGAGGCGGAAGCCGCGCTCGGGCTCGAAGCGGCGCACGGCCTGCATCATGCCGACATTCCCCTCGGCGATGAGATCGGCCAGCGGCAGCCCGTAGCCGCGATAGCCCATCGCGATCTTCGCCACGAGGCGCAGGTGCGAGGTGACGAGGCGGTGCGCGGCCTCCTTGTCCTGGCGCTCGCGCCACGAGCGGGCGAGCACGTATTCCTCGTCGGGCGCCAGCATCGGGAACTTGCGGATCTCGTCGAGGTAGCGCGACAGGCTGCCTTCGCCGGCGGGAACGGGAAGTTTCGTGCTCATGCCGCCGCCTTCGCGGCCGCCGCGGCCAGTTCCGCGCGCAGGGCGGCGATATCCGGGGCATAGGCCCGCTGGAAGCGCACCCGCTCGCCCGTGTCGGGATGCTCGAAACCGAGCACGAAGGCGTCGAGCGCCTGTCGCGGGAAGGCCGCCATCGCGGCGTCGAGCGCGTCGCCCTTCGCGCGGGCCTTGCGCGCATAGACGCCGTCGCCCACGAGCGGGCAGCCGATGGCCGCCATGTGCACGCGGATCTGGTGCGTGCGCCCGGTGGCAAGCCGGCATTCGAGGAGTGCCGCGCGCTGGCCGAACGCCTCGACCGTGCGATAGTGCGTGCGCGCGGCCTTGCCGCCGGTCTTCACCACGGCCATGCGCTTCCGGTTGTTGGGGTCGCGGCCGATGTTTCCCTCGATGTCGCCTTCCACGGGTCGCGGCCGGCCGCGCACGATGGCGGCGTAGACGCGCTCCACGTCGTGCCGCGCGAACTGGGCGGAAAGATGGCGGTGCGCGCGGTCGGTCTTGGCGGCCACCATCAGGCCGCTCGTGTCCTTGTCGAGGCGGTGGACGATCCCCGGCCGTTCGACCCCGCCGATGCCCGACAGCGACCCGCGGCAGTGCGCAAGCAGCGCGTTGACGAGCGTGCCGCCGGCGTTGCCGGGGGCGGGGTGGACGACGAGGCCGGCGGGCTTGTCGATCACGATCAGGCTTGCGTCCTCGTGGACGATCTTCAGGGCGATATCCTCGGCCGCCTGCAGGGCCGCGCGGGCCGGCGGCAGCTCCACGCCGAGGCTTTCGCCTTCTTTGACCTTGCGCGAGGGCTCCGTTATCGTCGCGCCCGCCACGCGCACGCGGCCTTCCTCGATCAGCGCCTTGAGGCGGCTGCGCGACAGTCCCGACGGATGGAGTGCCGCAAGCGCGCGGTCGAGCCTTTCGCCGGCGAGCGCCGGCGGCACAAGCGTCTCGAACCTCTCGGAGCCCGATTCCATGCCGAACTTGGTACCCGACCAGCGCCGCCGAATCCATCGATGCGTGCACTGAAGGCGGCTGTCGTCGGGCTGGGCGTCCTGTGCCTGGGGGCCTTCGGCTTCCTGGTCTGGCTCGTCGTGAAGGGGGCGGGTGGCAAGCCGGTACCGGCGGTGCCGGCCGTTGCGGCGCCGGCCCCTGTACTCACCGGAAGCTGGGGGACGCTCGACCTCGGCCTGCCCGCGGGCAGCCGGATCGAGGCGATCGCCGCCACCGCCACCACACTTTCCATCCATGTGCGCCTGCCCGACGGGTCGACGCGCATCGTCGTCGTCGATCCCGGCTCCGGCACGGAGCTGGGCCGCATCGTTCCGGGGGACAGATGAACTTCGCATCCGACAATACGGCACCCATGCATCCGCGCGTCCTCGCGGCGCTGGAGCGCGCCAACGCGGGCGCCGCCATGCCCTATGGCAACGACCCGCTGGCGCTGGGCGTGGAAAGGAAGATCGCCGACCTGTTCGGACGCGACTGCGCGGTGTTCCTCGTGTCGACGGGCACCGCGGCCAACGCGCTGGCGCTGGCGGCGTGCTGCCCGCCCTGGGGATCGGTCTACTGCCACCCCGAGGCGCATGTGGACGACGACGAATGCGGCGCGCCGGAATTCTACACCGGCGGGGCGAAACTCGTGGGCGTGGAGGGCGCGCATGGCCGCATCGCCGCGGCCGATCTCGATGCCGCACTCGCCGGTGCGGGCAAGGGCGTGGTGCACCATGTGCAGCCGGCCGTCGTCTCGCTCACCAACGCAAGCGAGGCCGGCACGGTCTATACGCCCGCGCACACCGGCGCGCTGGCCGAGGTTGCCAAGCGCCACGGCGTACGCCTGCATGTCGACGGCGCGCGCTTCGCCAACGCGCTCGGCACGCTGGGCTGCACGCCCGCGGCGGCCACGTGGCAGGCCGGCGTCGACATTCTCTCGTTCGGGGGCACGAAGAACGGCTGCATGGCGGTCGAGGCGATCGTCGTGTTCGACAAGGCACTGGCCGAGACGCTCGCTTTCCGGCGCAAGCGCGCAGGCCATCTTTTCTCGAAGATGCGCTTCCTGGCCGCCCAGATGGACGCCTATCTCGAAGGCGGGCTGTGGCTCGATCTCGCGCGCCATGCCAACGATGCGGCCCGGCGCCTGGCCGAGGGGCTCGGCCGGCTCAAGGGGGCGGCCCTCGTCCACCCGGTCGAGGCGAACGAGGTCTTCATCGACCTGCCCGAGGCCGCCATCGCTGCGACCGAGAAGGCGGGCTACCGTTCCTACCGCTGGCTGGGCCCCGGCACGCAGCGACTGCGGCTCGTCTGCGCCTGGTCCACGCGCATGGAGGATGTCGACGGTTTCGTGCAGACGGCGGCAGCCGCACTGGCCTGATTCGCCCTCGCTTGATTCAGGCGGGGCGATGGGCTAAACCCACCGCTCGTCGCGCGGGTCCCCATCGTCTAGAGGCCCAGGACGGCACCCTCTCACGGTGCAGACCGGGGTTCGAATCCCCGTGGGGACGCCAT
>JAEUKX010000050.1 GCA_016794025.1 Rhodospirillales bacterium | reverse complement strand
AAATGAAAGAGGCGCCAGGGGCGATCTTGCGATCGTGCCGTTGTCCGGGCGGGACAAAGGGCTCCCTGACGCCTCGCGAGGACCGTCGAAGCGGGCGTGCACGCCGCGCATCCGACACCACCGGCACCCCGCTTGCGCGAGACCGCCGGCCGCCTCATGGCAGCCGAAACCCGGGCATTCCTCCGGTGGACCTGCTTCGCACGTTCGTCCGGGCCCTGGTCCGCCCGATCCGACCGCGTTCCACCGACGGGGGTCCCGGCGGCCACGCGCGGCCCTCCGAAACCCGGTACCCGAGACGTCCGACCCTTGCCCGCACGCTGGACTGCCGGACCTGACCCGAGCCTTGCGCGAGCCTCGGGACAGCGGCGCTTGCGCGGCCTTGCCTGTCCCGTTCCTCGCAGCCGATCCGCCGGCCGCGGGTTCCTGGGCCTCTGGGCCCGCCCCGCTGTCGCCGCCGGACCTGCCGGCCCCTTGCGGGACCCTCGCAGCTCCGACCGTCGGTCCGATCCCCGCCAGGTGCGCGGATCCGTCGACGCCGTCCCTCCGCCCTTGCCCGGCCACCCCCAGAAGGGCGGCCGTACCGGCCACGAAGGGAATGGAGTTGCCGCGTTCCGCCCGGCTTGCACCGGCCTTCCCGCGACCGCTCCGGAAGCGCTCCGCCGTCCCGTCCTTCCCGCGCCGGCCGCCTTTCGGCGCCAGCTCCTGCCAGTGGACCCGTGTCCCAGCTCCGGACACGTCGGGGAAGGATCGAAGCGGTTTCTGCGCCTCCTCGCTTTCGCTTACCGGGGCCAAGCGTCTCAAACCCGCGCCCGCGCGCCAACGCGAATCGACATGGGTGCCATGAGATTCCTGTTGATGGAAATCCGACCTGCCCACATTCGGCACACATACTGTCCACAGCACCATCCACAGTGCACCGCACGTGCGAACCGTTCGCGCATGCGGTAAGCGTCTCGCGCCACACGTCGAACCCTTCAATTGACGGGCGCGGGGTCCGGGTCTAAATCCTTGGAACGCCGGGACGCATTCCGCGAAAGGGCCGCGACCAACGCGGCCGCGCCGCCAGCAACACCGAGGGGCCATGGCCGCAGATTCAAAAGCTTCCGCCAATCCGCATCCGCGGCCGCTGTCGCCGCACCTGCAGGTCTACCGCCCGCAGATCACCTCCGTGCTGTCGATCACGCACCGCGCCACCGGCGTGGCGCTGGCCGTGGGCACGCTGATGCTGACATGCTGGCTGGTGGCCGCGGCCGCCGGCGAGGCCGCATTCAACAGTGTAAACAGTTTCCTCGGCTCGACCCTCGGCCGCCTGCTGCTGCTGGGGTGGTCGGTCGCGCTCTTCTACCATCTGGCCAACGGCATCCGGCACCTGTTCTGGGACGCAGGCCTGGGCTTCGAGCTCAAGGCCGCCGAGCGTTCCGGCTGGTTCGTCATCGCCTTCACGGCCGTGGCGACTCTGCTGGCCTGGTCGATCGGGCTTGCCGTCGCGGGAGGGAACTGAAATGGCCGGACAGGACAAGTCGTTGCGTTCCTCGCTCGGCCGCGTGCGCGGCCTGGGTTCGGCCAAGGACGGCACGTCGCACTGGTGGGCCCAGCGCACCACGGCCATCGCGCTCGTGCCGCTGGCGGTCTGGTTCGTCGTGGGCGCCATCGCCCATGCCGGCGCGCCGCTGGCCGAGGTGAAGGGCTGGCTCGGCCACCCCGTCACGGCCGTGCTGATGCTCGCGCTTGTCGTGGCGATGTTCCAGCATGCCCGGCTCGGGCTGCAGGTCGTCGTCGAGGACTATGTCCACTGCGAGGCCCTGAAGATCGCGTCCGTGCTGGCGATCAACGGCGCCGCCCTTCTGTTCGGCGGCTTCGCCGTCTTCTCGATCCTCAAGCTCGCTTTCGGAGGCTGAACACCATGCCCGACGCTTCGAGCGGCCCCGCGATGGGCGGCCAGGCCTACAAGGTCGTCGATCATGTCTATGACGTCGTCGTTGTGGGCGCCGGCGGCGCCGGCCTGCGCGCGACCTTCGGCATGGCGGCCAAGGGCCTCAAGACCGCCTGCATCACCAAGGTGTTCCCCACGCGCAGCCATACGGTCGCGGCCCAGGGCGGCATCTCGGCCGCACTCGGCAACATGGGTCCCGACGACTGGCGCTGGCACATGTACGACACGGTCAAGGGCTCCGACTGGCTCGGCGACCAGGACTCGATCGAGTACATGTGCAAGGAAGCCATCCCCGCCATCATCGAGCTCGAGCATTACGGCGTGCCGTTCAGCCGCACGCAGGCGGGCAAGATCTACCAGCGCCCCTTCGGCGGCATGACGACCGACTACGGCAAGGGCGTCGCGCAGCGCACCTGCGCCGCGGCCGACCGCACCGGCCATGCGATCCTGCACACGCTCTACCAGCAGAGTCTCAAGAACAACGCCGAGTTCTTCATCGAGTATTTTGCCCTCGACCTCATCATGGACGACGAGGGTGCCTGCCGCGGCGTGATGGCCTGGAACCTCGTCGACGGCACGCTGCACCGCTTCACGGCGCATGTCGTGGCGCTGGCGACCGGCGGCTACGGGCGCGCATATTTCTCGGCCACGTCCGCGCACACGTGCACGGGCGACGGCAACGCGATGGCGCTGCGCGCCGGCCTGCCGCTGCAGGACATGGAATTCATCCAGTTCCACCCGACCGGCATCTACGGGGCGGGCTGCCTCATCACCGAGGGTTCGCGCGGCGAGGGCGGCTATCTCACCAATTCCAACGGCGAGCGCTTCATGGAGCGCTACGCGCCGTCGGCCAAGGACCTCGCTTCGCGCGACGTCGTGAGCCGCGCGATGACGATGGAAATCCGCGAAGGCCGCGGCGTGGGCGAGCACAAGGACCACATCCACCTGCATCTCGAGCATCTTGACGCCAAGCTCCTGCACGAGCGCCTGCCCGGCATCTCGGAGACCGCGAAGATCTTCGCAGGCGTCGACGTGACGAAGGAGCCGATCCCGGTGCTGCCGACCGTCCACTACAACATGGGCGGCATCCCGACGAACCACCGCTGCGAAGTCGTGACCATGAAGAACGGCTCGGCCACGGTCGTGCCGGGCCTGATGGCGATCGGCGAGGCGGCGTGCGTGTCGGTCCACGGCGCCAACCGCCTGGGTTCCAATTCGCTGCTCGATCTCGTCGTGTTCGGGCGCGCGGCCGCCATCCGCGCCGCCGAAGTGGTCGAGCCCGGCAAGCCGCACCGTCCGCTGCCCAAGGGTGCCGGCGATGCGGCGCTCGCGCGTTTCGATGCGCTTCGCAACGCCAAGGGGCCGGCCCCCACGGCGGTCCTGCGTGCCGAGATGCAGCGCATCATGCAGAACAACTGCGCGGTCTACCGCACCGGCGACGTGCTGGCGGAAGGTTCGAAGCTGATCGCCGCGACCTTCGCCAAGAGCGGGGATGTCGGCGTTTCGGACCGCTCGCTGGTGTGGAATTCCGACCTCGTCGAGACGCTCGAATACGAGAACCTGATCGCGCAGGCGGTTGTCACGCTCGAAAGCGCGCTCAACCGCAAGGAAAGCCGCGGCGCGCATGCGCGCGAGGACTTCCCCGAGCGCGACGACAAGAACTGGATGAAGCACACGATCGCGTGGCTCGACTCGAAGGGGAAGGTCAACATCGACTACCGCCCCGTCGTGCTGACGACGCTGACCAACGAAGTGCAGTCCTTCCCGCCCAAGGCGCGCGTGTACTGAGGGGTACCGGAACGATGGCCGAATTCTCGCTTCCCGCAAACTCCAAGGTCTCGTCCGGCAAGGCGTGGCCGGGCCCGTCCGACGCCAAGCGGACCAAGACCTTCAAGATCTACCGCTGGGACCCGGACACGGGCGCCAATCCGCGCGTGGACAGCTACACGATCGACCTCGACAAGACGGCGCCGATGGTTCTCGACGCGCTGATCAAGATCAAGAACGAGATCGACCCGACGCTGACCTTCCGCCGTTCGTGCCGCGAGGGCGTGTGCGGTTCGTGCGCGATGAACATCGACGGCACGAACACGCTCGCCTGCACCAAGGCGATCGAGGACTGCGAAGGCGACGTGAAGATCTACCCGCTGCCGCACATGCCGGTCGTCAAGGACCTGGTGCCCGACCTGACGCAGGCCTACGCG
>JAEUKX010000033.1 GCA_016794025.1 Rhodospirillales bacterium | reverse complement strand
GGCGAAGGGCCAGAAGCCCCAGCTCAAGCACGTCACCCGCAACACGCCCAAGCGCGGCGAGGAGATTGCGGGCGAGGGTTCGCTCTACTGGGTCATCAAGGGCACCATCCGATGCCGCCAGAAGATCGTGGGCTTCGTCTCCCGCAAGGACCGCGAGGGCAAGCCCGCCTGCGAGATCCATCTCGATCCCAGGCTCGTGCGCACGATGCCCAAGCCCATGCGCGCCTTCCAGGGCTGGCGCTATTTCGAGGACAAGAGCGCGCCCAAGGATCTCGACGCGCGCGCGGCCGCCGAGATCGGCAAGATCCCGCCGAAGATGGCCGAGGAACTGCGCGCGCTGGGGCTGCTGTAGGTCCCTTCGTCAACCGACCTGCGAAATGCCCGTCACGCGGGTCGGCACAAAGACATGCGGCGCCGTCGATCCCGTGCCGACCTGGCCGTTGACGTTGTAGCCCCAGCCCCACAAATCGCCGTGGTCGTCGACGGCAAGCGAGTGCCCGCCGCCCGTCGAGAGCGCGACGATCGGGCGCTTCATCGGAATTTTCGCGGGCACGCGCCGCACGCTGAAATTGCCGCTGCCGTCGTCGCCGAGCTGGGCCGTCGTGTTGAGACCCCAGCCGGAAATGCGGCCCGCATCGTCCAGCGCCAGCCCGTGTGCCCCGCCGGCGGAGATTGCCACGATCCGGCGCAGCTGGCCGACGCGCGCGGGTGTCGGCCGGTCGACGAGCGTCCCGTCGCCGAGCTGGCCGACATGGTTGCGGCCCCATGCCCAAACGGTGCCGTCGTCGCGCAGCGCCAGCGTGAAATCGCTGCTTGCACTGACGGCAACCACATCGGACATGCCGGGGATCGGGACGAACTCGAGGCGATCCTGCGTCGTGCCGTCCCCCAGCTGGCCATAGTTGTTGCGTCCGGCAGCAAGAACGCGCGGGCCCGAGCGGCGCAGCAGGAACGACTGTCCCCATCGGCCGCAGATCGCCTGGCTCACGCCGTCCACGCCCGGCAGGGGCCGCGGATAGGTCCAGAGTTCGCCCTGGGTGCCGATCCCGAAACCGCCATGCTGGTTGCGGCCCCACGCGAAGACCTGCCCCTTGTAGGCCGCAAGGCAATGCAGCCATCCCGCCGAGATGGCGCGCGGCCGCCGGAACCTCTGGACGGGCAGGAACGATGTCTGCGGGGCGGTCGCGGGGCGGCCGAGCTGGATGCTCGTATGCGAGCCGCAGGCATGCACGAAGCCGTCCGAGGCGAGAAACAGCGACGTCGACGCACCGATCGCCACCTCGCGCGCGTTCGAGACGCCCGCCACCTGCGTGGGCACGGATCGGAACGTCATCGCGGGATCGCCGAGGCCCAACTGGCCCAGCTCGTCGTTTCCCCAGGTCCACACCGTCCCGTCGGTGCGCCGCGCGATCGAGTGACTGTTTCCGGCAACCAGAAAGACGGCCATCGCGAACCTCCGTTGCGGAGAGGGGGTGAGCGCTATCTTGCCAGCGCGCGCTCGAGGAAGTCGAGCCGGTCCTGTCCCCAGAAGGGCTCGTCGTTGTAGATGTACCAGGGCGCGCCGAACACCTGCCGGTCGATGGCTTCCTGCGTGTTCGCCTCGTAGACGATCTTCGTCTCCTCCGCGCAGGCGGCCTCCCACAGTCGCTGGGCGTTGCGGCCGTGCTCGGCGGCGATGGCCTTGAGCGTATCGGGATCGGAGACGTCGCGCTCCTCCTCCCAGATCGCCTTGCCGAGGAAGCCCACAAGCGCCAGCGCGTTCAGTTCCTTGCGGTCGGCCGCGATGACGAGGCGTGCGGCCATCTCGACGGGCACGCGCGCGAATTTCGGCTGGAAGTCGATGGGGATGCCCAGGTGCTCGCTCCAGCGCTTCAGCTCGAACAGCCTGTAGGCCTGGCGCTGCTTGGGCCGCTGGGGCAGCGGCAGGCCGCCCGACGCCGCGAACACCTTGGCGCTGTCCATCGGCTTCACGTTGACATGCGCGCCTGCGCGCTTGGCGATGGCCACGAACCGCGCGTGGCCGAGATACATCCACGGGCTGTTGACCGAGAAGAAATAGTCGATCGTCTTGGTCATGGCGCTTTCCCCTCGCGTTTTTCCATTTCGCGCCGGCGCAGCTCGCGCCGGACGATCTTGCCTGTTGCGGTCAGCGGAAGTTCCGCGACGAACTCGATCTCGCGCGGATATTCGTGCGCGGCCAGCCGCGTCTTCACGTGCGCCTGCAGTTCCGCGCCGAGCGCCGCGCCAGCCGCAACGCCCGATTTCAGCACCACGAAGGCCTTGATCGCCTCGGTGCGCAGCGCGTCGGGCACGCCGATCACGGCCGCCATCGCGACGGCACGGTGCTTCAGCAGGCATTCCTCGATCTCGGCCGGGCCGATGCGGTAGCCGGCCGACGTGATGACGTCGTCCGCCCGTCCGACATAACGCAGGTAGCCGTCCGCGCCGCGCCGGCCGCGATCGCCCGTGCGCATCCAGTCGCCCGCGAACTTCGCCGCCGTGTCGGCCTCGCGGTTCCAGTAGCGCAGGAACATCACGGGGTCGGGCCGGCGCACGGCGATCTCGCCCTCCGCGCCGTCGGGCAGCGGATTGCCGTCTTCGTCGAGGATGGCCAGCGTGTGGCCGGGGACGGCGCGTCCCATCGCCCCCGGCTTCACCGCGAACAGCGAGGCGCAGTTCGAGACCACGAGGTTGCACTCGGTCTGGCCGTAGAACTCGTTGATCGTCACGCCGAACGTGGCGCGGCCCCAGTCGAGAAGCTCCTCGCCCAGCGACTCGCCGCCCGAGCCGATCGAGCGCAGCTTCACGCGCGCGTCGGCCGCGATGCCCGACTGGCGCATGAGCTTCAGCGCCGTGGGCGGGAAAAAGACGTTGCGCACCTTGTGCCGCGCCATCAGGTCGAGCGCGCGGTCGGGCTCGAACTTGCGGAAGCGGTGGGCAAGCACGGGCACGCCATGATGCAGCGAGGGCAGCAGCACGTCGAAAAGCCCGCCGATCCAGGCCCAGTCGGCCGGTGTCCAGAATAGGTCGCCGGGCTTGGGGAACAGGTCCTGCGGAAGCTCCACGCCCGGCAGGTGGCCGAGCAGCACGCGGTGCGCGTGGAGCGCGCCCTTGGGGTTCCCGGTGGTGCCGGAGGTGTAGATGATCACGGCCGGATCGTCGGCCGCCGTGTCGGCGGGCGCGAAGCCGTCCGACGCGCGGGCAAGCTCGGCGTGGAAATCGAGCGTGCCGCCGGCACCCTTTCCGTCGACCACGAAGATCTTCTTGAGCGCGGGCAGGCGCCCGCGGATCGTGGATATCTTCGCGAGCTGGTTCGTGTCGGTGACGAGGCACGCGGCCCCGCAGTCGGAAAGCCTGTATTCGAGCGCATCCTCGCCGAACAGGACGAACAGCGGGACCGCGATCATGCCTGCCTTGTAGGCGCCGATATGGGCGATGGCCGTCTCGGGCGACTGGGGCAGCAGGATCGCGACGCGCTCGCCGCGCGCGATGCCGTGTCCGGCCAGCATGTTGGCGAAGCGGCCGGTCGCGGCCTTGAGCGCCGCGAAGGAATGGACCGCGGTGTGCCCGTTCTCGTCCTCGAAGATCAGCGCGGGCGCGTCGGGCGTGGCAGCGGCGTGGCGGTCGCAGACATCGACGCCGATGTTGTAGCGGGCCGGGATCTTCCAGGCGAAGCGGGCGAGAAGCTCGTCGTAGCCCGATGCGGCGGGCAGCATGGCGGCTAGCGTCGCGTGCCGGTCATGTCGGCGTTCGCCAGGAAGGCGCCCGCCAGATTGGCCCCGCGCAGGTCGGCGCCGGCGAAGTTGGCGCTGCGCAGGTCGGCCGCGCGCAGGTCGGCGCCGACAAGCGAGGCGTTGGCGAAGCTCGTGGGCGTGTGGCGGCCCGTGAGCGTGCCGTCGGACCCGCGCATCTCCATCGGCCGCGCGATGGCGCCGACGAGCTGGGCGCCCTCGAGCCGGGCGCCCAGCAGCGTGGCGCCGGAGATGTCGGCGTCGGAGAAGTCGCAGCGTTCCGCGCGCACGGACAGCATGCTCGACAGCCGCAGCGATGCCGCGACGAAGCGCGCGCGCGACAGGATTGCGCCGTCGAAGCGCGCGCCCGAAAGGTCGCAGCCGCCGAAATCGGTGCCGGAAAGGTCGCGGCCCGCGAAATCGGCGCGCACGCCTTCCCGCCCGCCGGTATCCGCCCAGCGCCGGTGCGCCTCGATCACCGGCTTGAGGTCCGCCGGCAGCTTCTCGCCCGGCGGCGGGTTCGCGTAGATCGTGCCTTCGAGGCGCGCGCCGCCCATCTGGACGTTGTTGAGCTCGACCCCGCGCAGGTCGACGCCGGAGAGATCGGCGTTGCGGAACGAGGCGCCGTTGAGCTTGGCGCCGACGAGCTGGGCCCCCTTGAGCTTGGCGCCGTCGAACTTGGCGCCGATCAGGTCGGCACCGCGCAGGTTGGCGGCGAAGAGCGTGGCGCCGGCAAGCTGCGCGCCCTTGAGCGACGCGTTCTCGAGATTGGCGAACGACAGGTCGGCCGAGCCCATGCTGGCGTTCTCGAGATCGGCCGACTCGAACGACGCGCTGACTTCCTTGGTCTCGTTGCTGAGGCTCGCCCAGTCGACGATCTGGCCGGGGCGCAGGTCGCAGCCCGACAGGTCGCAGCCGCGCAGACGCGCATGGATGAAGCTGGCCGCGCGCAGGTCGGCCTTGCGGAAGGTCGAGCGCGACAGGTCGCAGCCCGAGAAATCCGCCGCAAAAAGGTCGGCCATCGAGAAGTCGCAGTCGAGGAGCTTGGCCTCCGCGAAATTGCAGCCGGACAGGATGGCGGACGAGAGATTCCCGCCCTCGAGGACCGCGCCCTTGTAGTTCTGCCGGCGCGAATCGGCGCGCTGCCCGCCGGGCCGCCCGAACAGGAAGGCGCTGTGCCGGTCCGCGAGCCATTTCAGCCGCATGGCATTGTTGGATGCGGCCGGTCCGCCTGGAGTGTTCGTGTCGCCCATGGATGCGGAGGAGATTAACCCCCCCGGAACGCGGTAGACTAGCGTCATGACTGCCGATTCGGGCTCCCTGCCGGATTTTCTTGGCGAATCGACGCCGCCGCGTCGCCGCGCGCGCGTGATC
>JAEUKX010000020.1 GCA_016794025.1 Rhodospirillales bacterium | reverse complement strand
GGCATCTGGCGGTAGAAGAACGTCAGCAGCAGCGTGCGGATGTGGCTGCCGTCCACGTCGGCGTCCGTCATGATGACGATCTTGTGGTAGCGGCACTTCTCGACGTCGAATTCCTCGGTGCCGATGCCGGTACCGATGGCCGTGACCAGCGTGCCGATCTCGGCCGAGGACAGCATCTTGTCGAGCCTGGCGCGCTCCACGTTCAGGATCTTGCCCTTGATGGGCAGGATCGCCTGGAACACGCGGTTGCGCCCCTGCTTGGCCGAGCCGCCGGCGGAATCGCCCTCGACGATGAAAAGCTCGGACTTCGACGGGTCGCGCTCCTGGCAGTCGGCAAGCTTGCCGGGCAGCGAAGCCATGTCGAGCGCGCCCTTGCGCCGGGTGAGCTCGCGCGCCTTGCGCGCGGCCTCGCGCGCGGCGGCTGCCTCGACGATCTTCTGGACGATGCGCCTTGCGTCGGCCGGGTGCTCCTCGAACCACTGCTGGAGCTTGTCGTTGCAGATCTGCTCGACGACGGGCCGCACCTCGGAGGACACGAGCTTGTCCTTGGTCTGCGAGGAGAATTTGGGATCGGGCACCTTGACCGAGAGCACGCAGGTCAGCCCCTCGCGCGCATCGTCGCCGGAGAGCGCCACCTTCTCCTTCTTGCCCGCGTTCTCGCCCGCCACGCGCGCGATGGTGCGCGTAAGCGCGCCGCGGAAACCCGCCAGGTGCGTGCCGCCGTCCTTCTGCGGGATGTTGTTGGTGAAGCACAGCATCGTCTCGTGGTAGGCGTCGGTCCATTCCATCGCCACTTCGACCGTGATGCCGTCCTTCTCGCCCTTCATCGAGATGGGCTGGTGCAGCGCCTGCTTGGAACGGTCGAGATACTTGACGAACGCCTCGATGCCGCCCTCGTAGTGGAGCTCGACCTTCTTGGGCTCGACGCCGCGCTCGTCGGCCAGCACGAGGCGCACGCCGGAATTGAGGAAGGCAAGCTCGCGCAGGCGGTGTTCGAGCGTGTCGTAGTCGAACACGGTCTTGGTGAAGGTCTCGGTCGAGGGCAGGAAGGTCACTTCCGTGCCGCGCCCGTCGCCCTGCGGACCGGTCTCGGCGAGCGGGGCCACCGCCTCGCCATGGCGGAATTCCATCGCGTAGGCCTTGCCGCCGCGCCAGATGCGCAGCTTCAGCGTGGACGAAAGCGCGTTGACGACCGACACGCCGACCCCGTGCAGGCCGCCGGAGACCTTGTAGGAATTCTGGTCGAACTTACCGCCCGCGTGCAGCTGGGTCATGATGACCTCGGCCGCCGACACGCCTTCCTCGGGGTGGATGTCCGTGGGGATGCCGCGGCCGTTGTCGCGCACCGTCACCGATCCATCGGCGTTGAGCGTCACCTGGATGGCGTCGCACCAGCCGGCCAGCGCCTCGTCGATGGCGTTGTCGACAACCTCGTAGACCATGTGGTGCAGGCCCGTGCCGTCGTCGGTGTCGCCGATATACATGCCCGGCCGCTTGCGCACCGCGTCGAGGCCGCGCAGCACCTTGATCGAATCGGCGCCGTAGGCGGCCGAGGCGTCCTCGATGCTCTTGGTGGGGATGTTCTTGTCGGGCTGGGTCATGGTCGTCTTGTCCTTCAGGCGGAAACCGCCCCGCCGGCGGCGACGCGCAGCACGTGCGCGCGCCCGGCGAGCGGGGCGAAAGCGTCCTCGTCGGCGCCGGTCGCCCAGTACTGGGCGCCGAGCGCGGCGAGTTCGTCGAACAGGTGTGCGCGGCGCGCGGGATCGAGATGGGCCGCGATTTCGTCGAGCAGCAGGACGGGCGGCGCACCCCGTTCGGCCGCCAGTTCGCGCGCGTAGGCCAGCACGAGCGAGACGAGCAGCGCCTTCTGCTCGCCCGTCGACAGGCGCGCGGCGGGCGCGTCCTTCTCGGCCCAGTGCGCGACGAGATCGCCGCGGTGCGGGCCGAAGGCGGTCGTCCCGCTCTCGGCATCCGACGCGCGGTTTGCCGCGAGGACCGCGCGCGCGCGCTCCTCCAGCGCAAGCGCCGGCATCTCGGCGCACAGCCGCTCGATCTCGCCCGCAAGCGACAGGGCCGGCGTCGGGAACGGGCCCACGGCCGCGCGCGCCGCGCGGTCGAGGCGCGCCACGGTCTGCGCGCGCGCGATGGCGATGGCCGTGCCGTGACGGGCGAGCGATTCCTCGAGGGCGGCAAGCCACGCGGGATCGGCGCCGCCTTCGGCCAGCAGGCGCGCGCGCTCGCGCAGCGAATGGTCGTAGGCCGCGACCTGCCCCGCATGCTCGCTGTCGAAACCGAACACGAGCCGGTCGAGGAAGCGCCGGCGCGCCCCCGCCCCTTCGGCGAAGAGGCGGTCCATCTCGGGCATCAGCCACACGACGGCAAGCCGGCGCGCCAGCTCGGCCTGGCCGCGCTGCGGTCGGCCGTCGATGCGCACGATGCGCTTGTCGCCCTCGCCGCGGCCCGTGCCGATCCGGATATCCTCGCCCGCGCAGCGGATTTCGGCCGACACGGCCCAGGGCCCCGCCCCGCCCGCGCGGTCAGGCTCGTGGATGCGCGCGCGGCGCATGCCGCGCCCCGGCGCCAGGAACGAGATGGCTTCCAGAAGATTGGTCTTGCCCGCCCCGTTGGGGCCGACGAGCGCCACGGGCCCGGCGGGCACGTCGAGGCGCAGGTTCGCGTAGCAGCGGAAATCGGTCAGGTCGAGGCGCACGACCGCCGCGCGCACCTCGCCGCGCGCCGCGGCCGCCGGAAAGGGAACGATCCGGGCGGGAACCGCCGTCACCTCAGACGCGCATCGGCATGAGGACGTAGAGCGCGCTGGGGTCGGACGCGTCGGCCACCAGCGTGGGCGAGGCGGCGTCGGCCATCTTGAAGGTCGCGTTCTCGCCCTCGATCTGTTCGGCGATGTCGAGCAGGTAGCGCGCGTTGAAGCCGATCTCGATCGTCGGCCCGGCATAGGCGATCTCGATCTCCTCGCTCGCCGTGCCCGCATCCGGGCTGTTGGCGGTGAGCGTGAGCAGGCCCTTGGACGCGGCAAGCTTCACCGCGCGCGATTTCTCGGTCGAGATCGTGGCCACGCGGTCGACGGCGGCCGCGAACAGCTTGCGGTCGACCTCCATCGACTTGTCGTTGCCCGACGGGATCACGCGCTCGTAATCCGGGAAGGCTCCGTCGATGAGCTTGGAGACGAGCACGGCGTCGCCGAAGGCGAAGCGCACGCGCGTGTCGGAGAGCGACACCTGCACCGCACCGGCCGTCTCGTCGATGAGCTTGCGCACTTCCATGACGGTCTTGCGCGGCAGGATGACGCCGGGGATCTTCGCCGCCCCGTCGGGCAGCGGCATTTCAAGGCGCGCCAGCCGGTGACCGTCGGTCGCGACCGCGCGCAGCACGTCCACGCCGCCGGCCTTGGCCGCGTGCATGTAGATGCCGTTGAGGTAGTAGCGCGTCTCCTCGGTCGAGATGGCGAAGCGCGTCTTGTCGATGAGGGTCTTGAGATCCTCGGCGAGGATCTCGAAGGCGTGCGGCAGCTCGCCCGCGGCCATCTTGGGGAAATCGTCGGCGGGAAGGGCGGCGAGGCTGAAGCTCGACCGGCCCGCGCGCAGCGCGACCTGCCCTTTTTCGGACGACCATTCGAGCCCGACCTGGCTGCCCTCGGGCAGCTTGCGCACGATCTCGTAGAGCGTGTGCGCCTGCACCGTGGTGGCGCCCGCCTTGGCGACCTCGGCCGGCACCGTTTCGACGAAGGCCACGTCCATGTCGGTCGCGGTCAGCGCAAGCTTGCCCGCCCCGCCCTTGGAACCCGTGGCATCGAGCAGAACGTTGGACAGGATGGGGATCGTGTTGCGGCGTTCGACGACGCTCTGGATGTGGCCCAGCGCCTTCAGGAGGGCGGCGCGCTCGATGGTGATTTTCATCTCGGGGGCGGTCTCGAAAAGGGGTGGGGAAAGGGTGCGAATCGGATGGTCGGCGAGTATACCAGACGGGCCTTTTCGCGAAAGGTCCTCGTCGCCCGATCGGTCGCTAAAATCCGGCTTATTTCAATGCTTTGCGGGCCGCCTCGGCGAGGACGACACGCACCGCCGCAAGCTGCAGGCGAAGCCCCATCGAGGCGCATTTTCCGGGCGCCGTTTCGCCCTCGCGGCGCAGCCCTTCGGCGACCATTTCCGGCGTCGAGGGAAGATGCACGAAGCCGAACGGCCGCTTGTCCGCAAGCCCCGCCAGGTGCCACAGCGCGGCATTGCACAGATAGAGCCCCGCATCGTCGGAGAGCCGCGCGGGAATGCCCGCCGCGAGCAGCCGCTTCAGGATCGCGTTGAAGGGCAGCGTGGCGGCCCGGCTCGCCGGCGCGCCGCGCGCGATCTTCCCGGTCGGCCGCTTGCCGTCATTGTCGGGATAGGGAAACTTGAGCCCGTTCTTCGCCACGCGCTCGATGCGCACGCAGGTCTCGCCCGCCGCAAGGCCCAGCGCCACGATGGCGACGGGGTCGGTTTCCTCGATCGCCGTCTCGAGGGCGGGGCCGATCTTCGCGATCGACACCGGCAGCACCCGCGAAACGACGCGGGCGGGCCCGAACCATTCGCCGTCGAGGCGTTCGGCCAGCGCTTGCGTGGGATTGGTCTTGTGCGGCCCGAAGCGCTCGAAGCCGGTGACGAGGAGGCGCGGCGCGCGCGCGCCCATCAGGCTTCGAGCATGCGGCGCAGCAGTTCGACGTCCTCGCTGAACGCGGCGTCGGCCGCGCGGAGTTCGTCGATCTTT
The DNA here is from genome assembly GCA_016794025.1 of Rhodospirillales bacterium. Classification (GTDB taxonomy): domain Bacteria; phylum Pseudomonadota; class Alphaproteobacteria; order CACIAM-22H2; family CACIAM-22H2; genus Tagaea. Next base: position 708 of record JAEUKX010000020.1, on the reverse strand, counting down.
CTCACCGCGTGCATGACCGTCGTGTGGTCGCGCCCGCCGAACTTGCGGCCGATCTCCGGCAGCGAGCGGCTGGTGAGCTGCTTGGCGAGGTACATCGCCACCTGACGCGGGCGCGCGACCTGGCGCGCGCGGCGGGGCGAGTGCATGTCGGCCAGACGGATGGCGAAGTGCTCGGCCACCTTCTTCTGGATCTCCTCGATCGTCACGCGGCGGTCGGAGGCGCGCAGCAGGTCGTGCAGAACTTCCTGCGCGCTTTCGAGGCTGATCGGCCGGCCCACGAGCGTCGAATGCGCGACGATGCGGTTGAGCGCCCCTTCCAGCTCGCGCACGTTGGCGACGATCTTGTGGGCGAGGAACTCCAGCACCTTGGGCGGCATGGCGACGCCGAGCTTCTCGGCCTTCGACTGCAGGATGCCCAGGCGCAGTTCATAGGTCGTCGGGTGGATGTCGGCCACGAGGCCCCAGCCGAGGCGCGAGCGCACGCGGTCCTCGAGGCCCTCCAGATCCGCCGGGCTCTTGTCGGCCGACAGCACGATCTGCTTGTTCTGGTCCACCAGCGCGTTGAAGGTATGGAAGAACTCTTCCTGCGTGGCGTCCTTGCCGGCGATGAACTGCACGTCGTCGACCAGCAGCACGTCCACCGAGCGGAACTGCTCCTTGAAGGACATCGTGTCCTTGAAGCGCATCGCGCGGATGAACTGGTACATG
>JAEUKX010000111.1 GCA_016794025.1 Rhodospirillales bacterium | reverse complement strand
ACTAAGTAATTAACAATCTAGTTTGACCGCCGAGCCAGTCGATCGTCCCGAATCGCCGCCCTGTCAGCCGTACTCGGGCGGCGGCGGAATGCTGGCGACGAGACCAGCGAGCCCGTCGGAATAACTCTTCCGCAGCCGGTTCCAGTACGCATCGTCCTTCTCGAATGTCCCGAAATTCCGCGCCGAGAAGCTGTCCGTCGCGTAGCGCAGAAGGTCGATCGGGGCATCGACGGACAGGTTGCTTCGCATCGTGGCATCGAACGACAGCAGGGCGAGCTTTGCCGCCTCGTCGAGCGTGCTCTGGTTTGTCAGTGCGCGGTCGAGGATCGGCTTGCCGTACTTCGTCTCGCCGAGTTGGAGAAACCGCGACCGGTCCGACGCCTCGACGAAGTTGCCGGCGGAATAGATGTGGAAAAGCCGCGGCGGCTCGCCCGCGATCTGCCCGCCGACGAGGAAATTCCCATGGGGATCGCCGAACGGCTGCACGAACGTGCCGTCGCGCCCCACGACCTCCCGGAGCTTCCCGCCGACCAGCATTGCCACGTCGAACATCGTGCGCGCCGCATGGATATCGTAGGCATAGTTGCCGGTCCCGGCCGCTTCGCGCAGGCCGCTGACGACTGCCTGCGTCGTGGCGAGGTTCCCGGCGGAGAGGATCGCGATCACGCGCTGGCCCGGCACCTCGAAGATTGCCAGCTTCTTCACCAAGGCAACCTGATCGACGCCCGCGTTCGTTCGCGAGTCCGACGCGAGGACGATCCCCGCCGGCAGCAGTACGCCAAGGCAATAGGTCATTCGGCTTCCCCCTGCAGGCAGCATCATCGCCTGCGTTTGCGCCAGCATCGACTTTGCCGGCCGAAGCTGCAAGTCTGTCATGCAGGGGATTCTGGGACGGATCGTGGAGAACAACGCCGAACTAGCCGGACTGCTTGCCGCGGTCGCAGCGGATGTCGCGCCGCAGATCGGCACGGGCCGCGTTGCCGACTATATCCCGGCGCTCGCGCGGGTCGATCCGCGGCGGTTCGGGATGGCGATCGTCGCGTGTTCCGGCGCCTCGGCCTTCACGGGCGACGGCGAGGCCCCGTTCTCGATCCAGTCGGTGTCCAAGGTCTTCACGCTCACGCTGGCACTGGGCCGGGTGGGCGACGCGCTGTGGCGGCGGGTGGGCCGCGAACCGTCAGGCTCGCCGTTCAATTCGATCGTCCAGCTGGAGCATGAGCGTGGAATTCCGCGCAACCCGCTCATCAACGCCGGCGCGCTGGTCGTCACCGACGCAATCCTTGCGCGCCGCAGGCCCGAGATCGCGATCGCAGAGATCCTCGCCTATCTTCGCGAGCTGTCCGACGATCCGACGGTAAACGTGGACCGCGAAGTGGCGAAGTCCGAGGCCGATACCGGCTTCCGGAATGCGAGCCTTGCCAACTTCATCAAGGCATTCGGGAACCTGGACAACCCGGTGGCATCCGTTCTCGAGACCTACTTCAACCAGTGCGCGCTTGCCATGAGCTGCCGGCAGCTCGCGCGCGCGGGGCTGTTTCTTGCAAACCGTGGCGTCGACCCGGTCGGCGGCCAGCGCATCGTCGATGAGGAGGCCGCCCGGCGCATCAATGCGATCATGATGACCTGCGGGCACTATGACGCGTCCGGCGATTTCGCCTTCCGCGTCGGGCTGCCCGGCAAGAGCGGCGTGGGCGGCGGCATACTCGCAATCGCGCCACGACGCGCGGCGATCGCCGTCTGGGCACCAGGGCTCAATTCCGCCGGCAACTCCCTTGTCGGATCGCTGGCCCTGGAGAGCCTCGCACGCCGCACGGGCTGGTCGGTTTTCTAGATCTCGACCAGCGCCACGAGGATCATCGAGACGTCGAGGCCGTTTTCCGAGAGCGGCATCATGAGGACTTCCAGAGAAAGCCGACGCCCGTCGAGCCAGGTTTCGCGTGCCGAAACGATCGGGGCCTTACGCGCCGCCACCATGTCATAGGCACGCCGCACGGCACGGCGCTGGGCGGCGAACGGCCAGTCGTCGACCCACATTCCGGTCGCTTCGACGCCGAAGCGGTCGCGCCACCATGTTCCGACGACGCGCCAGCGATAGACACGCGGATCATCAAGTATCTCGACCAGCGCCACCTGCGAAAGAAGATGGGGGAAATCCATCGGATCGATATCCGCGCGGCGTGGCATCGTCCGCGCGCCCCGGCGTGCGAACCAGTAGTCGTAGAGGCCGCGCAGCGCATGGCTGCCGATATCGGCAGGGTCGAAAACGGCAGCCATCAGAGGAGCTCGACGCAGCCGAGGATTTTGCGAACCTCGCCGTCCTGGGCGAAGGGCAGCATCAGGCGGCGATAGCGCAACAGCAGGAACCCTTCGATCCCCTTCACGGTCCGAAAATGCGGGATGCGTGCGTTCAAGATGCGCTCGTAGGCCGGCATCGCATAGCGCCTGTGCAGGAACGGCATCTCGTCGATGCACTGCCCTGTTGGATCGCGGGGAAATCTCGCGCGCAGGTCGGCGCCGACATGGACATAACGCAGCCGCGGCCCTGGCCGTTCGACATCGACCACGAATGTCACCCGGTCGAACGGCGCCTCGCGCGTGACCCCCCAGCGATCCAGCATGGCAGGCTCGGGCAGTTTCCCGCCGTCAGCCCCGACGCGCCAGATGTCGAAGACGGCGCGCTGGCGCTCGGACGCCTCGCGCTGGAATGCAAGCCCCTCGATGGTCCGCGGCCAGACGCGGTTCGGGTAGGCAGGATCGCGCTGCAAGGTGGCAACGAGCTTCTCGCGCAGTTGTGCCGGCGACAGCGGCTTGACGACATAGGCCGAGATGGCGCGCGCACGCGCCTCCGCCACCGCTTTTTCCCGCGAATCGCCCGTGACGAGGAGGAACGGCACGTCCGGATCGATCGCGTGGATCGCGTCAAACAGCTCGAAGCCGTTGCATTTCGGCATGTGGATGTCGGAGAGGATCGCGTCGATCCGGGTCATGCCGGCCGAGAAGATGGCCAGCGCCTCCGCCCCGTCACCGGCCATCAGGATCGTGCCGACGCCGATCGTCTCGAGCATTTTTCGGATAAGGTTGCGCGCGAATGCATCGTCTTCGGCGACGAGCACGACCAGGTCGGCGGGCAGTGTGTCGGGCAACCGCATCGGCGTGGGGGGTCCGCTTTCGGCTCTTTGGCACAATCCGTACGCCGCCAGAGTGTCTTCGGATCGGCGTGAGATTTATCCTTTAACCATTTGTGGATTAAGGACAAATTAATGTTACCCCTAGGATATCCCACAAATTTTAGGGAACCTTTAACTTTACTGGCCTAGTTATCCACAGTGGAGACGTGGGACCGTGGCCGGTCCCGCCGGGTCCGGGAGTGTGTGCGCGTTGCCTGCAAGTGCCAGCCAGATACCGCCATCCATCGGCAGCCAGCCGGCGATCGACCCGCCGCGCGGCACGCTGGCACAGTGCTTCGCGCATATGGTCCGTCATTTCGATCTCACCGAAGCTGCAGCCAAGATCCAGTCCGCTCCCGACACGCCGGCCGCATTCGTCGAGACCTGCGCGAAGCTCGGCCTCGAGGCCGAAGCCCGCACGATCATGGTCGAAGCCGTTCCACGCCAGCCCATGCCGGTTGTGCTGATGTTCAAGGGCGGCCAGTTCGCCATAGCGACCGAAGCCAGAGAAGAATCCCTGCGCGTGCTAGCGCCCGAGACGGGCCGAAGCCAGTGGCTCGACATGACGGAACTGAATGCCGTCTATGCCGGTGCTGCCATCTTCGTGCAGCCGCGCCGCGAGCCCGAGCGGCCTGACCCCGCTGCCGAAGGCGAGGCGCCGCGCAGCCGGGGCTGGTTCTGGCAGGCGCTGTTCCTTGCCTGGCCATCCTATATTCATGTTGTTCTGGGGTCGGTGCTGATCAACATCTTCGCGATGATCGCGCCGCTCTACTCGATGACGATCTACGACCGCGTCGTGCCCAATTCGGCATTCGAGACGCTTTGGGTCATTTCGTCAGGCATCCTGCTCGTATACCTGTTCGACTTTGCCACCCGCATGCTGCGCGGCTATTTCGTCGATTTCGCGGGCAAGCGCGTGGATGCGCTCCTCGCCTCGCGGATTTTCGATCAGGTCATCCGCATCCGGCTTGAAAGCCGGCCACCGTCGGCGGGCGGCTTCGCCAACAACCTGCGCGAATTCGAGACACTGCGCGAATTCTTCTCCTCGGCGACCGTCACGACGCTCGTCGACCTGCCGTTCGTCGTGATGTTTCTGGCCGGTATCTGGCTCATCGGCGGCTATCTCGTGATCACGCCGCTTGTTGCCATCCCGCTCGTCCTGATCGTGGGGCTCGCCATCCAGATCCCGCTCGAGCGCGTGGTCAAGCAGGCGATGGCGCTGGGCGCTATCCGGCATGCGGTGCTTGTCGAGACGGTCGCCGGGCTCGAAACGATCAAGGCGGTCGGCGCGGGTGAGCGCATGCAGCACCGCTGGGAGGCGTCCGTCGAGGCGTCGGCGGGCGCAGGCGTCAAGTCCAAGGTGCTGTCGTCTCTCGCGGTCAATTTCTCCGCCTTCGCCCAGAATCTCGTGACGATGTCGATCATCTTCCACGGCGTCTACCTGTTCAGCGAGAACCTCCTCACCACGGGCGCCCTGATCGCGTGCTCGATGCTCGCCGGACGCGCGATGGCCCCGCTGGGCCAGATCGCCGGCATCCTCACCCGGCTCAAGCAGAGCCAGGCGTCCCTCGACACGCTCGACGGGATCATGAAGCTCCCCAAGGAGGGCGACGCGCGCCGGCGCTATCTGTCGCGCGAGGGGCTGACCGCCGACATCGAGTTTCGGAACGTCTCCTTCGCCTATCCCGGCCAGGGCAACGAGGTATTGCGCAACGTCAGCTTCGCGATCCGCGCGGGCGAACGCGTGGGGATCGTGGGACCGGTCGGGTCCGGCAAGAGCTCGATCCTCAAGCTGCTCCTCGGCCTCTATCGCGCGAAGGAAGGACAGATTCTCGTCGGCGGCGCGGATCTCCGCCAGCTCGACCCCGATGACCTGCGCAAGCACATCGGCACCGTACCGCAGGACGTGATCCTCTTTGCCGGCAGCGTACGCGACAATATTGCCGTCGGCGTGCCCTATGCCGAAGACCGCGACATCCTCGAGGCGGCGCAGATCGCGGGCGTGGACGAGTTCGTGCGCCAGCACCCCGAAGGCTACGACTGGGCCGTGGGCGAGCGTGGCGAACGGCTTTCAGGTGGGCAGCGGCAGGCAATCGCGCTCGCACGCGCCGTTCTGGTGCGCCCGAAGATCCTTGCGATGGACGAACCGACGAGCGCCATGGATCAGGGCTCCGAGCAGGCCATGAAGATCCGCCTCGAGGAGATGCTCGAGAACCGCACGCTCGTCCTCGTCGCCCATCGGCCATCCCTGCTGACGCTGGTCACGCGGCTCATCGTCGTCGACCGTGGCCGCATCATTGCCGACGGTCCGCGCGAGAAAGTGCTCGAGGCACTCGCCCGGCGGCGGCCCGCCGGACCGGCCGGTGCAGCCTCGCGCAGCATCGAGAGGGTCGACTGATGGCCGAGACACCCGCCCTTGCCCGCCAGCCCGCCGTCCCGGACCGTCTTGCCGGCAAACTGATCGCCCCGCCAGCCTGGGGTGCCTTGTTCTTCGTACTGGTTGCGGCGTTCATTTCGGCTGCCGTCGTCTGGGCGAGCATCGGGAAGGTCGACACCTATGCCTCGGGCATGGGCAAGGTCGTCCCGTCGCTTCAGGTCCAGCGTGTGCAGAATCTCGAGGGTGGCATCCTCAGCCAGTTGCTGGTCAGCGAAGGCGACAAGGTCAACGAAGGCCAACTCGTCGCACGCATCGACGATGTCGCCTTTGCCTCGGAGTTCCAGCAGAACCGGCAAAAATATCTGGCGCTCTCCGCCGCCGTCGCGCGCCTGAGGGCTGAGATAACGGGGGCACCGGCGCCGACCTTCACCGACGAAGTTCTCCTCGACGGCAAGGCTTTCGTCGAGGCCGAGCGCGATCTGTTCCAGAACCGGCGGCAGGAACTCGAATCCGCGCGCGAGGGCCTGCTGCGCCAGCTCGCACAGAAGCAGCAGGAATTGCGCACGTATCAGGATCGGGAGAACTGGCTTACGCGCAGCTACGAGCTTTCCAACCGCGAGCTGGAGATCGTCCGTGAAGTCGCCGAGCGCGGATACCGGTCGCAGCTTGACCTCATCCGGCTCCAGCGCCAGTCGAACGAGATCGACGGACAGCTCCGCGCGGCGCGCCTTGCCATCCCCTCTTCGCGGGCGGCAGTCGCCGAGATCGAGGCAAAGCTCGCCGAACGAGAGCGTGTTTACAAGCGCGAGGCTTCGAGCGAGATGGCCCAGCGCAACTCCGAGCTCGCGGCGACGGCCGAGATCCTCCGTTCCATGGCCGACCGCGTCGCGCGCCGCGACGTTCGCGCGCCGACCGCAGGAACCGTGAAGCAGATCGGCCAGCGGACCATCGGCGGCGTCCTCGAGCCGGGCAGCACGATCATGGAAATCGTTCCCAGCGAGGACGAACTGCTCGTCGAGGCGCGGATCCGGCCGAGCGACATTGCTTTCGTCCATGGCGGTCAGGAGGCGCTCATCAAGATTTCCGCCTACGACTTCTCGATCTATGGCGGCGTCCACGGGACCGTCGCGCGGATCAGCGCCGACACAATCCCTGACGACAAGGGCGAGCCTTGGTTCATCGTCCGCGTGCGGGCGCCTCGGATGAGCCTGGGCCCCCCCGACCGGCCCCTGACCATTTCACCCGGCATGACGGCCGTCGTCGACATCGTTACTGGCCAAAGGACCGTCTTGCAGTATCTTCTGAAGCCGATCCTCAAGGCGACCGACCGCGCGATGACCGAGCGCTAGTCCGGTCGGGATAAGAAGAACGCGACAATGCCGGATTCCGACGAGACTCCCAAGCAGCCGACCATGCGCCCGGCCGATGCCCCGGAAGGGGCCGGGCTGCCGCCGCTCTATCGCCGCGTGCGCCCGGTCGAGCCGGCCCGGCACGCGGACTGGGGCATCGCCGACAGCCGCTCCTATGCCTTCGCAGCGAAGACGCGCGCCATCCCGATCACCGGCGCGGAGTTCCCCACTGCCGCGCGGGACTACCCCATCGTGTTCGTGACGCAGCCATCCCCCATGGCAGCCGTCCTCGTCGGCCTGCGGGCCGATGAAAACCTGTTCGTTGACGACAAGGGGATCTGGCGACAGGGGACGTACCTGCCCGCCTATCTCCGCCGCTATCCCTTCCTCATCGCCCAATCGCAGGATGGCGGACGGCTGATCCTGTGCATCGACGAGTCGAGCGAACTTGTCGCCAAGCAGGCCGCCCTGCGCCTCTTCGAAGACGGCAAGCGCTCGCCGTATCTCGAGCGGATGCTGCAACTCGGCGCGGACATCCACCGCGACCAGATCCGGACCTCCCAGATCGTCCAGCTCCTCGATTCACTTGGCCTGCTGACCGAACGGCGCATCGAAGTCGGCCTGCCCGGCGGCGAGAAGGTCGGCTTCCAGGGCTTCCGGGTCGTGGACGAGCGCAAGCTCAACGAGCTTGCAGACGACAAGTTTCTCGAACTTCGCCGGTCGGGCGGACTTGGCCTCGTCTATCTCCATCTCGTGTCGTTCGCGAATCTTCGCGCGCTCGGCGACATCGCTGCCGAACGCAAGCCTGCCGCCGGCTGACATTCGTCAGGCGTGCTGGTTCTGCTGCGCGGTTAGCAGCAGCTCGTCGAGGCTGTTGACGGTGGTGTTGGCAAGCAGCAGCGACCATTCCGGCGCGCCCTGAGGCGCGTTGTCCACACCGATATAGGTGCCCTGCGCCGTCGACTGCAGCGTGATGTGATCGATCCAGTCGGCCGGCGCGATGCTGCCGAACAGGGCTGTCACGTCGATGATGTCGTGTGCCGTGTCGAAGCCCGCAACGGTATCCGGCGTGTCGCTCGCGGCCGATGCCACGACGACGTCCGTACCTGCGGTCATCGTCAGCGACACCTGCGCGGCGCCGCCCGTATCCTGGACGCTCGATGCCACCTCGATCGTCGTCGTCGCCGTGGCGGTTGCGCCCAGCGCATCCGTCACGACGTAGGTGAACACGTCCGTCCCTGTGAAGCCGCTGTTCGGCACGTAGACGTAGCTGCCGTCCTGCGCCACCTGCAGCGCGCCGTGCTGGGGTCCGCTTGCCAGCGCGTAGCTCAGCGCATCGCCGTCCGCGTCGGTCGCGTCAAGCGCCCCCGTCAGCGACGAACCGCCGGCGACATAAACATTCTCGTCCTGCGCCTGCGGCCCGTTGTTGGCCGCCACGTTGAACGTGTACATCTGCGACGTCGCCTGACCTTCGGTCGGATCGAAGACCTGCAGCAGGAAACTGTCGGTGCCGGAGAACGAGGTCGGAGCGGAATAGGTAAACGTACCGTCAGCGTTGACGTGCAGCCGACCGGAGCTGACCGCATCGCCGATCGCGCTGAACTGCAGCGGCCCGTTGACGTCGGTAACGTTGAAATGGCTCTGGACCGCGACGCCGGAGCGTGCCGCGTCGAATTCCGGCTGGGCGCCGTAGACCGTCGGTGCCGCGACGAAGTTGAGGTAGACCGTCGCCGTCCCCACGTTGGAAACGGCGCCGTCCGCGTCCGTGACCTGATACTGGAACGTGTCCCAGCCGGTGTAGCCGGAATTCGGCGTGTAGACGTAGTCGCCGTTCGCATCGATCGTCACGGTGCCGTGTTCGGCCTGCCGGTAAACCTGCCAGGTCAGATCTGCCTGCGCGGTCTCCGTGTCCGATCCCAGCGACTGGAGACTGCCGGTGACGGGCGTGTTCTGCGGGGCGTAACCGCTGTTGCCCATGTAGTAGTTGGCATCTACCGTCGGCGCGTAGTTCGTGTCGATGACGGTGATCGTGACCGTGCCGGGGCTTTCCGAAACGTTTCCGTCCCGGTCGACCGCCCATGCCTGTACCTCGACCGTGCCGAACCAATGCAGTGTCGGGCGGAACAGGAATTCGCCGGTCATCGAGTTGACCCACTCGAATTGGCCGGCATCCGGGTTACTCATCACCGGCGTAAGCAGGTAGTACTGCCAGAGTGGTGTGTCCGGATCGCTTACCGGCAGGACGCCGTAGATGTACGTGTCCTGATTGCCCGACACCGCCACATCGCCAACGACCGGTTCATTGCTGACTTTGGCAACTTCGACCGTGGCGGTGTACTGGGCCGTCGCCCCGAGGGCATCAGTGATGGTGTAGGTAAAGGTGTCGGTGCCGTGGAAGTCGACGTCCGGAACGTAGGAGAACTCGCCGCCGCCAAGGCTCGTCACGGTTCCATGCGCACCCTGGCCGGATACGGCGAAAGCGCCGACCGGGTCGCCTTCGACATCGTAAGCGTCGACACTGATGCGCACCCAGGTGTCTTCCTGCGTAGCGAATGCCGTCACGGTCGGCCGCGGCGCGTCATTGACCGGCGTGATTCCGATATCGATCGTACCGGTCGTCGACGTCGCGAAGCCGTCGTTGCTGACCTGATAGACAATCCGGTCGGCACCGTTCAGGTCGGCACCCGGCACGTAGGAGAAGCCCGTCTCGCCGTTGATGACGAAGTTGCCCAGCGTCGGGCCGGAGACGATCCGGTATTGCAGCGCATTCCCGTCGGGATTGATCGTCGCCCAGGCATAATTGAGCGGCGTATCCTCGAGCGTCGTGATCTGGAAGTTCGCTGCCGTGGGCGTGTCATGCACCGGGGCCACCGCGACCGAGATGGTCTGCGTGCTCGAAGCGCCATACTGGTCGACGATGTTCACAGTGAAACTGTCGGCGCCGTTGTAGTTCGCCGCGGGCGTATAGACGAAATTGCCGTCCGGCTGCATCGTCACGGTGCCGTGCTGCGGACCCTGACCGTTCACGACGCTGACAACGAAGCTGTCGCCTTCCTGATCGTGCGCGCCGATGCTGCCCGTCAGGACGTTGTCCTCGTTGACCGAGAACTGGGTGGTCTGCGCCGTCGGCGCGTCGTTCACTTCATTTACGAATATCGCGACCGTGGCGCTCGAAGTGCCGCCGCGGCCGTCTGAGACCGTAAACGTGAACGAGTCAGGCCCGAGGTAATGCGTCGCCGGGGTGTAGAGGAACGTGCCGTCGGCATTGACCTGGAGCACGCCGTGCGACGGCCCCTGCCCGGCCGAATATGTCAGCGTGTCGCCGTCGATGTCGGTGGCCTGAAGGTGACCGACAACCGGGACATCCTGTCGCGACAGATAGGCACCGACCGTGGCAACGGGCGCGTCGTTGACGTTCTCGACCGAGATCTGCTGGACGACCGTCACCGGCGCCGACTTCCCGTCCGTGACCGTGTAGCTGAAGCTGTCTGCGCCGTTGTAGTTTGCCGCCGGCGTATAGCTGAAGGTACCGTCTGGCTGCAGCGTCACCGTTCCGTGCGCCGGCCCCTGCCCGGTGACAAGGGCATAGGAAAGCGCGTCGCCGTCGACATCCATGGCCGCCAGGTGCCCGGTCGTGACAGCATCCTCGGCTGCAACCACCGGCGATCCGTCGCCCGTCGGCGCATCGTTGACGGCAGCCACGTCGATCGTGATCGTCGCAGTCGCGGTCCCGCCATTCCCGTCGGAAACGGTGTAGGTGAACGTGTCCGTCCCGTTGAAATTCGCACTCGGCGTATAGGTATACGAACCATCCGCCGCGATCACGACGCTGCCGTGCGAAGGCGCGCCATTCTGCGCGACGGAATAGGTAAGCGTATCGCCATCGATATCCGATGCGGCAATCTGGCCCGTGATCGCCGTATCCTCGGCACCCGACGCGGCCCCGTCGGAGGCAGTCGGGCCATCGTTGCTGCCGGCCACATCGATCGAGACGGTTCCCGTCGCGAAGCCGCCCTTCCCGTCGCTCACCGTGTAGATGAAGCTGTCGGTGCCGTTGAAGTTTGCAGCCGGCGTGTAGGTGTAGCTGCCATCGAGATTGAGCGTCACCGTGCCGTGCGCCGGGCCGCCGTTCTGCGCCAGTGCATAGGACAGCGGGTCGCCTTCGGCATCGCTTGCCGACAGCTGGCCCGAAATCGGGGTGTCTTCGGCGCCCGACGCCGTGCCGCCATCAGTCGTTGGCGCATCATTGACTGCAGCGACGTCGATCGTGATCGTGCCGGTCGTGCTGCCGCCGTTCCCATCCGAAACCGTGTAGGTGAAGCTGTCGGTCCCGTTGAAGTCCGCCGCCGGCGTGTAGCTGTAGCTCCCGTCCGGATTGATCGTCACCGCGCCATGCTGCGGCCCGCCATCCTGCGCAATCGCATAGGAGAGCGTATCGCCGTCCACGTCTGACGCCACGATCTGCCCGGTGACCACCGTATCTTCGGCGCTCGACGCCGTGCCGTCCGTCGTCGTCGGGCCGTCATTCACCGCCGCGACATCGACGGTGATCGTTCCCGTCGTCGTCCCGCCGTTCCCGTCCGAGACCGTATAGGTGAACGTGTCCGTCCCGTTGAAGTCCGCCGCCGGCGTGTAGCTGTAGCTCCCATCCGGGTTGACCGTCACCGTGCCGTTCACAGGCCCGCCGTTCGGCGCCAGACCGAAGGTCAGCGCATCGCCCTCGACATCCGTGGCCGCGATCTGGCCCGTGACAACCGTATCCTCGGTCACCGACGCCATGCCGCCCGCCGTCGTCGGCGCGTCATTCACCGCCGCAACGTCAAGCGCGACTGTTGCCGTCGCAAATCCGCCCTTCCCGTCGCTCACCGTGTACGTGAACGAATCCGTTCCGTTGAAGTTCGCCGCTGGCGTGTACGTGTAGCTGCCATCGAGGTTCAGCGTGATCGAACCGTGCTGCGGTGCGCCGTCCTCGGCCAGCGCATAGGAAAGCGCGTCGCCGTCGGCATCGCTCGCCTGGAGTTGTCCGACAATCTGCGTATCCTCGGCCCCAGACGCCGTCCCGCCAGAAGTCGTCGGGCCGTCATTCACCGCCGCAACGTTGACGCTCACCGTCCCCGTCGTCGTCCCGCCGTTCCCGTCAGAGACCGTGTACGTGAACGTGTCCGTCCCGTTGAAGTCCGCCGCCGGCACGTAG
>JAEUKX010000090.1 GCA_016794025.1 Rhodospirillales bacterium | reverse complement strand
CTGCACGCCGCCGGGGTCCAGCCGCCCGAGATCCTCGAACTTGAACATCAGCGCCTTGATCTTCTCGGCGCTGTCGCGGTTGCGTTCTTCCAGCGCGGTCGTGAAGCGCGCCTCGGTCTGCCGGTCGAGCGAGTTGAAGATCTCGGCCATCAGCTCATGCGTGTCCTTGCGGCTGGTCTTGGCAAGGTTCGACATGAACTCGTTGCGCAGCACGCGCTCCAGATCGTCGAGCACTTCCTTCTGCACCGTCTCCATGCGCAGCATGCGCATGACGACTTCCATCGCGAAGGCCTCGGGCAGCGTGCCCAGCACGCGCGCGGCATGGTCGGCGCGGATCTTGGCGAGCACGACCGCCACGGTCTGCGGATACTCGTTCTTGAGGTAGTTGGCGAGGACCGCCTCGTTGACGTTGCCGAGCTTGTCCCACATCGTGCGGCCGGCGGGGCCGCGGATGTCTTCCATGATGTTGGCGACGCGGTTCTTGTCGAGAACCTTGCCGAGCAGGCGTTCCGTGGAGTCGAACGTGCCCACGAGCGAGCCGGTCGCCGCGATCTGGTCGGCGAATTCCACGATCAGGCGCTCGATGATCGAGGAGTTGACCGTGCCGAGCGTCGACATGGTCTGCGAGAGTTCCTTGATCTCGTCGTCGCTCATCAGCGCGAAGAGCTTCGAGGCGACTTCCTCGCCCAGCGACAGGAGCAGGATCGACGCCTTCTCGGCGCCGGTCAGGGTCCGGTAATCGTCGCGAATGCGCATGAAGACTTCTCCAGCGGCCACCGCCTCGCGCACGAGGGATCGGGGGAGGCCGATTCGACGCCTCGCCGGAGTTTAGCAAACCACGGGCGGGTCACGCAAAACCTGCCCGTTTCGGCCTTCCGCGAGGACCTTAGCGGCCGCGCCCGTTCGCCTTGCGGGCACGGCCGGCGCCGGCATCGATCCCGTCGGCGACGGTCTCGAGCGAGCGGGCGAGTGCGGCCATCTCGTTGCGGCCGAGCGTGCCGACCGCCTTGCGCAGCAGGTGGCGCGGATCCTGGGTCAGCCGCTTCTGGGCCTTGCCCGTCAGGTCGAGACGCTGGGCGCGGCGGTCGCCCGGGATCGAAAGCTTGCGCACGAGCGCCTTGCGCACGAGCGCGTCGATCGTCTTCGAGGCGGCAGGCTTCGTCGTGCGGTGATGGCGCGCGAAGGCGGTGACCGTGCGTGCGCCGTCCTCGGCACCCGACAGGTAGCGCAGCGCGCTCCACTGTGCGGGGTTGAGGCCACTTGCGAAGGCAAGGTTGTGGAGGAGCCGCTCGACCTTGTCGAACAGCTCGGCAACCGAATTCCGGATATCGCTCATGGCTTGGACCTGTGTTTGAGTTTCCGTATCTCAGATTGTAAGCAATATAGTTTACAATAACCGGCTTTACAACAACGCTCGCTGTAGTCTTGTGCCGGAAAATTTCCAAATCATGAATACGACGTGATGCCGCAGCGGCATCCCGAGTCACGCTAAGGCCCCGGCATGCTGGACGAATCAGACGTTCACACTGCAACCGTAGTCGATTGCCCCACCTGAGCG
>JAEUKX010000058.1 GCA_016794025.1 Rhodospirillales bacterium | reverse complement strand
CCCGCGGCGCCCGCAATCACCCACGGCCAGCGCGCGGGCGCGCGGTCGGTGCCGAAGGCGCGCAGCGTATCGGGGTGGAGGCGCACGCCGCCGCCCGCGATGAGGGCGGCCGCGTGGTCGAGATTGGCGACGAGGGCGGGCAGTTCCTCGATGCGCTCGAGCAGTTCCTGGCCCGTCGTCGCCATGCGCGCGAGCGGGCCGCGATGCTCGGCCATCCACGCCTCGATGAGCGGGCGGGCGAGCGACCACATGTTGATGCTGGGGTCGAGCTTGCGGCCCACGCCCTCGCACACGAGCATCGATTTCTGGAGGAGCAGCAGCTGGGGCTGCGTTTCCATCTGGAACTGCTCGGTCACCTCGAAGAGCTGGGCGAGCAGGCGGGCGAGCGAGATCTGTTCGAGCGGCAGGCCGAGGATGGGTTCCGCGATGGCGCGTGCGGCCTGCGCGAAATTGCCCATGTCCTGCGTGGCGGGCACGAAGCCCGCGCGGAAATGCACCTCTGCGACCTTGGCGTAGTCCTGGTTGAGGAAGCCCGCGAGCATGTCGGCCAGCACCACGCGCGTGGGCCGGTCGATGCGGCCCATGATGCCGAAATCGACGGCCACGAGCGCGCCGTCGGCGGCCACGAAGATGTTTCCGGGGTGCATGTCGGCGTGGAAGAAGCCGTCGCGGAAGACCTGCCGGAAGAACGCGCGCGCGGCCTTGGCGACGATCTCCTGCGGATCGTGGCCCGCCTCGATGAGGCGATCGCGCTCGTCGATGGGGATGCCGGTGATGCGCTCGGTCGTCAGCACGCGCCTTCCCGTGCGCGTCCAGTCGGGCTTGGGCACGCGGAATTCGGGATCGTCCCTGAAATTCGCGGCCAGTTCCTCGGCCGCGGCGGCTTCCAGCCGCAGGTCCATCTCGAAGCGCACGGTCTGCGCCAGCTTCTCGACGATGGCGCCGGGCTTCAGCCGGCGCGCCTTGGGCACGAAGCGTTCGACCAGGCCCGCGATCCACGCGAGCAGGTCGACGTCGCGCGCGAAGGCCTTCTCCACGCCCGGCCGCAGCACCTTGACCGCGACCTCGCGCCCGTCGGTCGTGACGGCGAAATGCACCTGCGCGATCGAGGCGGCCGCCACGGCGGTTTCCTCGATCTGTTCGTAGATCTCGCCGACCGGGCGGCCCAGTTCGCTTTCGATCGTGGCGCGCGCGCGCGCGAAATCGAAGGGCGGCAGGCTGTCCTGCAGGCCCGTCAGGTCGGCCGCGACCGCCTCGCCCACGAGATCGGCGCGCGTGGACAGCACCTGTCCGAGCTTGACGAAGCCCGGTCCCAGCTCGGCCAGCGCCAGCGCCAGCCGCTGGCCCGGCCGCGCGGGCAGGCCCGGCCGGCGCAGGCGTGCGGCAATGCGGCCCGCCAGCGGCAGCGCGTCGGCAAGGCCGAAGGCTTCCAGCGCGTCGTAGGCGGCAAGCGTGCGCGCGATCTTGGCGAGGCGCACCAGATGGCCGGGCAGGCGCAGCAGCATCAGGTCCGCCAGCCGCGGTGGATGGCGGCGATCCCGCCCGACAGGTTGCGGTACGAGACGAGCGACAGGCCGGCCGCGCGCATCATGTCGGCGAGCTTTTCCTGCGGCGGAAAGCGGCGGATGCTTTCGGCCAGATAGCGGTAGCTTTCGGCATCGCCCGCGACCCACTGGCCCAGCCGCGGCAGCACCTCGAAGGAATAGGTGTCGTAGAGCCGGTCCAGCAGCGGCAGGGCGAGCCGGCTGAACTCAAGGCAATTGAAGCGCCCGCCCGGCTTCAGCACGCGGCGGACTTCCGCCAGCGCCTTCGCCGGATCGGTCACGTTGCGCAGCCCGAAGGCGATGGTGATGCCGTCCACGCTGGCCGACGCGAAGGGCAGCGCCATCGCGTCGCCGACGGCCCAGGCCGGGCCCGGCACCAGTGCGCGGTCGGCCGCGCGCTTGCGGCCCTGGCGCACCATCTGTTCGTTGTAGTCGCACACGATCACGTCGGCGCCGCGTTCGAGGAGTGCCACGGCGATGTCGCCGGTTCCCCCGGCCAGGTCGACGAAGCGTTCGCCCGCGCGCGGGGCCACCTCGTGCACGAAGGCCGCCTTCCACAGCCGGTGCACGCCCAGCGACATCAGGTCGTTCATCAGGTCGTAGCGCCCGGCGACGGAATCGAAAACCTCGCGCACGAGCCCGGCCTTGGCGGCGGCGGGCACCTCGCGGAAGCCGAAATGGGTCGTGTCGTCAGGCGCTTGGGACATTGCGGGGCGCACCATAGCGCGCGGCACTGGAAAAGGGGAGGGCGCTGGGGCAGCCTCTCGGCCCCGCCATGCCCGAACTCCCCGAAGTCGAAACTGTCGTCCGCGGCCTTCGGCCGCACCTCGAAGGCCGCCGCTTCGCGCGCGTCATCCAGCGCCGGGCCGACATCCGCACGCCCATTCCCGAGGGCTTCGTCCAGCGCGTGACCGGTGCGCGCGTCGTGTCGGTCGCCCGCCGCGCCAAATGGATCGTCGTCGCGCTCGACCGCGGGGCGGTGCTGCTCGTGCATCTGGGCATGTCGGGCCGGCTCGTCCTGGTGAAGGACGGCAAGCCCGCGGCGGGTCCGCACGACCATGTCGAATTCGTCATGGACGACGGCGCGCAGGTGCGCTTCACCGATCCGCGCCGCTTCGGCGTGGTCGATCTCGTCGAGGACGCGGATCTTGCCGGGGACAGGCGCTTCAGCGAGCTGGGCCCCGAGCCGCTCGACGACGCCTTCGATGCCGCGGCCCTGGAAAAGGCGCTTGCGGGATCGAAGGCGCCGCTGAAGGCGGCACTCCTCGACCAGCGCAACGTCGCGGGGCTCGGCAACATATATGTGTGCGAGGCGCTCAACCGCTGCGGCCTGTCGCCCCGGCGCCGGGCGGGCACGGTGCGCGCGCAGAAGGCGGCCGCCCTGCTGAAGGCGGTCAAGGAAACGCTTGGCGACGCGATCCGCGCGGGCGGCTCGTCGGCGCGCGACTACGTGCAGGCGTCGGGCGAACTGGGCTGGTTCCAGCACAGCTGGCGCGTCTACGACCGGGCGGGCGAGCCGTGCCGCACGAAGGGCTGCACGGGCACTGTCCGGCGCATCGTCCAGTCGGGCCGTTCCACTTTCTATTGTCCGCGCTGCCAGCGCTGACGTATGAGGGTCGCCATGCGCCGCACCGTCCTTGCCGTCCTTCTTGCCGTCGCGCTCGCCGGCCCGGTCCGCGCGGCCGACGCGTTCGTGGACGGGATCGAGGACCTGCCGCTGATGGCCGGGCTTTCCTCGGCGGGCGAGGCGACGGTCTTCGACGCCGCCCAGGGCCGCGTGGTCGAATCGCTGGCCGAGGGCGCCCCCACGCGCGCCGCCGTGCTCGACTTCTATGCCGCCACGCTGCCCCAGCTCGGCTGGCGGGCGGACGGCGTGGGCCGTTTCGCGCGCGAGGGCGAGCGGCTCGTCATCGAGTTTCCGCCGGGCGGCGCTGGCCGCACGCTCGTGCGTTTTTTCCTGTCACCGGAGTGAGGATTTCGCGATGGCCTACGAGAACATCCTGGTCGAGACCAAGGGCAAGGTCGGCATCGTCACGCTCAACCGGCCCAAGGCGCTCAACGCGCTGTGCGCGGCGCTGATCGACGAGCTGGGCCAGGCGCTCGACGCCTTCGAGGCCGACGACAACGTGGGCTGCATCGTGCTGACGGGCTCGGAGCGCGCCTTCGCCGCCGGGGCCGACATCAAGGAGATGGCGTCGCGCACCTATATGGACGTCTATCTGGGCGACTTCATCACCAAGGGCTGGGAGCGCATCACGGTATGCCGCAAGCCGGTCGTGGCCGCGGTCGCGGGCTTCGCGCTGGGCGGCGGCTGCGAGGTGGCGATGATGTGCGATTTCATCATCGCCGCGGATACCGCGAAATTCGGCCAGCCCGAGATCACGATCGGCACGATCCCCGGTTCGGGCGGGACCCAGCGCCTGACCCGTTTCGTTGGCAAGTCGAAGGCGATGGAGATGTGCCTCACGGGCCGCATGATGGACGCCGCCGAGGCCGAGCGCGCCGGACTTGTCAGCCGTGTGGTACCGGCGGCCGAACTGATGGCCGAGGCGCTGAAGGCGGCCGAGAAGATCGCCTCGCTGTCGCGCCCTGTCGTGATGATGGCCAAGGAAGCGGTCAACAGGGCCTACGAAACGACGCTGGCCGAGGGGGTGCGCTTCGAGCGCCGGCTGTTCCACGCCACCTTCGCGACCGAAGACCAGAAGGAAGGCATGGCCGCCTTCGCCGAGAAGCGTCCGCCGGCCTGGAAAAACCGCTGATCCCGGCCTGTTGACGGACCCTTTCGGCGGGGCTATAACCCGCCGCCTTTCACGCAAGGGCCGCGCGGCATTCGCGCGCCCGGAAAACCCATTTCGGAAGACGGAAAACGATGGCCAATACCAAGTCCGCCAAGAAGGCCGCGCGCCAGACGCTGCGGCGCACGGAAGTCAACCGCACGCGCATCAGCCGCATGCGTTCTTATGTCGCCAAGGTCGAGGACGCGATCGCCGCCGGCGACAAGGCCGCGGCCGCCGCCGCCCTCAAGGCCGCGCAGCCGATCCTGATGCGCACCGCGAAGGTCGGCGTCGTGCACAAGAACACGGTGTCGCGCAAGATCTCGCGCCTGTCCGCGCGCATCAAGGCGATCAAGGCCTGAAATTTCCGCGCGCGGATTTCCCGCGCGACGGACACGCTTCCCGCTTCGCGCCGTCTTCGCAGAAATGCGAAGACGGCGCTTGCATTTCGGCGAGGACCGGAATCTCCGCGTGCGTGCGTAAGGCGCATGCTTGCACAAGCGAGTGCGCATCGCGCCGCAAGTCATTGAATCTCCGCGCGCGCACCGCGCGCTACCTGAAGCACGCAATTTAGTTCGCATGCCCACGATATTTTTCATCGCGCCGGGAGTCGCATGAAGGCAACAGCACATGCGATTCGCGCGTTCGCAGTTCGGACCTGTTGCGAGTCGCTGGGCGTCGTGATTTAGTCAGCCCGTCGGTCCGCCGACGAACGATCCTGTTTCTTCCCGCGCGACAATCACCATGCCGCGCACGAGACGAAAGAGACGATCGCGCGACAGCGGGACGACCGAAAATTCCGGTTGTGAAATCCGGAACGACGTCAGGGTTCGGCGCGGACTTGCAGGCTGAAGCGGAGCGGGAAAACGAAATGCGACGCCGTTCGGAATTTTCCCTTCGCCATCGCCGCAACGACGAGCCGGAGGGCCAGAACCGGCGCGCAGTCCGCCGCGGTCTGCGCCACGACAACAAGTCTGGAACCGACCAGACGCAGGAACAGGGGTTTCCAAAAGTGAATTCCTCCATCCGTCCCGAGTGCGCGCTGCGGCCGATCGGCCGCCGCCGCACGGAATCCGCCCGCCCCGCCTACCGCCGTTCCGCGATCCGCCCTTCCTCGAGTTGAGAATAACGCGGCGGGCCCGCACGCCCGCCTTGCGCCGCCGCTTCTCCTAAGCGAGAAAGCCGGCCGCAGGATGCGACGTGCGGATGTGTACGGCGGGAACGAGTTGGACGGGGGCGGTTCGGGCAATGGCTGAGGCGGCGAGGAAATCGGAGACGGGGGCGGATGCCGGCTATGCCGGCGACATCGACGCCCGCGCGGCGTGGGAGATGCTCGCCTCGGACCGGACGGCCGTGCTGATCGACGTGCGCTCGCGCGCGGAATGGACATTCGTGGGCGTGCCCGACCTGGGCAAGCTCGGCAAGGCGCCCCTCTTCGTCGCCTGGCAGAACTATGCCGCGGCCGCCGACGGCCGGGCCCTGATGGTCCCCAACCCCGAATTCGCCGCCGCCGTCGCCGGTGCGGTCGACCGCGGGGCGCCGGCCATCTTCATCTGCCGTTCGGGCGGGCGTTCGCGCGCGGCCGCGATGGCGATGACGGCACAGGGTTTCCGCCGGGCCTACAACCTTGCCGGCGGTTTCGAAGGCGATCGCGACGGCGAAGGCCATCGCGGCCGCAGCGGCGGCTGGAAGGCCGCCGGTCTCCCGTGGACGCAGGAGTAACGCGCATGCGTTCGCAGGAATTCGGTCCCTCCCTCGAAGCCCAATGGGTGCGCGTGCGCGCCCGTCTCAAGGGCGAGTTCGGCGAGGCGGCGTACAAGAGCTGGCTCAAGCCGCTGACGCTGGTCTCGGTCGAGGAAGGCACCGTGCGCATCGCCGTGCCCACCCGCTTCATGCAGGACTGGGTGCGCCAGCACTATTCCGACCGCATCAAGACGCTGTGGCGCGCCGAGAACAAGCTCGTGCGCACCGTCGAGATCGTGGTGCAGGCCGCCGCCGGCACGGTTTCGGCCCAGTCCGCCGCCCCGGCCGCGCCGGTGCGCCCGATGGCGAGTGCCGCCCTGCGCGCGCCGCTGCCGGCCGCCCAGCCCGCGCGCAACGGCGACGAGGCCGAGGATTTCGGCGCCCCGCTCGACCCGCGCTTCACGTTCCAGACCTTCGTGCAGGGCAAGTCGAACGAGTTCGCGCTCGCCGCCGCGCGCCGCGTGGCGGAGGAATCGAAGGTGCCGTTCAACCCGCTGTTCCTCTATGGCGGCGTGGGCCTCGGCAAGACGCACCTGATGCATGCCATCGCCTGGCACATCCGCAAGCGCCATCCGCAGCGCCGCGTCCTGTACCTGTCGGCCGAGAAGTTCATGTACCAGTTCATCCGCGCGATGCGCTTCAAGGACACGATGTCCTTCAAGGAGCAGTTCCGCTCGGTGGACGTGCTGCTGGTCGACGACGTGCAGTTCATCGCCGGCAAGGACGCCACGCAGGAAGAGTTCTTCCAT
>JAEUKX010000054.1 GCA_016794025.1 Rhodospirillales bacterium | reverse complement strand
TACGCCATGAACGTCGCACCACCCGTCTCCGCCAGGATCTTCGTGATCGCTGCCGTCAGCGACGTCTTCCCGTGGTCAACGTGCCCGATCGTCCCGATGTTGCAGTGCGGCTTGTTCCGCTCGAATTTCGCTTTCGACATGTGGCTCTTCCCGATCGTGCGTTGGTGGTCGTTCAGGCGGTTGCGTGTTCCGTGCGGTGTGCGGCAGTCGGTCGAGGGGCGTCAGGTCCGGCGAGTGGAGCGGGTGATGGGAATCGAACCCACGTAGCCAGCTTGGAAGGCTGGAGCTCTACCATTGAGCTACACCCGCCTGATTTTCGCCTCTGTCGCTCGCTTCGTGCCGTCACCTCGCTTCAATCTCGTGTCGTCGTCGTCCCGTACGTGTCGTCCCCCGGCGGGACGGTGGTGGAGGGGGAAGGATTCGAACCTTCGAACTCCGAAGAGGGCAGATTTACAGTCTGCTGCCATTGACCGCTCGGCCACCCCTCCATCCGTCGCCCGCTTCGGGCTGAAACCCGCCCCGCCGGGCATCCCTTGCGGGACCGCCGGTTGGACGGAAATTCGGCCTTTTACGGAGCATCGCGCTACCCCGGGATTCTTAGTCTCCGAAGGGCATGCGTTGCGGACCCGGGGTTTAAAGAGGAAGGGGGCTGTAAGTCAATGGCAAAACCTCATGACAAAACAAGCCGAGCGCTCCAGCCTTCCCGAACCGGAAACGGCTGGCGCGCACGACTTGAATAACGTTCCAATTCCGAATATTAAGCGCCGCGATGAGCAAAGGCAAGCACCCGTCCGGCCGCGGCGGCTTCGGTGGCCGTCAGGGCAAGGACGGCAGCACCGGCCACCGGGGCAGGTCCGGCCAAAAGCCCGGCCCGAAAAGCGGATTCGGCGGCAAACCCGCCCGTTTCGGCAAGCCCGGTCGATTCGAGCGCGGCGAAAAGCCCGACAGGAGCGAACGGCAACCCAGCCATTCCGGCCGCGCGTTCCGTCCCGATCAGGGCGGCCGGTCCGATCATGGCGGCCGCCCCGAGCGCCCGTTCCGTGACGACCGCCCGCAGCGCCCACCCCGCCCACCGCGCCGCGATGACCGGCAGGCGGCCCGCGAGCAGACCGATTCCGGCCGTCCCGAGGCCGGCGGCAACCGCGTGTGGCTCTACGGCATCCACCCTGTCCTGGCCGCAATCGCCAATCCGAATCGCAAGATCCTGCGCATCGCCGTGTCGGGCGAAGTCGAGGCGACCATCGGCCCGCGCCTTGCCACGCTGGCCGAGGATCACCCCAACGGCCTGCCCGATGCCGAGATCGTGAGCCGCGAGACGCTCGACCGGCTGCTGCCGCGCGCGGCGGTGCATCAGGGGCTCGCCGCACTCGTCGAGGGGCTGGAAGATCCCGATCTCGAAGACATCGTGCGCGCGACCGAAGGGCAGGACACGGCGCGCGTGATGGTCCTCGACCAGGTGACCGATCCGCACAATATCGGCGCGATCCTGCGAAGCTGCGCCGGTTTCGGCGTCGCCGCCGTGATCCTGCCGGAACGACATTCGCCGGCCGCGACGGCCGTGATGGCCAAGGCCGCATCGGGTGCGTTGGAGCGCGTGCCCTTCGTGCGCGTGGTGAACCTTGCGCGCGCGCTCGACCGGCTCAAGGCCGCGGGCTTCTGGTGCGTGGGCCTTGCGGGCGAGGCGCAGACGCCGATCAACCAGGCCGACCTGACGGGCAAGATCGCGCTGGTCGTGGGCGCGGAGGGCGAAGGCCTGCGTCGGCTCACGCGCGAGCGCTGCGACCTTCTGGTGCGCATTCCGATGGAAAAGGGCGTGGAAAGCCTCAACGTCTCCAACGCCGCGGCGATCGCCCTTTACGAGCTTGCGCGCCGTACGGTCGTCTGACGCCGCCTATCGCAGCGCCGCCTCGACGAATTTGCGGAAGTGCGCCGGCTCCGGCGTGACGTAGTCCACGAGCTTTGCTTCCTCGTCCCAGCGCCGCAGGCGCAATGCGTCCTTGGCAAAGCGCTTGGAAGCGAAGCGTTCAGCCTCGGCTTTCGACATCGCCCCACCCTGCAGCTCGAGCGACCGGACCGACGCTTCCGACAGCTTTTCCGCATAGCCCGGCTCCGCCGAGACCAGATAGCGCTTGGCTTCCACGTGCAGTGCCACCGGCCCCACGACATCCTCGCCGAAATGGCGCATCAGGAACGCCGCCCCCAGCGCCTCGTGGCGGGAGTCGATGCCGCGCTCGGCGACATCCTCGCCAAGATCATGCAGCAGGTGGCCCACATCGTGAAGCAGCGCCGCCGTGACGAGCGCGGGGCTTGCCCCCTCCTTCTCGGCGAGCCACGCCGACTGGAGTGCATGCTCGCGCTGCGTGATGCCTTCGCCATAGGTGGAGCGCCCCGAAGGGCTGTCAAAAACGGCAATGAGCCTGTCGACGATCTGGGTCATGGCCGCATCATGCCGCGGGCGCCGCGAAGATCAATGTCCGGGAAAATTTCGGGCGCGATAACAGGCGACGTAAACCATTTATCCATTTGAAAACAAACTGATGTCGCGAGTCTCCAGCGCGCTTTTTTGGAATTTTTCGTCGCCGATGGATAGGAATATTGAACCAAATCGCCGGCCCGATCAACGGGGATGGTCGGTCGCAATCGGTCGCCGCCACGCCGGCGCATTTTCCCATTTAATAAATACGAATAACTATCTGGACGCCTGCGCGCCCTTCGATTGTATGCCGTATTCGGCGCACCGCAATTTTGATAGCTCTTCGTCGGTGCAATCGCTCCAAGGACAACGCATGCCCCCCGCACGTCCCCCGCACGCCCATCACGATCACGACCATGATCATGACCACGATGGCGGCACGCAACTGTCGGAAATCGATTTGCGCGTGCGCGCGCTTGAAAGCGTGCTTGTCGAGAAGGGTTATGTCCACCCGGCGACGCTGGACGCGCTGATCGAGACCTACGAGAAGAAGATCGGGCCGCGCAACGGCGCCCATGTGGTCGCGCGGGCATGGACCGATCCTGCCTACCGGGAATGGCTGCTTTCCGATGCGACGGCAGCCATCGCCGCGCTTGGCTATCCGGGCGGGCAAAGCATGGTCGCCGTCGCCAACACGCCCACCGAACACAATCTGATCGTCTGCACGTTGTGCTCCTGCTACCCGTGGCCGGTGCTGGGGCTGCCGCCGGTTTGGTACAAGTCCGCCCCCTATCGCTCGCGCGCCGTGCTTGATCCGCGCGGCGTCCTCAAGGATTTCGGCCTGGACCTGCCACCGGGCACGCAGATCAAGGTCTGGGATTCGACGGCCGAAATCCGCTACTTCGTGCTGCCCGAACGGCCCGAAGGAACCGACGGAATGGACGAGGCGGCGCTGGCCCGGCTCGTGACGCGCGACAGCATGATCGGGGTCGGCCTGCCCCTGACGCCCGCGCAGGCCGCGCAATGAACGGGGCGGCCGACATGGGCGGCATGATGGGCTTCGGCCCCGTCGTGCCCGACGCCGAGACTGACCCGCTTTTCCACGCGGAATGGGAACGCCGCGTCTTCGCAATGGCAATCGCGATGGCGCGGACCGGCGCCTGGAACCTCGACATGTCGCGCTTCGCGCGCGAAAGCCTGCCGCCGGCGCAATACCTTTCGATGACCTATTTCGAGATCTGGTTTGCCGCGCTCGAGAAGCTGCTGGCCGAACGCGGCCTCGTCCGCGCCGACGAGATCGCCGCCGGCCGCGCGCTGCTTCCACCGGGCCGCGTCCCACGCATCGGCCAGCCCGACGAAGTCGCGGGGATCCTCGGCAAGGGAAAACCAGGCACGGTCCGCGACGTCGAGAAGCCGGCGCGCTACGTGGTCGGCGAGCGAGTGCGGATGCGCAACATGCACCCGGCCACGCACACGCGGCTGCCCCGCTACGTGCGCGGGCGCACGGGCGTGATCGAGCTGAACCACGGCGGACATGTCTTTCCGGACAGCAACGCGCTTGGAAAAGGCGAAGCACCACAATGGCTCTACACGGTGCGGTTCGCCGGGCCCGAATTGTGGGGCGCGGGCACCGACCCGGCACTCAGCGTCTCGGTCGATGCGTGGGAAAGCTATCTGGAGGCAGCGACATGAGCACGCGGCCGGCGCTTTCCGAACTGCCCGACCTGCCGTGCGATGCCGAGGGCCCCGTCTTCGGCGCGCCGTGGGAAGCACAGGCATTCGCGATGGCGGTGGCGCTCCAGCAGAAGGGGCTGTTCAGCTGGACGGAATGGGCAGATGCGCTGTCGACCGAAATCCGTCATGCGCAGGCACACGGCGATCCGGACACCGGCGAAACCTACTACCGCCATTGGCTGCGGGCGCTGGAGCGGCTCGTCGTCGAGAAGGGCGTCGCCACGCCCGGGCGCCTTGCCGAACGGGCCGCCGCCTGGAACCGCGCGGCGCTTGAAACGCCGCACGGCAGGCCGATCGTCCCGCCCGCCTGACTCGCCTACCCGCGCGCGAAATTCGCCTTGAGCCAAGCCGCCAGCGGATCGGCCGCCGGGACGAATGCCGAATTATGGTCGCCCTCAGGCTCGAGAAAGACACTCGCGGGGTGACCCGCCAGCATGTCGAAGCTGCGCCTCTTGGCGCTCGCCGTCGGGTCGCGCGTGCCGCTCGACCAGAAGACCGGCAGGCGCGTCATGGGCAGCGCCGCACGCACGCTCGGGAATCGTGCCGTGTCATGGAAGGAAAGATAGATCTCGGGCGTCGTCGTGTAGGTCTCCTCGACAAAGCTCGTGCCCACCGCGTTCGAGCCCGTGAAGCGGACCGCGACGCGCCCCTGCCCCGCCGCTTCCAGTGCCTTTGCGCGTTCAACTTCCGGCGTCACCCGTCGCCAGAACGGCGCCGTCGGCGGCGTCATGTCGAGCAGGCCGCCGGGATTGAGGAACGCCTTTGCCACGACCGCCGGTGGCGGATCGGCCGGCCGCCAGACCATCGCGAAAGTGGCACCAAGACTGAGCCCGCCGACCACCACGCGCTTTCCCGCGGCTGCGGCTCGCGCGACCAGCGCATCCACGGCCGCCTTCGCGTCGTCGGCCGTGCCGTTCCAGGTCCGGCCCCACGGCATGTTCGGCACCACGACCGTCGTGCCCGCCGCCGCGATCTTCTCGGCGAAGGCGCGAATGTTCGCAACGCGATTGAACGAGTTCTTCCCGTGCATCAGCACGAGCGCGAGCGGGCCAGACGCCGGATATTCGTCGAACTCCACGCGATAGCCGCTGGCGGCCATGACTTGTCCGCCCGCGGTGGCCGCCTGCGAAAGTGCGCGCGAGAGCGGCAGCGCGGCGCAACCGATCCCCGAAAGGATCGCGCGGCGGCCGATCATTGGACGCCCGAGGGGTGCCAGGTCGCGGGATCGGCATCGGTCTGCCGGCCCGTCGCCATGTCGCGCACCCGGTGGGAAGCGCCGGCCGCTTCCGGCAAGAACCAGACGAAGGGGATGCCCTTGTCGTTGGCATACTTGAGCTGCGCGTCGAACTTGCGGTCCTCGTGGTACATCTCGACCTTGAGGCCGCGCGCGCGCAGCGTGCGTGCGGCCGCGGCGACCGAGGCGTAGTCGCCACCGCGCGGAAAGACCACCAGTATGTCGGTCGGCGTCTTGCGCGTCGGCTTCAGGCGGCCTTCCTTCTGCAGTTTCCAGAAGATGCGCGTAAGGCCGATGGAAATGCCGATGCCCGGCAACCGGCGATTGATGAGCGAGCCCACGAGGTTGTCGTAGCGCCCGCCGCCGCACACGGTCGGAAAATCCGGAAAATCGGCGAGCTTCGTCTCGTAGACCGAGCCCGTGTAGTAGGCGAGCCCGCGCGCGATGGAAAGATCGGCCACGAAGCTGCCTTTCGGAAATCGCTCGAGCTCCTTCATCACGAAGCCGAGCTCGAATAGGCCCTTCTCCAGCGTTTCGGATTTCACGCCGAGCTTCTCGACCTGCCCGAGGATCGCGGCGTCGGTGCCGCGGATCTCGGTCAGCGCCAGGATCTTGCCGACGGCGTCGGGCGACAGCGAAAGCTCCTTCGCGAGCATCTCGGACACGCCTTTGGCGCCGATCTTGTCCAGCTTGTCGACGATACGGATCGCGTTGGCGGCGTCCGCAATGCCCAGCCCCTCGTAGTAGCCCGCGAGGATCTTGCGGTTGTTGAGCTTGGTGACGCTGGGGCCCACGCCCAGCGCGTCGAGCGTCTCGAACACGATCGCGGGCATTTCGGCGTCGAAATGCAACGGGATCTCGCGTGTGTCGATCACGTCGATGTCGCACTGGTAGAATTCGCGGAAGCGGCCTTCCTGCGGACGCTCGCCGCGCCAGGCCTTCTGCATCTGGTAGCGCTTGAAGGGGAAGACAAGCTCGTTGAGGTTCGCCGCCACGTAGCGTGCCATCGGCACGGTCATGTCGTAATGCAGCGCGTGTTCGGGCGTGGCGTCCTCGCCCGGCTCGGCCAGCAGGCGGCGGATCGCGTAGATTTCCTTGTCGGTGTCACCCTGCTTCAGCAGTACCTCGACGGGCTCGATCGAGCGCGTCTCGATGGGCGCATAGCCGTAGCTTTCGAAGATCGCGCGGATGCGGTCGAGCCACTGCAGTTCGACGATGCGCAATTCCGGCAGCCATTCCGGGAAGCCGCTGATGGCCTTGAGTTTCTGCTTTTCGATCACGCGCGTATCCGTCGATTTGCCGATTTCGGACCGTCTGATACCCCAGCGCGCGCGGGCGCGCAAACGCAAGGCCTCAGCGTGGCGGAGGCCCCGGCGGCCGCCCGAAGCCCGGCCCGCC
>JAEUKX010000011.1 GCA_016794025.1 Rhodospirillales bacterium | reverse complement strand
CGGCCCGGCAGGCGGGGAACGTCGTGGTCCGGGTCGCGCGGCGGCGTCACGTCCTTCATTTCCCGCATTTCCCAGTCGCCGGTGCGGAACGTGGCGACGCGGATCGTCGCGCTGTCGCGCGTGGCCGAGCGCGCCAGCCATCCGAGGAACGCGATCAGGGCCGCACCGGCGAGCCACACCCAGGCGACCACGACCGTGCCGAACGCCTCGACGAACCGCAGGATTCCCACGGCCACGCCGTCCCTGGCCGCGCCGAGAAGCGACGTCACGATCCAGTGCAGGAGATCGCCGCCCAGTGCCACGATGGCCCACAGGCCGAGGCACAGCAGGGACCAGAACAGCAGGCCGGCGCCTGCGAACCCGATGATCGGACGCATTGTCATGCGCCCGAATATAGGGATGCCGCGCGGCTGGCGAAAGCCGCGCGGCGAAGGAAGGCCTAGCCCTTGTTCATCCGGTTGGTGACGAGATCATCGACCACGGCGGGATCGGCCAGCGTCGAGGTGTCGCCGAGCGCCGAATGCTCGTTGGCGGCGATCTTGCGCAGGATGCGGCGCATGATCTTGCCAGAACGCGTCTTCGGCAGGCCGGGCGCCCACTGGATGAGGTCGGGCGAGGCGATGGGACCGATCTGCTTGCGCACCCAGCCGACGAGTTCCTTGCGGAGCTCCTCGCTGGTCTGCTGGCCGGCCTTGAGCGTGACATAGGCGTAGATGCCCTGGCCCTTGATGTCGTGCGGGTAGCCCACGACGGCGGCCTCGGCGACCTTCGGGTGGGCGACAAGCGCGCTCTCGATCTCGGCCGTGCCCATGCGGTGGCCGGACACGTTGATCACGTCGTCGACGCGGCCGGTGATCCAGTAGTAGCCGTCCTCGTCGCGTCGGCAGCCGTCGCCGGTGAAGTAGTAGCCCTTGAACGTCGAGAAGTAGGTCTCGATGAAGCGCTTGTGGTCGCCGAACACGGTGCGGGCCTGGCCCGGCCAGCTGTCGGCGATGCACAGGTTCCCGTCCGTGGCGCCCTCGAGGATCTTGCCGTCGTTGTCGACAAGCAGGGGCTTCACGCCGAAGAAGGGCTTGGTCGCCGAACCCGGCTTGGTCGCGATTGCGCCGGGCAGCGGGGTTATGAGGATGCCGCCCGTCTCGGTCTGCCACCACGTGTCGACGATGGGGCAGCGCCCGTCGCCCACGACATTGTGATACCAGAGCCAGGCCTCGGGATTGATCGGCTCGCCGACCGAGCCGAGGATCCGCAGCGTCTTGCGGCTTGTCTTCCTGACCGGCGCCTCGCCCTCGCGCATCAGCGCGCGGATCGCGGTGGGTGCCGTATAGAAGATGTTGACCTTGTGCTTGTCGACGACCTGCCAGAAGCGCGAGCTGTCCGGATAGTTCGGCACGCCCTCGAACATCAGCGTCGTGGCGCCGTTGGCCATGGGGCCGTAGACGATGTAGCTGTGGCCCGTGACCCAGCCGACGTCGGCGGTGCACCAGTAGATGTCGCCGTCCTTGTAGTCGAAGACGTACTGGTGGGTCATCGAGGCGTAGACGAGATAGCCGCCCGACGTGTGCAGCACGCCCTTGGGCTTGCCGGTCGAGCCCGACGTATAGAGGATGAAGAGCGGATCCTCGGCGTTCATCTCCGCCGGCGCGCATTCGGCCGGAACGCCAGCCGCCTCCTCGTGGTACCAGATGTCGCGCGCGGGATCCCAGTCGACCTTGCCGCCCGTGCGCTTGACGACCAGCATCTTGCGCACCGACGGGCACGACTTCACGGCGACGTCGGCGTTGGCCTTGAGCGGCACCTTGCGGCCGCCGCGCAGCCCTTCGTCGGCGGTGATGATGAAGTTCGAATCGCAGTCCTGGATGCGGCCCACAAGACTGTCGGGCGAGAAGCCGCCAAAGACGATCGAGTGGATGGCACCGATGCGCGCGCAGGCGAGCATCGCATAGGCCGCCTCGGGGATCATCGGCAAGTAGATCGTGACGCGGTCGCCCTTCTTGACGCCGTGCTTCTTGAGCACGTTCGCCATCCGGCACGTGGCCTCGTAGGCCTCGCGGTAGGTTATGTGCTTGCTCTCGTTCGGGTCGTCGCCTTCCCAGATGATCGCCGTCTGGTTTCCGCGCTTGGCCAGATGCCTGTCGAGGCAGTTGGCCGACACGTTGAGCGTGCCGTCCTCGAACCATTTGATGGGGACTTCGCCGGTGAACGCGGTGTTCTTGACCTTCGTGAAGGGCTTGATCCAGTCGATGCGCTTGCCGTGCTCGGCCCAGAAGCCCGTCGGATCGGCGACCGACTTCTCGTACATCGCCTTGTACTTGGCGGCGTCGACAAGGGCTGCCTTGGCGATGGCATCGGGCACGGGGAAAAGCTCGTTCGACATGGACGGCGCCTCCGGTCGCTGGCACGGCGGAAATGCGCCGCGTCTTATGGTCTTGGAGCGGTTTTAGTCCGGCCGTATGGCGTATGGCAAGGCGGTCGGGTGCGGCCTGTCAGCGCGGTATCACGGGGCCGGCCGGGGCGTCGGGCCACGTCACCGCCGCGCATTCCAGCCCGCTTTCGACGATCTCGACGGTCAGGCGCGTCAGGTGCCGCCCGATGCACGGGCCCGCGACGCAAAGCCCGTCCTCGATGCCGAACAGCGCGCCGTGACTGCCGCAGCACAGGAAGCGCCCCTCCTCGTCGAGGAAGGCGCCTGGCATCCAGTCGAGCGGCGCTCCGGCGTGCGGGCAGACATTCGCGTAACCGTAGACGCGGCCCGCTTTTCGCACGACGAGGATGGAGCGGCGCGCGGCGCCTTCGCCGCAATCGAAGCCCCGCGCGCCGGGGTCGGCCAATTCGTCAAGGCGGCAGAGGACGCTCAAGCCGCTACGCCAAGCCGCCGGCAGACGGCTTTCCATTCCGCGGCCGTTACCGGCTGGACGGAGAGGCGCGAATTGTTCACGAGCATCATGTCCTTGAGTTCGGGAATGGCGCGGATCTCGGCCAACGGGAGCGCCGTCTTTGCCGCCTCGAGCGGCTCGACGTCGACCATGAACCACTCGCCCTTCTCGGCGGACGTGTCCGGATAAGCCTCGCGCACGACCGTCATCGTGCCGACGATCTCCTTGCCGATGTTCGAATGGTAGAAGAACGCGCGGTCGCCGACGCGCATCGCCTTGAGATTGAGCTTGGCCGTGTGGTTGCGCACGCCATCCCACTTGCCGCGCTTTTCCGCCACCAGCTTCGACCAGGAATAGACGTCCGGCTCGCTCTTCATCAGCCAGTACTTCATTGCCGCTCGTCCTTCAGCGGCCGGGCAAGCAGCGCGGCGATCGTTGCGCCGACGTCGGCCCCCTCGTGCAGGATCGCGGCGACGGCCCGGCAAATCGGCATCTCGACGCCGAGATTCGCGGCAAGCTGTCCGACGGAATGCGCGCCTTCCACGCCCTCGACGACCGAGTGGCGCAGGCCCAGGTCGGGATGGTCCATCGCGTCGTGGCGCGACATGCCGCTGCCGATCGCGATGCCAAGGCGCATGTTGCGGGACTGGTCGTTGTTGCAGGTCAACGCCAGATCGCCGAGGCCCGACAGCCCCATGAGCGTCTCCGCCCGGCCGCCCTTGGCGACACCGAGACGGACCATCTCCGAAAGCCCGCGTGTCATCAGGGCCGCGCGCGCGTTGTCGCCCATTCCCCGGCCTTCGACGATGCCGCAGGCCAGCGCCACGACATTCTTCACGGCGCCGCCGATCTGCGCCCCGGTCACGTCGTCGGATCGGTAAACACGAAACGACGGTGCCGCGCACGACGCGGCAAGCCGGGCGCACAGCGCCTCGTCGGCGCAGGCCAGCGTTACGGCAGTCGGCTTTCCTTCGGCCACCTCGCGCGCGAATGTCGGCCCCGAAAGGACCGCCACCGGATTTTCCGGGGCGATCTGGGCGGCGATCTCGCTCATGAGCAGCCCGCTCATGCCCTCGACGCCCTTGCTGGCGATCAGGATCGGCACGCCCTCGGGTCGCGTCATCTCGCTGTCGGCAAGCGTCGGGCGCAGGTGCTGCGCCGGCGTGGCCCAGACGAGAAGATCCTTCTCCGCGACTGCCTCCAAGATGCGCGACGTCGAGCGGATCGAGGGTTCGAGCGGCACGTCGCGCAGGAACACCGGGTTCTCGTGCCGCTCGTCGATGTCGCGGGCGGTTGCCGGCTCGTGCGCCCAAAGCGTGACGTCAAGGCCGCCGCGGGCCAACGTCTGCGCAAGTGCGGTTCCCCATGCGCCGGCGCCGACGACGGCGGCGGTCTTGAATCGCGTGCTCATGGCCAAGTGTTCTAGCGGAACGCGTGACCGCGCGTCACGAAGCGATTTCGGCGGGCATGCCGAGGCGTTCGTGCAGTTCGATCGTCCGCAGGCAGGCCCGTGCGGCTTCCGCCCCCTTGACGACGAAGTGCCGCATGAAGAAGTCGCGATGGGCATCGTGTTCGTGGAAATTCTGCGGCGTCAGGACCATCGAAAGCACGGGCACGCCGGTATCGAGCTGCACGCGCATCAGTCCATCGATGACGGCGTGGGCGACGAACTCGTGGCGGTAGATCCCGCCGTCGACGACGAAACCGGCCGCGACGATCGCTCGGAACCGGCCGGTGCCGGCAAGCCGCTTGGCGACGAGGGGAATCTCGTAGCTGCCTGGTACGCGGAGGACCTCGACGCTGGATTCCGGCCGCCCGGCCTTCGCCAGTTCGGCAAGGAAAGCCTTTCGGCCTGCAAGGAGAATGTCGTCGTGCCAGCTTGCTTCGATGTAGGCGATGTCGGCGTGGGCCATTGTCCGCTCCCAGAGGTGGATCGACACGATCGGACCCGGGCACGCGAACAGGCACGCGCACGCACCGCCCTGCGGCAGTACGCGTTCGCGTTTACCCGTTCCCTTCCATCCGGACTTTGACCGTCGGCGCCGGGATTTCACCGGCTCTGCTGACCCCGGCGTTGCCGCCGGGCGCTCGCGGGCTGATGCGCCTTGATCGGACGCAATCACCGCCGGTGGGGAATTCCGCCCCGCCCCGAGAACGCGGCCGCCCAGTCGCGAGCGGCCAAGGACGATTATGACGTGGCGCCAGCCAGTTCTTCAAGCGGCCAGCGCGGCCGGCAGGCCGTATCGAGCGGCGAACGGTTGCCGCGCGCGAACCGTTCGAGCCCGGCCCAGGCGATCATCGCCGCATTGTCGGTGCAAAGCCGCAAGGGCGGGGCGACCAGTGTCAGCCCTGCATCCGCTGCCACGCGCTGCAGCCGCCCGCGCAAGGCCTGATTGGCCGCGACGCCGCCCGCCACGACAAGATGGCGCCCGGACGGAAACTCGCGAACGAAACGTCGTGCGGCATTCGCCGTACGGTCGGCCAGCGAATCCGCGACTGCGGCCTGGAAGGACGCCGCGATGTCCGCCTTCGCGCGCGCGTCGGGCGTACCGAGACGGTCGACGATCTGGCGGACGGCGGTCTTCAGGCCGGCAAACGAGAAGTCGCAGCCCGGGCGGCCGGAAAGCGGGCGCGGCAGGTCGAATCGTCGCGCATCCCCCTCGCGGGCGAGCTTCTCGATCGCCGGGCCGCCCGGATAGCCAAGGCCGACAAGCTTGGCCACCTTGTCGAATGCCTCGCCCACGGCATCGTCGAGCGTCGTGCCGAACCGGCGGTAACGGCCGACATCTTCCACCGCAAGCAGCTGGCAGTGCCCGCCGGATACGAGCAACAGCAGGAACGGAAACGGCACGTCGTCCGACAGGCGCGCCGACAGGGCGTGGCCTTCGAGATGATTGACGGAGACGAAGGGCAGGCCGCGGGCGAGTGCTGCCCCCTTCGCGAAAGTCGCGCCGACGATGACGCCGCCGATGAGGCCCGGACCGGTCGTTGCGGCAATGGCGTCGATTGTCTCCCAGCCGCATGCCGCGTCGGCCAGAGTCCCGCGCACGAGGTCCTCGAGATGCGCCAGATGCGAGCGGGCGGCGATTTCCGGCACGATGCCGCCATATGGCGCGTGCTCGCGCGTCTGCGACAGCACGCGCTCCGCGCGGATCTTGCGCGCGTCGTCGACAAGGGCCACGGCGGTCTCGTCGCAGCTTGTCTCGATGCCCAGTACAAGCGTCATGACGGGCGGGTTTAGCGCATCCGGCGTGCGGCCGAAAGCGCCCTTGCTTGCGCCCTTCCGGGCACGCGATAAAGGGGCAGAATGACGAGACTTTCGGAAACATTGCGCATCGGCACGCGCGGCTCGCCGCTGGCGCTGTGGCAGGCGAACGAAACGCGCCGCCGGCTTGCCGACGCGCACCCGGTCCTGGCCGCGCCCGACGCTGTCGAAATCCGCGTCATCAAGACGACCGGGGACCGCATCCAGGACCGCACGCTTGCCGAAGCGGGCGGCAAGGGGCTGTTCACCAAGGAAATCGAAGAGGCGCTGATTGCCGGAGAGATCGATCTGGCGGTCCACTCGATGAAGGACGTGCCGACCTGGCTGCCGGACGGCCTTGGCATTGTCGCAATGCTCGAGCGCGACGATCCGCGCGATGCCTTGATCGCCGGACCGGCAGTGGCGTCGATCGACGACCTGCCCAACGGCGCGGTCGTCGGCACGGCATCGCTTCGGCGCGGCGCACAGCTCCTGTCGCGCCGGCCCGACGTGAAGATCGTTCCGCTCCGCGGAAACGTGGATACGCGGCTTGCCAAGGTCGAGCGCGGGGAAGTCGAAGCGACGTTTCTCGCCTATGCCGGCCTGCGCCGGCTTGGCCGGACCGAAGCGGTCCGGGCGGTCCTGGAACCCGAAGACATGCTGCCTGCCGCCGCGCAGGGTGCGATCGGGATCGAATGCCGCCTCGATGATGCGCGCGTCCGCACGTTGCTGGCGGCGATCGACCATGCGCCGACCGGAATTGCCGTGACGGCGGAACGCGGGCTGCTCGAGAAACTCGACGGTTCGTGCCGCACGCCCATCGGTGCGCTTGCTGTGGCCGTGTCGGGCGACCGGCTGCGCCTCGATGGCCTCGTCGTCCGCCCGGACGGCTCGGGTCTGATGACGACGTCGCGCGAGGGGCCTGCCGCGCTGGCGCTGGCGATGGGCCGCGATGCCGGCGAGGAACTCAAGCGCCGCGCCGGTCCGGGGTATTTCCGGTGACGCGGCGGCGACTGCGCGTTCTCGTCACGCGCCCCCTGGGCGAGGCGGAACTGTTTGCCGTGGCGCTGGCCATGCACGGGCATGAGGCCGTGCTGGCGCCGATGATCTCGATCGCGCCGCTTGCGGATGCGGCGATCGATCTTGCCGGCGCGCAGGCGTTGCTCTTCACGTCGGCCAACGGCGTGCGCGCCTTCGCCCAGATCCGGCGCGAGCGGGACCTGCCGGCGTTCTGCGTCGGCAGCGCCACCGCCGAAGCGGCGCGAACGGCCGGTTTCGGAACGGTCGAGGTCGCGGGCGGCGACGTCGATGCGCTGGCGGCACTGGTTCGCGCGCGGCTGAAGCCGGCCGACGGCGCGCTTGTCCACGCGGCCGGGACGGTCGTGGCCGGCGATCTGGCCGGTGCCCTTGCAGCGGACGGATTCGAGGTTCGCCGGACGCCGCTCTACGTTGCCGAGTCGGCGGCGGAACTTCCGGATGCGGCCGTGGCCGAGCTCCGCGCCGGCCGCATCGATGCGGTGACCTTCTTTTCGCCGCGGACGGCGGAGATATTCGCGCGATCGGCGCATCGCGCGGGACTTGCGGACGAGTTTGGCGGCGTTGCGGCAGTTGCACTGGCCCAGTCGGCGTTCGATGCGCTTCATCGCGAGAACGTCCCGTTCGGTGCCGAGATCGCGGCCGCGCGTCCGGAGGAGACCGCTCTCCTCGATGCACTCGACAGACTTGCGGAGGAAACCGCCATGCCCTCGGACGCCCCCCCGCCGAAGTTCGAGATACCCGGCAAGACAGCGCAGGACTCGCCGAAGAAGGCCCCGCCGCCGCGAGAAAAGCCGCGTGCCGCCGTGCTTGTACCGGTGGCAATTGCCCTGATCGCAGCACTCCTCGGAATTCTCGGTTGGGCCTACTGGCAAAGCGGAATGACCGGTGGCGGCATGATGGCCAATCGCGCGATCGAGCAGCGGCTTGCCGCACTCGACCGTCGCGTGGCACAGGCCGAGGCGCGGCCCGCCGCCGTACCCGCTGTGCCTGTCGACCTTTCTGCGATCGAGGCGCGGCTGAAAACGCTGGAGTCGCGTGAGGTGCCCGCCGCGGCCCCGGCGCCGGACTCCGCCGAGATTGCGGCGCTGGCTGCGCGCATCGCGGCGCTCGAGGCGCGCCCGGCCGCCGATCCCGCGCAGGCGGTGGCGATCGCGGCCCTGACGGCCGAGAACCGCCGGCTTGCCGACGAGCTTGCGCGCGTGCAGGCCGAGATCGGCCGTCTGCAGGGCGGCATCGTCGATCAGGTCAGCGATCGTGCGGGTGCCCGCCGGGCGGAACTCCGCCTTGCGACGGCGCAGTTGCGCGACGCGCTAGCGGCGGGCCGGCCATTCTCCGCCGAGCTGGGCGCCGTGCGCGATCTTGCCGGCGATGCGTTGGCCGAAGTCGATGCGACACCGCTGGCGGCGGTGGCAAAGGACGGCGTCGAGTCGCGGGTGAGCCTCGCGCGGCGGTTCACCGCACTTGCCAATGCGGCGGTGTCGCTTGCTCGCACGCAGTCCATGCCGGGAATTCTCGGCGAGATCGCCGAGCGTGCGCAGGGTTTCCTTTCGATCCGCCGCGTGGGCGATGTGCCGGGGGACAGCCCGGCCGCGCGCGTGGCGCGCGCCGAGGCACGCCTGGCGGTCGACGATCTGGCCGGCGCGCTTGGCGCGCTCGAAGGCGTGCAGGGCGATGCGTGGGCCGCCGGACTGCTGCCTTGGATCGAGACGGCGCGTCGCAGGCTGTCGGCGGAGCGTGCGGCCGCCGCACTCGCCGGTCTCGTGCCGGCGGGCGGCTGAAGGAACGGCCATGCGGCGAATGGCAGGCATCCTCCTTCTTGCGGCACTGGCAATGGCGCTGGCCTTTGCGCTTGCGAGGATGCAGGGCAGCGTAACGGTCGAGTTCGCGGGTTGGCGTGTCGATACATCGGCCGGCGGACTCGTTGCGGCAGCGCTCGCGGTTGCTTTCGTCTTCGTGCTTGCCGACAGGATCTGGCGATTTCTCGCGGGCGCGCCACGGCGCTTTACGGAATGGCGGCGCGCGCGGCGAACGCGGCGCGGCCATGCCGCGCTTGCGCGCGGGCTTGTAGCGATCGCCGCGGGCGAGGCGGGCGAGGCGCAGCGTCAGGCGCGCCTTGCCGCTCGTGCGCTGGACGATGCGCCGGTTGCAAGGCTGCTGGCCGCCCAGGCCGCCCAGCTTTCCGGCGATGCGCCGGCCGCGCGCCGGCATCTGGAGGCGATGCGGGCATCCCCCGAGACGGAGTTCGCCGCGTTGCGCGGGCTGGTGGCGGAGGCAATGCGCGGCGGCGAGGACGCGCGCGCGCTCGAGCTGACCCGTCGTGCGCGCGAGCTGAAGCCTGCGGCGCCGTGGGTGACGGCGACCCTTGTCGATCTCGAGACCCGTGCGGGCGACTGGGCCGCCGCGGCCGAAACGCTTGCACGTGCGCGGCGCACCAAGTTGCTGGCGCCGTCGCTTGCCGACGCGAATGCCGCGGCGGTCCTGCACGAACGTGCGCGCCAGCTCGCGCGCGAAGACCTGAAGCGCGATGCAATGGCAGCCGCCGAGCGCGCGCACCGCCTTGCCCCCGACAGGCCCGAGATCACCGCCACCCTTGCCGGACTCTACGCACGGGATGGACGGTTGCGCGCGGCCGCCAGCCTGATCGAGAAGGAATGGTCGCGTCGCCCGCATCCCGATCTTGCGGCCGCCCATCGGCTTGCGCGGCCGGCGGCAAACCCGCTCGACCGGTTCCGGCAGGTCGAGCGTCTGGCGCGCGGCGCGCCGGACCATCGGGAAAGCCATGTGGCCCTGGCCGAAGCGGCACTGGAAGCCGAGCTGTGGGGAGAGGCGAAGCGTCATGCCGAAGCGGCCGCCGCCGCGTCCGGTGGCGAAGTGAGTGCCGCGCTTTG
Source organism: Rhodospirillales bacterium (assembly GCA_016794025.1). Lineage (GTDB taxonomy): Bacteria > Pseudomonadota > Alphaproteobacteria > CACIAM-22H2 > CACIAM-22H2 > Tagaea. The sequence continues at coordinate 8,745 of JAEUKX010000011.1, read as the reverse complement.
CCGGCTCTTTGCGCGGATCGAGCAGAGCCGCGGTGACGACCCCGCCGCCGCCGCGACCTGGCTTGCGCGTGCGGCCGATGCGCCGGCGGATCCGGCCTGGACCTGCCGCACCTGCGGGCAGCCGCACGCCACATGGGCCGCCCTCTGCCGCAGTTGCGGGGCGTTCGACAAGCTCGAATGGCGGCCGCCTGCGCGCGTCGTCGCCGCCGTCGCCGAGATCGAAGGTCCAAATAAGTAAAATATTATAATGGGTTGAATACCTAGCTTGACTCTGCACAGAACTAGTATGGTAGTACCCCTGTCAAGAAGCCGGCAGAGGGAACGACGCTCGATGAGCTTGGGCGAAGCAGGCGTGAAGACGGGACGGTTCGTGGCCGAGCGGCGCACGACGATCGCGCAGCAGGTCTACCAGTACCTGCGGCGCGAGATCATCGATGGCCGCCTTGTGCCGCGTGCACCGCTTTCCGAGCAGGACCTCGCGCAGCAACTCGGGGTCAGCCGCACGCCGGTCCGTGAAGCCCTGATCAAGCTTGCCGAGGAACGGCTCGTCGACATCTATCCGCAACTCGGCACGTTCGTGGCGCCCATCGGCCTCAGCGAGGTCTATGACAGCCAGTTCGTGCGCGAGGCGATCGAGTGCGCGGCCTTGTCCGAGGCCGTCGAGCGCATCGACGGCCCGCAGATCGCGGGCCTGCGCGCCATCCTCGACGACCAGCGCACGCACCACCGTTCCGGCGATCTGGATGCGTTCTTTGCGGCCGACGAGCGCATGCACGCCTTTCTCATGGATGTCGGCGGCCATCCGGCCGTCTGGAGCATCGTCGAGAACGCGAAGGCGCAGATGGACCGGGTCCGTCACCTCATCATCCGCCGCGAGATCAAGCTTGCGACCGTGATCGACGAGCATGCCGCGATCGTCGAGGCCGTCGCGAAGCGCGACAGGAAGGCCGCGATCGCTGCGCTGCAGGCGCATCTGCGGGGCCTGTTCGGCAGCGTCGATGCGCTCATGGCCGAAAACCGCGGCCATTTCGCGGAAGCCGGCGAAGGGCCGCCGCGCCGGGCGGCGCGGACAAGGCGATGAACGGGCCGCTTCAGGCACGGCACCAAAGATAAACACGAAAAGGGAGGACACGAAGATGAAGAAGTTCACGACGATGTGCGCGGCGATCGTGCTGCTCGCGGGCGTTCCGTTCGCCGGGGCATCGGCGAAATCGACGCTGCGCGTGGGCACCGTCCTTGCGGCGGGCGATCCGCTGATGGTGGCGGCCCAGCAGATGAAGCGGGACATCGAGCGCCGCACGAACGGCGAGGTCGAGGTCCAGATCTTCCCGAGCTCGCAGCTCGGCGACACGCAGAACATGATGGACCAGGCGCAGGCCGGCGCCAACGTGGCGACCTTCGTCGAGGGATCGCGCGTGGCACCGTTCGTGCCGCAGTTCAACGTGCTCGTCGCCCCCTATGCCTTCGCGAATGTCGACGAGCTGGCGCGCTTCGTCGAGACGCCGACCTTCGCGGGCTGGAACGAGGAACTGAAGCGCAAGACCGGCCTCACGCTCCTGTCGTTCAACTGGTACCAGGGCGCGCGCCACATGTTGACCAAGAAGCCGGTGCGCGTGCCGGCCGACCTTCGCGGCGTGCGCGTGCGCACGATCGGCGAGCCGCTCTGGCTCAAGACGATCGCCGCGATGGGTGCGGTTCCCACCCCGATGGCCTGGGCGGAGGTCTATCCTTCGCTCCAGACGGGCGTGATCGACGGCGCGGAAGCGCAGCCCGCCGCGATCCGCGGCGCCAAGCTCTACGAGGTCGTGACCGACATCACGCTCACCGAGCACATCTTCCTGATGAGCGGGCTGATCGTGAGCGACAAGTGGCTCCAGTCGCTGCCCGAGGCGCACCGGAAGGTCGTCAAGGAGGAGGCCGTCCGCGCAGGGGCATCGGCGCTGAAGGCGAACGTCGATCAGGCCGAGCAGATCTTCACGGAGATCAAGGGCCGAGGCGTGCGCGTGACGGTGGTCGACAAGAAGCCGTTCCGCGACGCGGTGCAGCCGGTCTATGCCGAACTGGGCCTCACCGAGGCCGTGGCGCAGGCCCGCAAGGCGATCGGACAGTAAACAGCGATCGGCAGCGCACCCCGGCCCGTCGGCGGACGGACGGGGTGCGCTCTTCCGGGCCCGGATTTCCAGGACAGATGTGATGCTTGCAAACCTGCTCGAACGGTACCGGGCGCTCGAAATGGCGCTGGCGGCCGCACTCCTGTCGGCGATCGTGACGCTCGTCGTGGTGGCGTCGGTCGCGCGATATTACGGCTATCCCGTCATCTGGGCGCTCGAACTCACGCAGGCCGGCTTCGTGTGGCTGTGCGTGCTCTCCTCCGACCTGACGCTGCGACGCGCGGGCCATTTCAGCATCGACATGCTCGCCAAGCTGCTGCCGGCGCGCGCGCGCCTCGTGCTCGAGCTTGCCAACCTCGCGATCGTCGCGACGCTGCTGGCGGTGCTCGTCTATTTCGGCTGGGAATTCTCGGCACGCACCAGCGGGCGGCCGCTGCCGATCACGGGGATCACGTCGGCCTTCGTCACGGCCGCGCTGCCGGTCGGCTTCGCGCTGATGCTCGTGACGCTGGGCGAACTTGCGCTCGCGCGCCTGCGCGGACAGCCGGTCGGCCCGGCCGAGGACGAACTGAGGGAAGTCATCTGATGCTCGCGCTTGTCGGGACGCTGTTCGCGCTGTTCCTTGCGATGAACCTGCCGGTGGCGTTCGCGCTGGCGCTCGCCGCCGCCCCGGCCTACCTGACCGGCGAGTACATGCCGCCCAGCGTGGCGATCGAGCGCATGCTGGGCGTCACGCAGTCCTTCCCGCTGCTGGCCGTGCCGTTCTTCGTGCTCGGCGGCAACCTCATGAACACGACCGGCATCACCGAGCGGCTGCTGCGCTTCGCGCGCCTGCTGACGGGCTGGATGGCCGGCGGCCTCGCGCAGGTCGCGGTGGTGCTGAGCATGCTGATGGGCGGCATCTGCGGCTCGGCCGTCGCGGACGCGGCGATGGAGGCGCGCCTGCTCGGCCCCTCGATGATCAAGCGCGGCTACTCGAAGGGGTTCTCGGCCTGCACGATCGCCTTCAGCTCGGTCATCACGGCGACGATCCCGCCCAGCATCGGGCTCGTGCTGTTCGGCTTCGTCAACGAAGTGTCGGTCGGCCGCCTGCTGATCGGCGGCGTGGTGCCGGGCCTGATCATGACCGCCACGATCATGGGCGTGACGGGCTACGTGGCCAAGCGCGAGGGCTACGCGCCCGAGACGCGCGAGTTCCCGAAGCTGCGCGAGGTGCTCGCCGCGGGGCGCGAATGCTTCTGGGCGCTGATGTTCCCGGTCTTCCTGCTTGCGGGCTTCCGCTTCGGCGCCTTCACGGCGACCGAGGCGGGCGCCATCGTCGTGGTCTACGCGCTTGTCGTGGGCATCGCGATCCACCGCGAACTGACATGGGAGAGCTTCGTTTCGGCGCTGCGCCATTCCGTGCACGACATCGGGATGGTCATGATGATCATCATCATGGCCGCGGCACTGGGCCACGTGATCGTGCTCGAGCAGGCGCCGCAGGCCTTCAGCGACCTTCTCCAGGCGATCAGCAGCCCTTTCGTGACGCTCCTCGTCGTGCTGGCGATCCTGTTCGTCGCCGGGATGATCATGGAGGCGACGGTGAACGTGCTGCTGCTGACGCCGCTGCTGATGCCGGCACTCGTCGACCAGGGCTTCGACCCGGTGCATGTCGGCGTGCTCATCGTGATCCTGATCACGTTCGGCGGCAACACGCCGCCGGTCGGCGTGATCATGTACACCGTATGCGGCATCATGAAATGCAGCTTCGAGGAGTTCGTCCGGGCCTCGATCCCGTTCATCGCGGCGATGGTGGTGTTCTTCGTGCTGCTCGCGGCCGTGCCGCAGACGGTGCTGTGGCTGCCGGGGCTGCTTATGTGAACAGGGCTAACCCTTGCTCTCGGCGATCTTCTCGTCGATCAGGTTGAGGCCCTCGACCAGCGTCTTCTCCGCGCGCTCGGCGCCCGACACGAGCTCGAGCATGCGCACGCTCGAATAGAGGTCCGCCTCGACCGATTCGCGGTTGTCCGCGGTCAGCCCCTTCGAGCGCAGGTCGAAGAACAGCTTGCCGGTGTGGCCGTCGATATGGCCCTCGACGCGCTTCAGCTCGTCCTTCAGCTCCTGCGAGATGCCGAGCTCGCCCGCGTACTTGGCGGCAAGCTGGAGCGCCAGCAGCCGGTCCTCGACCTGCTGCATCTCGGTGATGTCGCCTTCGCCCGTGGCCATCGGCGCCAGCCGCTTGAGGTCGGCGAGCACCGCCGCGATCTCCTTGCCCGCGTTCTCGATGACGTTGGCGGTGACCATGTCCTTGAGCTTCACGCGCACGCGGTCGAGGCGGCGCGCGGCGGCCGCACCCGAGGTGCCCTTGAGCTGCTCCTTGCCCTTCTGGATGCCTTCCAGGTGATGGCCGACTTCCTTGGCAAGGTCCTCGCGCACGGTGATCTTGCCGTCGTTGGCGCCCGAGGCGATCTGGCGGCGCACTTCCTCGAAGCGCTGCTCCATGTCGGTGACCATCACCTCGGTGGTGATCGAGGCAAGCTCGCCGGTCGACCCGGCCATGCCCTTTTCCGCCACGCGCACGAAGATCGACAGGATCTCGGTCGGCTGGTCGAGCCGCGCGACGAGCGCGTAGACGACCACGGGCGCGCGCGCCTTCATCTTCTCGTCGACCGCCATCACGGTCTGGCCGATGGCGCCGATGTCCTCGTCGGTCAGCGCCACGATGGGCTTGGGCGGCAGGTTGTCGCGCATCGTCTGGATCTCGAGGCCGATCTCCAGCACGTCGCAGACATCCTGCAGGTCGAGCCACATCTCCGGCCCGCCGAGCTTGGGCACCACCTCGGCGCGGTAGGCGACGTTCTTCTCGCCGCGCGTGATGATCTCGCGCAGCGCCGTGGCGCATTGCGGCCACAGCCGCTCGCCCAGCGCCAGCCAGCTCGTGTGCGCCCGGCCGACCTTGCGGATCTCCGCCTCGATCTGGTCGATCTCGGTGCGGCCGACCTTGTCCACGATCAGGTCCCAGGCGGGATTGATCACGTGGCGGCTGATCTTGCCGATGATCTTCGACTGCGCGGGCGGCGCGTTGGTCAGCATGTCCTCGAACGGCAGCACGAACAGCCGCTTGGCCGACATGCGCCGCACCGGGCGGACAAGCTGCAGGCGCGGGCGGAACTGGCCCAGCAGCGTGACGGCCGTGGAGTCCGCATGGTTGCCCGTGCGCTTGCCCTCGAGGCTCCAGACGAGCTCGACGAGCGTCGCCTCGGGGATCTGCGAGAGGCGCTGCGAGAGGTCGCCCAGCGATTTGCCGACGTCGGTCATGCGGCCTTCGCCTTGTATCGTTCGAGGCGCGTGCGCAGATCGGAGTCGATCGTGCCGCTGACCCAGTCTTCCATCGGCTTCACGAGCTTGCGCCGCTGCACGCCGATGTCGCGCAGCTTGTCGCGGCGCACGCCGGTGACTTCCTCTTCCGGCACGATGGGCACGATGCGCGCGAGTTCCTGCACGGTCGCCTGCTGCTCGAAGGCGGGCTTCAGCACGGCGTCTTCCCACATCGCCACGAGCAGGTCCCAGCCGTCGAGCATCCACGAGATGCGCCGGACGTTGGTCTCGATGTCGGCCTGCACCTTCTCCCAGCCGGCGACGGTCACCTCGACCTTCTCGATATAGGCGTCGATGGCGGCGAAGTGCTCGTTGGCGAGCGACACGGTCTCGCGCGCCACGAGGCTGGCGAGCGCGCCCAGCGGGCTGGCGTCGGACTTGTCGACCTCCGACCACGAGCCGATGGAGTTGGCGAATTCCTCGATGCGCGTGCGCATGCGCCGCAGCCGCGCGGGCTTGGGGATCTTCGGCACGCCGACCGCGCCCACGAGGTCGGCCCACTGCTCGAGCAGCGCGTAGAGCTCGTTGCCCTCGAGCTTCACCTTGTGGGCGACGCGCGCGAGGATGAGCTTGGCCTGCTGGCGGCCGGTCTCGCTCTGCACGTGGGCGAGCGTGATCTGCAGCGAGCCTTGCGAGAGCTGGGCGACCGTGTCGGCGAGCAGCGTGAACTGGATGAGGAGCTTGGCGTCTTCCTCGTCCTTCATCATCGCCTTGGCCTGCTTGGCGGCGGCGGGGCCGGCAAGGCCGGTCGCGGCCGTCTTGAGCGTGGCGCGGCGCACCTGGTCGGGCGTCGAGGCGGCGGCCTCGCCGATGGCGCGATGCAGGACCCTGTCGTGGACCGTCAGCGTGAACACGTCCGGCAGACTCTTCCACTGTAGAATGTAGTTGCCCTTGGCGCCCGAAGGGTTGGGCACGACCAGTTCGAGATCCTCCCCGCGGCCGCGCACGCGCGCACCCACGATGATCGGCGTCGTGAACGGCACCGATGCCCCGCGCTCCGCAAACGACGGAGGCGCCCAGAAAGACTTCGATACCGCGCCGTCCATTCCTCGCCTAAAATCTGCTGTGGCTGCACGCCGGCGCCACCGGTTTTGCGGTATTCCGGTGTTTGCCACAAGTGTTCCACATGACCTTAGCAGAACGGCGCGAAGCCAAGCCAGAGATAGACGCCCGGCTGCCGCCCTTTCGGGCCCCGTCCGGGCGGTGCGGAATCCCTTCAAAATGAACGAGTTCGATCCCTCCCGCGAGCGCCCGGCGATTCTGTTCGCCAACGAGGCCTTCTATCGCGCCTTCGCGGACCGCGATTTTCCGGCCATGTCGGACCTCTGGGCCGAGACGGCGGCGTGCGTGTGCATCCATCCCGGCTGGCCCGCGCTGACCGGGCGGCGCGAGGTGCTGGCAAGCTGGGAACGGATCCTTGCGGGCGACACGCCGGCGATCGACTGCCGCCTGCCGGAGCTGCATTTCGCCGGCGAGACGGCCTTCGTCGTCGGCTACGAGGTGGTGGGCCGCGACTGGCTGGTGGCGACGAACGCCTTCGTGCGCGAGCGCGGCCGCTGGCGGATGGTCTTCCATCAGGCCGGGCCGGCGCCGCCGATGGCGGCGCGCGCGGCAAAGGAAGGCAGCGGGGAGAGCGGGCAGGGCCGGCCGAACTGAGCTAGCGCCGCCCGAACGCCGCCGCGAACAGCAGCGCCCAGCCCGCAAGGAAGCATGTGCCGCCGGCCGGCACGAGCGGCCCCACGGCCAGATCGAGGAACGCGCGCGCATAGAGCCCGCCGCTGAACGCCACGCAGCCGGCCGCGAAAGCAAGGCCCGCGAACCCGAGGCGCAGCGTGCCGCGCTCGCGCGACAGCGCCTCGACGCCGAGAAGGGCCAGCGCATGCAGGCACTGGTAGAGGGCGGCCGTGCGCACGAGCTCGACCGAGGCCGCGTCGAGCGCGGGCAGATGTGCCGCCGCGGCCCCCATCGCCACGCCGGCAAGACCGTTGAGCGCCCCGAGGGCAAGCCAGATCCGCATGCGCGCCATTTATGCACTAAAGTGCGCCGGCGGCCACCGGTCGCATCGCCGCACGCGCGGCGCGGGGAATGCGGGAAGGAAACGGCATGCAGGACGGGCTTGAAGGCAAGGTGGCGCTGGTGACCGGCGCCTCGCGCGGAATCGGGCAGGCGATCGCGGCACGGCTTGTCGCGGCGGGCATGAAGGTGGCGCTGGTCGCGCGCACGAGAAGCGAGCTCGACGCGCACGCGGCCCGGCTGGGGCCGGGTGCCTTTGCCCACGCGGCCGACCTGCGCGAGGCCGCGGCGTGCGTCGGGGCGGTCGATGCGACGCTCGCGCATTTCGGCCATCTCGACCTGCTGGTGAACAACGCGGGCGCCACCAAGCGCGGGCCCTTCGCCGACCTGGCGGATGCGGATTTCTTCGACGGCTTCGCGCTCAAGTTCCACGCGGCCGTGCGGCTCACGCGCGCGGCCTGGCCGGCGCTGCGCGCGCGCGGCGGGGCGATCGTCAACATCATCGGCGCGGGCGGCAAGACGCCGGCCCCCGATTTCACCGTGGGCGGGCCCGTCAACTCGGCGCTGATGAACTTCACCAAGGCCATGGCCCAGCTCGGCATCCGCGAGGGCGTGCGCGTCAACGCGATCAATCCCGGCTCGATCGAGACGCAGCGCCTGACCGGCCGGCTCGAGGCGGCCGCGCGCGCGGCGAATGTCAGCCTCGACGAGGCCCGGCGGCGCAACCTCGCCGACCTGGGCGTGGCCCGATTCGGCGCGCCCGCCGAAATCGCCGAGGTCGTGGCCTTCCTGGCGGGCGCACGCGCCAGCTACATGCAGGGCGCGCTCGTGGACGTGGACGGCGGCGTGACGCGCGGCCTGTTCTGACGGGCCCGCAAATCCGCCGGCGGTGCCGGATAAAATCAGGTTACCACTGGCGACGGTAACCTGTTTAAGTCCTTGAAAAGAAATGCAGGTAACCTCAAGCGAATTCGGCGAGACGCACATGTTGCGGCGATTGGAAGGGGGCAGCAGGCACGAATTCATCGGGACTCCTTTCTGGTTGTGCATCGTGTCACAACACGCCCCGATTGTCACGAAAATAAACCTAGATCGGCCCGCCCCGACGGCGCGACCGGCTCACTTGCGCGGACCGACTCTCTCCTGTAGGTTCCCGCGCGATTTTTACCGATTGCCCCAAGTGCCGCAGTAGCTCAGGGGTAGAGCAGCGCATTCGTAATGCGCGGGTCGGGGGTTCAATTCCCTCCTGCGGCACCATTTT
>JAEUKX010000025.1 GCA_016794025.1 Rhodospirillales bacterium | reverse complement strand
AGGTCGTCGGTGGTGAGGTCCTTCGGCCCTTCGGACGTCATGATCCGCATCCGGGCGGCGGGAATGGTCTGTCCCTTCTCGATCGTCATTGTGCGCGTTCCTCCTTGCTGAAATGGAAACGGCGGCCTCCGCTTCCGGATCGCCGCCGTTCTCGTGCTTCCTTGCGCGAAGGCCTCAGATCTGGCCCAGCATCGTCTCGGCGTTCGAGACCTCGAAGGCGCCCGGCTTCTCGAGATTGAACGTCTTCACGTTGCCGTCGACCACGTACATCGAGAAGCGCTTCATGCGCAGGCCCATGCCGTAGGCCGTGCCGTCCATCTCGATGCCCATCGCCTTGGCGAATTCGGCGTTGCCGTCGGCCAGCATCAGCACCTTCTCGCCGACATTCTGCGACTTGCCCCAGGCGTCCATCACGAACGCGTCGTTGACCGAGACGCACGCGACCGTATCCACGCCCTTGGCCTTGAGCGCGTCGAAATTCGACACGAATCCGGGCAGGTGCTTGGCCGAGCAGGTCGGCGTGAAGGCGCCGGGAAGGCCGAAGACCGCGACCTTCTTGCCCTTGAAGATGTCGTCGGTCGTGAGATCCTTGATGCCGTCCTTGGTCATCGTCTTGAGCTTCACGGACGGGACCTTGTCGCCAGCCTTGATCGTCATGGGGGATGTTCCTTTCGCCGCGCCCTCCGGAAAGGGCCGCTGGTTGCAACTTGCGCCCCAACGATTTAGTGCGGCCGGGCTCCCTTGGCAACCGCGCGGTGGCGGATGCAGCGTCTAGCGGCGGAAATTGGTCAGGGTCGCCTTGGCAAGGTCGGCGCGCGCAAGGTCGGCCCCGCGCGCATCCGCATCCGTCAGGTCGGCCCCGCGCAGGATCGCGCGGCGCGCGATCGCGTCGGTGAGCTTGGCGCCCGACAGGTTCGCCCCGGTCGCCTGGCAGTCGGAAAGGCGCGTGGGCCAGCTTGGCCGTGCCGAGCCCGGCGGCAGCGGCAGCGCCGAGAAATCCGCCCCGCGCAGGTCGGCCCCCATCAGGTTGGCCTTGGCGAGGTTGGCCCCCCGCGCGCGAACGCCGGCCATGGACGCGCCGACGAACTGGCAGCCCGTCAGGTTGGCGAAGGCAAGGTCGGTCCCCTCGAACGACGCCTTGCGGAACGTGCAGCGCACGAACTTGGCGGCCGAAAGCCGGCGGCCGGAAAGGTCGGCGCCCGTGAAATCGTAGGCCTCGAGATCGAGCTGGGCACCTTCCCGGCCCTCGCTCTCGACCCATTTCGCGTGCGCGGCCAGCGCGCCATCGAGATCGTAGCCGATGCGCAGCGGATCGACCGGATACTTGACGTGCGCCATGCGCACTTCCTGCATGAACGCGCCGTCGAGTGCGGCCGCCGCGAGATCTGCACCTTCGAGGTTCGTGCGCGTCATGCGCGCCTCGGCGAACGTGGCGCCGGCCAGCGTGCAGTTCGAGAGGTTCGTCTCGGTCAGGTCCGTGCCGCGGAAGATGGCGCCCGTGAGGTCGGAGCCCGTCAGGTCGGCGCCCACGAGGCTGGCGTTGGCGAGGTTGCAGTTGGTCAGGTCGGTCTTGTTGCCGATGGCGCGGCCCATGCGCGCCTCGGTCATCTGCGCGCCGATGAAGCTGGCGCCGGAGGCATCGGTCGTCGCGGTGGCGGCCCTCGAATAGTCGAGCTGGCCGTCCTGGCCTGCCGAGATCATCACGCCGTCGCGCAGGTCGGCGCGGTGAAGCGTCGCCCCTTCGAGATCCGCGCCCGCAAGGCACGCCGCGCGCAGGTCGACGCGCGTCATGTCCGCGTCGATGAAATAGGCGCGGCGCATGTCGGCCCCGTAGAAGCTCGCGCGGTGGAGCTTGGCGCGCGAGAAATCGCTTTCCACGAAGCTGCCGCCGACGAACTCGGCATCCGTCAGGTCGCGGTCGTGGAAGTCCAGATGGCTTGCCTCGAAGAACTTCAGCATCAGCCGCCGCCCGCCCGCCTTGCCGCCGAGCCAGCGCACATGCGCGTCGAGCAGCTGGTCGAGCTGGGCCTGCGAAAGCTTCGGCGGAAGCTTGAGGCCAATGGCGCTGCGCTGGGCGGCTGCGTTCATGCGGGACCGGACTTTTCGCGAAATGCGAATTTGGCCCTATCTAGCCCGTTCCCCGGCATCCCGCCAAGTGAAGCAACTCCCTACAGAATCGCTAGAATCCGGCTTATCCACAATCCCTTGTGGATTGTTCAAGCACCGGCCGCTATCCCAAGCGGCGCACCATTTTGTAAATATTATTTGCGGTCGACCGAATTCAGAAATCGAGGTCCGCATAATGTGCCGGCGGCGGCGAACCGGGCACATGATCGGCGAGAAGCGGGCGGAAGGACGGGCGGCTCTTGATCGGCGCGTACCACTCGTGCGCGCGCGGATAGGCCTCCCACGGCACGTCGCCCAGATAGTCGAGCGTGCAGATGTGCGCCGCCGCGGCGATATCGGCCAGGCTGAAGCGCTCGCCCGCGAGGAACTTCCGGCGTTCGGCCAGCCAGCCGATGTAATCCAGGTGATAGCGGATGTTCTGGTAGCCCGCGCGGATCGCGTGCGAATTGGGCTCCGCCGTCGCGAGGAAACGCTTCATCATCTTCTCGCGGTAGAGATTGTCGGTCACCTCGCGCGCGAACTTCTCGTCGAACCACGCGACGAGGCGGCGCACCTCGGCGCGCTCGGCCGGCGTCTCGCCGATAAGGTTGACGTCGGGATATTCGCGCTCGAGATGCTCGCAGATCGCCTGGGAGTGGCACACGATCGTGCCGTCCGCGTCGACGAGCACGGGCACCGTGCCGGCAGGGTTCATCGCGAGAAACGCCGGGCTGCGTTCCCACGTCTTCTCGACCTTCAGCTCGAACTCGAGGCGCTTTTCGCCCAGGACGATCCGCACCTTGCGGCAGAACGGGGAAAGCGGCAGATGATGGAGCGTGCGCATCGCGACTCGGGAATACCGAAACGGCGCGATTCTACAGCCTGTGCGCGCGCTATGCGAGGCCCAACGCCGATGCACCCAGCACGAGGGCTGCGGCAAACAGTCCCGCAGCCAGTGCGCAGAAGGCCAGACCCAGCGCCACCGCCCGGCCGTCGTGTGCCAGCAGCCCCAGCGACAGGACGATCAGCGCGGTCGAGGGTACGAGCGGCAGCACGGGCAGCGGCAGGACAAGCAGGCCTGCCTCAAGGATCGCCACGGCGCCGATCCAGCGCTGTGCCGCAGGCCCGCACAGAAGCGGCCAGCGCGGCCGGAACAGTCGTTCGACCTGCGCTAGCGGTCGCTCGATCTGCGAGAGGATCGATCTCGCGCGCGAGCGCGCGAGGCCGAGCCGGCCAAGGAACGCCGGCAGGCGCGGATGCGCGATGCCCAGCGCCATCTGGAACGCGACCGCCGCCAGCGGCAGCGCGAAGACGGTCGAGAAGCCCGGAATGCTCGGCCCCGGCGTCAGGTTCGGCGCGGCGAACAGGAACAGCAGCATGCCGTATCCGCGCGTCTCGAGCCGCGCGACGAGGTCGGCCAGCGTCACGCGGCCGTCCGCGGGCCCGTCGATGGCGTGCGCGAGCGCGCCGACAAGGCCAGTCGCGTTCATTTGCGCGCCTTCCGGTGCGCAAGAAAGGCCGACAGCGCCACCAGTGCCAGCGCCAGTGCCGCGGCCCCGACCAGTTCGCCGCGCGCGGCCGCCGGATCGGTCATGCCCGACGCGCCGAGATTGGCGAAGACAGCGGCAGTCGGGATCGAGCCGACGAACGTGCCCAGCGCGAAGTCGCGGAACGGCAGCGCCGAAAGACCGAAGCCGTAATTGACCGCAGCACCCGGCAGCGGCAGCAGCCGCGCCAACGCCACGATGCGCCAGCCGCCCTCCTCCGCACGCGCGACCCACGGGCCCACGCGCGGCAGGTCATGCGGCGCAAACGAGCCCCAGTTGACGAACCGCGCAAGCCAGAAGCCGGCCGCCGTTCCGGCCAGCGTGCCGGCAAGCGACCAGAGAAGGCCCGGCCACAGGCCGAACAGCAGGCCCGCCACGATCGCCATGCCCCAGCGCGGCACCGACACGAGTGCCGCGAACACGTGCGCAAGGACGAAAACCGGTCCGATCCACGGCCCGGCAAGGCCGATGCCGGCTTCGAGCGCACCGGGCGTGAAGGCATCGCGCTTCCAGAACGCGACGGCCGCCCCCGCGAGAACGAGGACGGCCGGCACGAGCCGCACCCATAGCGGCGGACGCTTCATCGCGACGGTCAGTCTTCGCCGGCCGCGTGCGTGCGCTTGAGGTCCGCGCGGCGGACCGGATGCGCAAGGCGCGCCAGCATTTCCTTGGGCACGATCTGGCGGAACCGGCCGATCTCGCGGTCCCAGTCGGCGAGCAGCCCGCGCGCGAACTTCGACTGCGTCTCGCGCACGTGTTCCTCGATCAGTTCCTTGAGCACGCCTTCCCAGTGCGCGGTCTCCACGCCCTGCACGAACACCGTCTCGGCGTTGACGCGGTCGGCCAGCGTGCCGTCGGCGTCGTAGACGAAGCCCATGCCGCCGGTCATGCCGGCCGCGAAGTTGTCGCCCACGGGCCCGAGGATCACCGCCGTCCCGCCGGTCATGTATTCGAGACCGTTAGAGCCGCAGCCTTCCACCACCGCCGTGGCGCCGGAGTTGCGCACGCCGAAGCGCTCGGCCGCCTGGCCGGCCGCGAACAGCCGGCCCGCCGTGGCGCCGTAGAGCACCGTGTTGCCGATGATCGTGTTCCGGTTGGACACCAGCGGCGAGGACGTGACCGGCCGCACGACGATCGTGCCGCCGGAAAGGCCCTTGCCCACGTAGTCGTTGGCGTCGCCGAACACCTCGAGCTTCATGCCCTGCACGGCGAAGGCGCCAAGCGACTGTCCGGCCGAACCGCGCAGGCGGATCGTGATGTGGCCGGGCTTGAGCCCCGTCATGCCGTACTTGCGCGTGATCATCGAGGAGAGCTTCGTGCCGATCGCGCGGTAGACGTTGCGGATGTTGTAGGCGAGCTGCATCTTCTCGCCGCCCTCGAGCGCGGGCTGCGCGTCGGCGATCATCTGCTCGTCGAGCGTCTCGGGCACCTCGTTGCGGCCGACCAGCGTGCAGTGGCGCGGGAACTCGCCGGGGTCCGCCTGGACGAGCAGCGGATTGAGGTCGAGGTCGTCGAGGCTCTCGTCGCCGCGCAGCACCTGCGTGAGCAGGTCCGAGCGGCCGATCACGTCGCGCAGCGAACGGAAGCCGAGCGAGGCGAGGATCTCGCGCACTTCCTCGGCCACGAACGTGAAGAGGTTGACGACCTTCTCCGGGCTGCCCTCGAACTTTGCGCGCAGCTTGGGATCCTGCGTGCACACGCCGACCGGGCAGGTGTTCGAGTGGCACTGCCGCACCATGATGCAGCCCATCGCCACGAGGCTTGCCGTGCCGATGCCGAACTCGTCCGCTCCCAGCATTGCGGCAATGACCACGTCGCGGCCCGTGCGGATGCCGCCATCCACGCGCAGCTTCACGCGGTGGCGCAGGCGGTTGAGCGTCAGCACCTGGTTGGTCTCGCTCAGGCCCATTTCCCACGGCAGGCCGGCATACTTGATCGACGATTGCGGCGAGGCGCCCGTCCCGCCCGCATGGCCGGAGATCAGGATCGCATCGGCCTTGGCCTTCGCCACGCCCGCCGCGATCGTGCCGATGCCCGAACGCGCGACGAGCTTCACGCACACCTGCGCCTCGGGATTGATCTGCTTCAGGTCGTAGATGAGCTGGGCCAGATCCTCGATCGAGTAGATGTCGTGGTGCGGCGGCGGGCTGATGAGCGTGACACCCGGCGTCGAGTGCCGCAGGCGCGCGATCAGGTCGGTCACCTTGGCGCCGGGCAGCTGGCCGCCCTCGCCGGGCTTGGCACCCTGCGCGACCTTGATCTCGAGTTCGCGGCAGTTGTTGAGATATTCCGCCGTGACGCCGAAGCGGCCCGACGCAACCTGCTTGATCGCGGAGGAGGCATTGTCGCCGTTGGGCCGCGGCCGGTAGCGGGCCGGGTCCTCGCCGCCCTCGCCGGAATCCGACTTCGCGCCGATGCGGTTCATCGCGATGGTCAGCGTCTCGTGCGCCTCGGGCCCGAGGGCACCCAGCGAAATCCCCGGCGCCACGAGGCGCTTGCGGATCTCGGTGATGCTTTCGACATCGTCGACCGGGATGGCCTTCTGGCCCGGCTTGAAGTCCAGCAGGTCGCGCAGGTTGATCGGCGGCAGCTTGCGGCAGCCTTCCGAGAACTTGCGGTAGGTCGCGTAGGAATCGGACTCGACCGCGCGCTGCAGCACGTGGATGAGTTCGCCGTCCCAGAAATGCGCCTCGCCCGACTTGCGGTAGCGGTAGAAGCCGCCCACCGGCAGGGCGATCACGTCCTCGCGCCACGCGCGCTGGTGCAGTTCGCCCGTCTTCTTCTGGATGCCGGTCAGGCCGATGCCGGAGATGCGGCTCGTCATGCCGGGGAAGAATTCGGAGATGAGCGTGCGGGAGAGACCGACCGTCTCGAAATTGTAGCCGCCGCGATAGGACGAGATGATCGAGATGCCCATCTTCGACATCGTCTTCAGCAGGCCGTCGTCGATCGCCTTGCGGTAGCGCTCGACCGCCTCCTTGAGGCTGAGGCCGGGGAACAGCCCGCGGCGGTGCCGGTCGGCGATGGCTTCCTGCGCCAGATAGGCGTTGACGGTGGTGGCGCCCACGCCCGTCAGCACCGCGAAATAGTGCACGTCGAGACATTCGCCCGAGCGCACGTTGAGCGAGGTGAAGGTGCGGAGCTGCTGGCGCACAAGATGCGTGTGCACGCCGCCGGCGGCCAGCACCATCGGGATGGGCGCGCGGTCGGCACCCTGGTTCTTGTCCGACAGGATCACGTGCACGGCACCGCCGCGCACGCCGTCCTCGGCCTCGCGCTGGACGCGCCTGAGCGCGTCGCGCAGCGCGTATTCGCCGGCGGCCGGATCGAAGGTGCAGTCGACCTCGACGGCGGTGGCGCCCATGTAGGCGCGCATCGCCTCGAATTCCTCGTTGAGCAGGACCGGGCTCTCGAGCTGGAGCATGCGGCACTGGCTCTCGTCCTCGTCGAGGATGTTGCCGAGATTGCCCAGCCGCGTGCGCAGCGTCATCACGCGGCGTTCGCGAAGCGAGTCGATGGGCGGGTTCGTGACCTGGCTGAAATTCTGGCGGAAGAAATGGTGCAGCCCGCGGAAGCGGTCGGACAGCACGGCGATGGGCGTGTCGTCGCCCATCGATCCGACGGCCTCCTTGGCGTCCTCGACCATCGGATGGAGGATCAGCTCGAGATCCTCGAGCGTCCATCCGACGGCCAGCATGCGCCGGCGCAGTTCGTCGCGCGAAAGTTCCTGCCTGGGCTCCGCGTCGGCCTTCACGATCTGGTCGATGACGGTGATGTTCTTCGTCCAGTCGCCGAACGGGCGCGACTTCGCGAGCCAGTCCTTGAGCTCGCTGTCGCGGAAGAACTTCCCCTCGCCGAGATTGACGGCCACCATCTGGCCGGGGCCCACGCGGCCCTTCTCGACGACGTTCTGCTCGTCGACCTTCACCATGCCCGCCTCGGAACCGACGATCAGCAGGCCGTCGCCCGTGATCGTGTAGCGGCACGGGCGAAGGCCGTTGCGGTCCATGCCGGCCAGCACCCACTTGCCGTCGGTGCAGGCGATGGCGGCCGGCCCGTCCCACGGCTCCATGACGCCGTTGGCATAGGCGTACATGTTGCGGATGTGCTGCGGCGTCTTGTCCGAATAGCCCCACGCCTGCGGGATCATCATCGTCTTGACCATCGGCAGCGCGCGGCCGCCGCGCACCAGAAGCTCGAAGACGTTGTCCATCTGCGCGGAGTCCGAGCCCGGCTGCACGACCGGCTTCAGGTCGTCGACATTGGCGCCGAAGAGCTCGTGCGCCATGCGCGTCTCGTGGCTCTTCATCCAGTTGACGTTGCCGCGCACGGTGTTGATCTCGCCGTTGTGGGCGAGCGTGCGGAAGGGTTGCGCGAGCTTCCAGGTGGGAAACGTGTTGGTCGAATAGCGCTGGTGGTAAATCGCGAAGGACGAGGCGAAGCGCTCGTCCTGAAGGTCGGGATAGAAGACCGACAGCGCCTCGGCCAGGAACATGCCCTTGTAGACGATCGACCGGCACGAGAGCGAGCAGATGTAGAAATCGACCAGGCTCTCGGCGAGCGCCTGCTTCTCGATGCGCCGGCGCACGACGTAGAGATCGAGTTCGAACTGGTCCTCGCTGACGCCGCGCGTGTTGTGGACGATGATCTGCTCGATCTCGGGTCGCGTGGCGTTGGCCTTTTCGCCGCACACGGAAGTGTCGATGGGCACCTGGCGCCAGCCATAGACGCCGTAGCCCATCTTCAGGATCTCGGTCTCGACGATGGTGCGGCAGCGCTCCTGCCCGTCGAGGTCGTTGCGCGGCAGGAACACCTGCCCCACGGCCACGCGCGCGTCCGACGGCTTCACGCCCTGCCGGGCGATGTGCGCCTTGAAGAAGTCCTGCGGGATCTCGATGTGGATGCCGGCACCGTCGCCGGTCTTGCCGTCGGCGTCGACGGCCCCGCGATGCCACACGGCCTTCAGCGCGGCGATGCCCGCCTCGACGACCTGCCGGCGCGGCTTGCCGTCGATGGCGGCGACGAGGCCCACGCCGCACGCGTCGTGCTCGTCGCGCGGATCATAGGCGTTGCCCGCGATGAGCCTGGCGGCGTTCGCGTCGTATTCGCGAACGAAAACCTGGCCGGGATCGGTCTTGTCGGTCATGGCGTTCCCCTTACTCGGCCGCCGCCTGGGCGGGCCGCACCTTGGCGGCGAGATATCTGTGCATGGCGTCGGCGGCGTCGCGCCCGTCGCGGATCGCCCACACGACGAGCGAGGCGCCGCGCACGATGTCGCCCGCGGCGAACACGCCGTCGAGCGAGGTCATCATGGTGCGGTGATTCACCTTCAGCGTGCCCCAGCGCGTGACGGCAAGCTCGGGCGCGCCGAACATGCCCGGCACGTCCTCGGGATCGAAGCCCAGCGCCTCGATGGCGAGATCGCAGGGCAGTTCGAACGAGCTGTCCTCGATCTTCTCGGGCACCTGGCGGCCGGTCGCGTCCGCGATGCCCAGCCGCATGCGATAGGCGCGCACGGCGCCCACGGGTTCGGCACCCGCCTTCTTCTTGCCCTTCGCGGCCCTGGCGAGGAACGCCTCGGGTGCCGCGAGCCACACGAATTCCACGCCCTCTTCCTCGGCGTTGTAGACCTCGCGCTGCGAGCCCGGCATGTTCTTCTTGTCGCGACGGTAAAGACACTTCACCGATTTCGCGCCCTGGCGCACGGCCGTGCGCACGCAGTCCATCGCCGTGTCGCCGCCGCCGATGACCACGATGTTCTTGCCGGCCGCGTCGAGCGTGCCGTCGTCGAACGCGGGCACCTTGTCGCCCAGCCCCTTGCGGTTCGACGCGGTCAGGTAGGTCATCGCCGGAACGATGTTGGCAAGGCCCGCACCCGGCGCCTCGAGCCCGCGCGCCTTGTAGACGCCCGTGGCGACGAGGATCGCGTCATGCTTCTGGCGCAGTTCGGCAAGCGTGGCGTCGCGGCCGACCTCGAAGTTCAGATGGAAAACGATGCCGCCCTCCTCGTAGAGCTTCTGGCGGCGCTGGACGACGTCCTTCTCGAGCTTGAAGTTCGGGATGCCGTAGATCATGAGCCCGCCCGCGCGGTCGTACCGGTCGTAGATATGGACCTGGTAGCCCTTGCGGCGCAGCTGGTCGGCCGCGGCCATGCCGCCGGGACCGGCACCGATGATGCCGACCGACTGCTTGCGCTCGACCGGCGGTTTTGCCGGCTTGACCCAACCCTTCTCGAAGGCGGTGTCGGTGATGAACTTCTCGACCGAGCCGATCGTGACGGAATCGAAGCCCTTCTCGATGACGCAGTTGCCCTCGCACAGCCGGTCCTGCGGGCAGATACGGCCGCAGATTTCCGGGAACGTGTTGGTCGACTGGCTGACTTCGTAGGCTTCCTCGAGCCGGCCTTCGGCCGTCAGCTTCAGCCAGTCGGGAATGTTGTTCGAGACCGGGCAATGCACCTGGCAGAACGGCACGCCGCACTGCGAGCAGCGGCTGGCCTGCTGGCGGGCCGCCTCGGGGGCGAACTCGGCATAGATCTCGTCGAAATCCTGCTTTCGCTGGGCGGCCGAGCGCTTCTCGGGCATCTTCTGGTCGGTGTCGACGAAGCGCATCATGCGGGCGGTGGTCGCCATGGGCATGTTCCTGAGCGAAAAGGGAGACGGAGGCCCATATAGAGGCGAATATCCGTTCCGGGACAGTGAAAAACAACATTTAGGACAGCATGAGATAACTAATTTTATTTGCACTCAAACGGCATTCCGGATTTTGCGCATGCCTGTTCAAGCGGCAAGAATAATTAGTCTTCTTTCGGTACTAATTTTGTGGACGCCGAATCAAATACATCCGGCGGCGGCCCAACCCGCCGCTGACATGCTGACGCTCGCGGTTCCGGCCCTGCCGGCCCGGCTCGATCCGGTGACCGATGCCGGTCCGGGGCCGGGCCTGCTGACGGCAACCTGCACGCCATTGATCGGGCTGGCACCGGACGGGCAGCTGGTCCAAGGCCTTGCCCGCGGCTGGCGCTTCGATGCCGACGCCCGCGCCCTGACCCTCGACCTGCGCGAGGGCGAACGCTTTGCCGATGGCGAGCCGGTCGACGCGGATGCCGTTGCCGCGTCCCTGACGCGGATGGTCGCCGACCGGCATTCGCCGCGCCGCGCGGAACTGGCCGCCGTCGCCGCGATCGAGGCGACCGGACCGTTCACGGTCCGCCTGACGCTCGACCGGCCCTATGTGCCGATCCTTGCCGTGCTGGCCGGACGCGCGGGCATGGTCACGCAGGATGTCGGCGAGGACAATGACACGCCCTGCGCCGGGCCCTACCGCGTCGAAGCGCGGCGCGGCGAAGGCATGCTCGAACTCGTGCGCAACGGCCCGCCCGGCGATGCGGGCTTCGCGCGCGTGCGCGTCGTGGCCGTGCCCGATGCGGCCCTGCGGCTGGCGCGCGTGCGTGCCGGTGCGGTCGATCTTGCCGGCCCCGTCGAGCCAGCCGACGCCGCCGAGGCCGCGCGCGAAGGCCGCGTGCGTATTTCCGCCGCCGCCGATCCGGGCGAGACCGTCGTGCTGTTCAATCTCGCGCGCGGCGCCCGCGCGACCGGGCGCGTGGCACGCGAAGGCGGGGCCCGTGCCGCCTTCGCGGCCTCACTCGACCTTCCCGCGCTGGCTGCACTTGCGGGCCACGGCTATTTCGCGGCGATCGATGCGCCCGCCACAAAGGCCACCGCGGGCGCGCCGTTCGAACTGACCGTCGCCAGCCAGGGCGCCGACGCCGCCCTTGCCGCCGCGATCGTGCGCCAGGCATCCGCCGCCGGGATCGACGTGCGGCTGCGTGTGCGCGATCCGGCACGGGCGACGCTCGACGTGCAGAACGGCGATTTCGAGGCCGCACTCGTGCGGCTGCCCGCGCGCCTCGACCCTGACATGCGCCTGCAGCCGGCCTTCCACTGCGACGGAGCAGCCAACGACGGCGGCTATTGCGAACGTGCAACCGACGCGCTCATCGAGCGAGCGCGCGCCGTGGCCGACCCGCGCGCACGCGCGGATCTCTACGCGCAGATCCGTATGCGGCTGGCGGACCGGCTGCCGGCCGTCTTTCTTCTCCGCGGCGCCCATCTCGTCGCGGCGGGGCCGCGCGCGGCCGGACTGACGGCCTATCCCGACGGCGGCTGGCGGCTCGTGCCCGGCACGCGCTAGCGCTTGCGCGACTCCGCGCCGTCGCGCAACAGTCAACACCATGGATATTCTCGGTCTTCTTGGCCCGGTGGCCGTGCTCGCGGCCGTCGTCGCGCTTTTCATGCGGACCATGCCGGCCGTGCGCCGGCTGGCCTCGGTCGCGGCGGTCCTTGCGATCGGTGCGGGTGCCGTTGCCGGCATCGCGTGGCTCTGGATCGGTGCCGCGATGGCGCTGGCCGTGAACCTGTGGCGCGACTACGAGGCGCGCGCGACGGTCCGTCGCCTTGCGGGCGAGGCCGAACCCTCGCCCACGGCGCTTTTCGCGCTTGTCGCGCGCGAGACGCTGGCCCCCGGTCAGGTGCTGTTCAAGCGCGGCGATCCCGGCGACGAGATGTACCTGATCGTCGACGGCGAGATCGAGATCGTCGAACTGGGCAAGTCGCTGGGGCCGGGCCAGGTGCTGGGCGAGGTGGCGCTTCTCGTCCCCTCGCACCGGCGCACGGCAACGGCCCGCGCGAAGGGGGCGGCTACGCTCGCGCGCATGACGCGGCGGGACATGGAACTGACGGCGCTGCAGAACCCGGCCTTCGGGTTCGAGCTGCTGAAGCTCGTCGCCCGCCGCCTTTCCGACGACGTCGACCGGCTCGAGCGGCGCGCGAAGGCCGGCTGAGGCCTAGGCGGTGCGCTTGTCGCCGAAGCGGCCGCCGCGGCGATAGGCGGCGAGATAGTCCGGGACAATGGCTTCCATCGCCGCGGGCGCCACGCCGAGTGCGGCGAGGCCGGGCGCGCCGGTGCCGACATTGTCGGACTTGAGCTGGATCACCTGGTCGCGCGTGAGGAACTTCACCGGCAGGCAGCCGAGGATGGCGCCCTTGATCTCGGCAAGCGGGAACGGCAGCGGGATCAGGCCGCGATGGCGGTCGATCGTGCGCAGCAGATATTCCATCAGTTCGCGGAAGGTGTAGACGCGCGGACCCACCGCCTCGAACGTACGGCCCTTCGCGTCGGCATTGCCGATCGCGCGCACGATCGCCTCGGCAAGATCGCCGACATAGACCGGCTGGAATTTCGTCTCGCCGCCGCCGATCAGCGGCAGGGCCGGCAGCCACTGCGCCATTCGCGCGAAGCGGTTGAAGAACGAATCCTCCGGCCCGAACACGATCGACGGGCGGAAGACCGTCGCCTCGGGGAAGGCCGCGCGCACGCCCGCCTCGCCGGCGGCCTTGCTGCGCGCATAGGAAGACGCCGAATTCGCGTCGGCACCCAGCGCCGAGACATGGATGAACGACGTGGCCCCCGCGGCCTTCGCCGCACGCGCGAGTCGCGCTGGCGCCTCGGCATGAAGGGCCGCGAATGTCTGCGCGCCGCTTTCCGCAAGGATGCCGACGAGGTCGATCACCGCCTCGGCGCCGTCGACGGCGGCAGCCAGCATCGCTTCGTCCGTGATGTCTGCGCGCATCGGCACGACCTGGCCGACATTGCCCATGGGCTTCAGGAAGGCGGCGGCCACCGGATCGCGGCTGCAGGCGCGCACGATCCAGCCCTGGCGGGCCAGCCGCTGCACGACATGGCGCCCGACGAAACCCGAAGCCCCGAATACGGTGACCCGACGATCGGCCGACATGAGCGCTCCCCCGCGATGCATGGAAAACCTTCCAGCCCCGCGATTAAGCCCCTGCGAAGGCTAGGTCAAGCACCTGCTTGTCCGGGTGCCGGCAGCCGTTGACTTCGCCGGCGGCTTCGGCGTACACGTTCGCCCTTCGCGCGCGAGCGAGACCCCCCTCTTCCCCTCGGGGAAGCGGTGGCCCGGTGCCCGGGTGGCGGAATTGGTAGACGCGCTAGATTCAGGTTCTAGTGGCCGAAAGGTCGTGGAAGTTCGAGTCTTCTCTCGGGCACCAACTCGCCCGCCCGGCGGTGCCGGCGCGGGTTTCGCGTGGGCGGAGTGAAACGGAAAAAGCCATGGCGAGCGTCCATCTCCACCAGGGCGACCTGCCCGACGGGCTCGATCTCGGCCCCTCGGTCGCGATCGACACCGAAACGATGGGCCTGCGGCCCGAGCGCGACCGGCTCTGCGTCGTGCAGCTTTCGGCCGGCGACGGCACCGCGCACTGCGTGCGCTTCGCAAAGAACAGCTACGACGCGCCGAACCTGAAGCGCCTTCTGGCCGACCCCGGCACGCTGAAGATCCTGCATTTCGCGCGCTTCGACATTGCGATGTGCCGCAAGTATCTCGGCGTGTCGATGGCGCCTGTCTACTGCACGAAGATCGCCTCGCGCCTCGTGCGCACATTCACCGACCGCCACGGCCTCAAGGATCTGGCGCGCGATCTCATCGGCAAGGAGATGTCGAAGGAACAGCAGTCTTCCGACTGGGGGGCGGCCGACCTCACGCAGGCCCAGCTCAACTATGCTGCCGCAGACGTACTCTACCTCCACCAGATCAAGGTGAAGCTTGACGAGATGCTTCGCCGCGAGGGCCGGCTGCATATCGCGCAGGCCTGCTTCGATTTCCTCGGCACGCGCGCCGAGCTCGACCTGCTGGCCTACGACGAGGAAGACATCTTCGCGCATTGAGTCCGGCCATGCTGCATTGCAGCATGGCATTGGCGACGCGACATCCCGGCGGGCGGGTCAAAATCGCCCGCCAAAACGAATTATCAATTTGAATCATGACCTTGCGGCAATTGACTTGATGCCGTCAAAAAAGGCATAATTTTTGAATGACGGAGGACCGGTTCGCGCCGCGTCTGCTCCGTCCGGAGAAACTGTAGTCAAAGCGGCACACGACGAACCATGTCCGTCCCCAAGCCGAAACTTGCCGTTCCCCCGGCCGATCTGGCCGCGCGCGATCTTGCCGCCGCGCGCCGGGCGATCGGGATCGAACGTGCGGGGCTTGCCGCCCTCGAAGCGGCGCTCGACGCGCACTTCGCGCGCGCGCTGGAGCTGTTCGCGAAAGCCAAGGGGCGCGTCATCGTCTCGGGCATGGGCAAGTCGGGCCATGTCGCGCGCAAGATCGCGGCGACGCTCGCCTCGACGGGCACGCCCGCGCAGTTCGTCCATCCGGCCGAGGCGAGCCACGGCGACCTCGGCATGATCACGCCGGACGATGCCGTGCTTGCGCTTTCGAATTCCGGCGAGACGGCGGAGCTGTCCGATCTTGTCGCGTATACGCGGCGCTTCTCGATCCCGCTCGTGGCGATGACGGCAAGGGCCGCTTCGGCGCTGGGGACCGCCGCCGATGTCGTGCTGCTGCTGCCGCCGGCCGAGGAAGCCTGCCCGGTCGGCCTGGCGCCGACGACATCGACGACCATGCAGCTGGCGCTGGGCGACGCGATCGCGGTGGCGCTGATGGAACGGCGCGGCTTCACGGCCGAGAATTTCGGCAAGTTCCATCCGCGCGGCAGCCTCGGCGCACGCCTTGCGAAGGTGGGCGAGCTCATGCACGCCGACATGCCGCTTGCCCGGCGCGGCACGCGCATGGACGAGGTGCTGATCGGCATGACCGCCAAGCGCTTCGGCTGCGTGGGCGTGGTCGACGGCGAGGGCATCCTTGAAGGCATCGTCACCGACGGCGACCTGCGCCGCCATATGGCGGGCGATCTGCTGGCGCGCCCGGTGGAACAGGTGATGACGGCGGGCCCGCGCGTGGTCGCGCCCGAGACGCTTGCCGCCGAAGCGCTGAACCTGATGAACGCGCACCAGATCACGGCGCTGTTCGCCTGCACGGGTGCCGCCGGCCGGCGCGTGCCCGTCGGCATCGTCCATATCCACGACCTGCTGCGCGCGGGCGTCGCCTGATGGCCGCCGATCCGCTGCGCGAAGAGGAGGTCCCGCCCCCGCCGCGACCGGTCGCCGCGGCCGTGAGCGCGCGCGACGACGGGACGGCGCGCGCCCTTCGCCTTGCGGTGCTGGCGCCCGACGGCCCGCGCAAGCACAGCGCGCTCTACAGCCAGATCGTCGGCTTCCTCAAGTTCCTGCTGCCGGCCGTGGCGCTGGGCATCGCCACGCTCGTGCTGCTGTGGCCGCAGTTCAATCCGCTGGACCAGCGCTTCCGCCTGGCACCGGTGCAGGTCTCCATCGAGGATCTCGAGAATCTCCGCATGGTCCAGCCGCGCTATGTCGGCGTCGACGAGCGCAACCAGCCCTATTCGATCGTCGCCAACCAGGCCACGCAGGCGAAAGGCTCGTCCGATTCGACCGACCTGACCGGCCCGCAGGGCGACCTGACCACGCAGCAGGGCACATGGCTGGCGCTCACGGCCGACCGCGGGCTCTACCACCAGCCCGAGAAGACGCTCGACCTGTGGGGCGGGGTCAGCCTGTTCCACGACGGCGGCTACGAGATCGCGACCGAGCGCGCGCGCATCGACCTCGGCCGCGGCTCGGCCGAAGGCGACGTGCCGATCCGCGGACAGGGGCCCAACTCTGTCCTGACCGGCCAGGGCTTCCGCATCCTCGACCGCGGCGCGCGCATCGAGGTGCGCGGCCAGTCGCGCGTCGTGCTCTTCCCCGCGCCGCAGGCGCAGGCCCAGGCGCAGCCTCAGGCGCAGGCCGCCGCCCCACAGACCGCGCAGCAGCCGGTCCCCCCGCCGCCCGCGATGGGGCCGCGCAAATGACGGCGCGGAGGCTTCCGGCGCTTCTCCTCGCGCTGATGCTGGCGCCGGCTCTGGCGCACGGCCAGGCGCTCAATCTCGGCCGCGGCGGATCGGGCTCGCCCATCGAGATCACCGCGCGCGACGGCATCGAGTGGGACCGCGACGCGCAGCGCTACATCGCCAACGGCGACGCCGTGGCCCGACAGGGCGACAACACCGTTTACGGCGACCGGCTCGTGGCCTGGTACAGGACGGGCGCGGAGGGCGGCACCGAGATCTACCGCTACGAGGCGGTGGGCAACGTGCGCTTCGCCACGCCCACGCAGACCGTCGAGGGCGATCGCGGCGTCTACGACGTGGCAAGCGATGTCGTGGTCGTCACCGGCAAGGCGCTGCGCCTGCGCACGCCGACCGACACGCTGACCGCGCGCGACTCCCTCGAATACTGGGCGCAGCGCGACATCGCCGTGGCGCGCGGGAACGCGATGGTCGTCTCGGCCGAACGGCGCATGTCGGCGGACGTGATGACCGCGCACTTCCTGCAGAACCAGCCCGCACCCGCCGCGCGCCCGGCGGCCCAGCGCACCCAGCGGCCCGGCCAGCGTACCGCCGCCCCTGCCCCGGCCAAGACGGACGAGGGCGACCGCCGGCTGTCGCGCATCGAGGCGTTCGGCAACGTGTTCGTCTCGACGCCGACGGAAATCGCGCGCGGCGATCGCGGCGTCTACAACATGCTGACCGGCATCGCGCAGATCGCCGGAAATGTCCGGCTGACGCGCGGCGACAACCAGATGGCCGGCGACTTCGCCGAGGTCAACACGAACACCGGCATCTCGCGCCTGCTGGCGCGGCCCGGCGACGGCGGCGACGGCCGCGTGCGCGGCCTCCTTGCCCCGCAGACGGCGCGCGGAGACCAGAAGAAGAAGCCATGAACGACCGTCGCCCGCATCCCGTGCGCACCAACACGCCCGCTCCCGCGGCCGATGCGGGGCTGCGCGTGGTGGCCGACAATCCGGGGCTTGCGGCCTACAAGATCGGCAAGCGCTACAAGGGCCGCCCGGTCGTGCGCGAGGTCTCGCTCACGGTCCAGCGCGGCGAGGCCGTGGGCCTGCTCGGCCCCAACGGAGCCGGCAAGACGACGTGCTTCTACATGATCACAGGGCTGGTCACGCCCGACTTCGGCACGATCAAGCTCGACGGCAACGACATCACCGACCTGCCGATGTACCGGCGCGCGCGCCTGGGCATCGGCTACCTGCCGCAGGAATCGTCGATCTTCCGCGGCCTGACGGTCGAGCAGAACATCCGCGCGGTGCTCGAGCTCATCGAGCCCAACCGCGACCGCCGCGAGGCCATCCTCGACGAGCTGATGGCCGAATTCTCGATCACGCACCTGCGCCGCGCACCCGCGCTGGCGCTTTCGGGCGGCGAGCGCCGGCGCGTGGAAATCGCGCGCGCGCTCGCCTCGCACCCGCATTTCGTCCTTCTCGACGAGCCGCTCGCCGGCATCGATCCGATCGCCGTGGGCGACATTCGCGACCTCGTGAGCCACCTCAAGGACCGCGGGATCGGCGTGCTGATCACCGACCACAACGTGCGCGAGACGCTCGAGATCGTCGACCGCGCCTACATCCTGCACGATGGCCACGTCCTGATGGACGGCACGCCCGACGCGATCGTGGCGTCGGCGGACGTGCGGCGCGTCTATCTCGGCGAACGCTTCTCGCTGTGAGCGGGGTGGCGACGGCATGAACCGCCTGGCGCCACGTCTGGACCTCCGGCAGACGCAGCAGCTCGTCATGACGCCGCAGCTGCAGCAGGCGATCAAGCTGCTGCAGCTTTCGAATCAGGAAGTCTCGCAGTTCGTCGAGGAAGAGCTGTCGCAGAACCCGATGCTCGAACGCGACGAGCCGGGCGCCGAAAGCGCGCCCCCGGAAGTGGCCGAGACGGCCGTTGCCGACGCGGGCGCCAACCGAACGGACGGCGCGGCCGAGCGGTTGCTCGACCCGGTCGACCGCAACGCGCCGGCAAGCGAGACACCGCTCGACGTCGACTACGACAACAGCTATTCGCGCGGCGCCGACGAACCGGCGGGCGAGGGCGAGTATCTGGGCGAGTGGAAGGGCAGCGGCGGCCGTTCCGACTTCGAGGATTCCGAATTCGGCATCGAGCAGACGCTGGCCCGGCCGACCTCGCTGCGCGAGCACCTGCTGGCGCAGGTGGGGGTCGATTTCGCCACGCCGGTCGAGCGCGTGATCGCCGCACGGCTGGTCGACGCGATCGACGACTGCGGCTACCTGACGACGCCCACGCCCGAGATCGCCGACAAGCTGGGCGTGACGGAAGGCGAGGTGCTGGCCGTGCTCGAACGCTGCCAGCGTTTCGATCCGGCCGGCCTGTTCGCACGCAGCCTCAAGGAATGCCTGGCGCTGCAGCTTCGCGAGCGCGACCGGCTCGACCCGGTCATGCAGAAGCTGCTCGACAATCTCGAACTGCTGGCCAAGCGCGACGTGGCCCAGCTCCAGCGCGTGTGCGGCGCCGATCTCGAGGACATCCAGGACATGGTGGCCGAGATCCGCACGCTCGATCCCAAGCCGGGGCTCGCCTTCGACGGCGCGCTGGCAAGCCCCGTCGTGCCCGACGTGCTGATGCGCCTGGCGCCGGACCAGAGCTGGATCGTCGAGCTCAACCAGGACACGCTGCCGCGCGTACTGGTGAACACCCGCTACCACGCGCGCGTGCAGGGCTCCGCCCGCTCGAAGCAGGAGAAGGAATTCATCGCCGAACGCCTGCATGCGGCGAACTGGCTGGTGAAGTCGCTCCACCAGCGCGCCCAGACGATCCTCAAGGTCTCGGTCGAGATCGTGCGCCAGCAGGACGGCTTCTTCCGCCACGGCGTGCGCCACCTGAAGCCGCTGGTGCTGCGCGACATCGCGGAAGCCATCGACATGCACGAATCGACCGTCAGCCGCGTGACGACGAACAAGTTCATCGCCACGCCGCACGGCATCTTCGAGCTCAAGTACTTCTTCACCTCCGCCATCCCCGCCTCGGGCGGGGGCGAGGCGCACTCGGCCGAGGCGGTGCGCCACCGGATCAAGGCGCTGATCGACGCCGAGACGGTGAAGGACGTGCTGTCCGACGACCGGATCGTGGAGCTCCTGAAGGCCGACGGGATCGATATCGCAAGGCGCACCGTGGCGAAGTATCGCGAGGCGATGGGGATCGCCTCATCGGTCCAGCGCCGGCGGGAAAAAGGCTCTGGTTTCTAGAGGTTAGCGGCCAGAGCCGAAGGGCCTTGACCCCGGCGGGCACGCGGCGCAGGCTGGCTTCAAGGTAGGCCAGACGATGCGGTTTCTCGGCAGTTCGTACGGCTTGACGCGGCGCTCGCAGCCCCCCTATGTTCGCGCCAATTCCGCGGGTGACGGGGTGGCCGGGCGTGCCCCTTCCCGGGCCGGAATCCAGTCCGATCGACCGCGTCTTTCCCTTCAACCGCCCCTTTCCCTTCAACAGCAACGCAGATCGAAACCATGCAGCTGTCCGTGAGCGGCAAGCGCCTCGACGTGGGCGATTCGCTGAGAATCCATGTTGCAACGACGCTGGGCGGCGCCGTCGACCGCTATTTCGGTCGCGCCATCGAAGGCAAGGTCGTCTTCGAGCGCCAGCGCCACCTTTTCCGCGCCGACATCTCGGTGCATGTGCGCCGCGGCATGGTGCTGCAGAGCCACCATGAGGCGGCCGATCCCTACGCCGCCTTCGACGGTGCGGTGGAACGCCTTGACCACCGGTTGAAGCGGCACAAGGGCCGCATTGCCGGCCGCAAGCGCGGCAAGCAGGCGACGCCCGAGGAGACGGCCTTCGAACCGGCCCGCTATGCCGTGATCGAGCCGGAGGCGGAGACGCTGGCCGACGAGCCGGCCGCGGCCCCCATCGTCGCCGAAATGACGACCGAGATCGCCACGCTCAGCGTGGGCGAGGCCGTCGCGCGCCTCGACCTGGGGCAGAAGCCGGTCCTGATGTTCCGCAACAAGACCAACGGCGAGCTCAACGTCGTCTACCGCCGGGCCGATGCCGCGATCGGATGGATCGATCCCGGCGCCGGCGGCAAACGCTGAACGGGCCCGGCAAGAGCATGGAATTCTCCGAATTCATGGCGCCCGAGTGCGTCGTTGCGAATCTCCGCGTGACGTCGAAGAAGCAGGCGCTGCAGGAGCTGGCACGCAAGGCGGCCGAGATCGTCGGCGCGGACGAGCGCCAGATCTTCGAAGTCGTCATGGAGCGCGAGCGACTTGGCACGACGGGCGTGGGCAACGGCATCGCGATCCCGCACGGCAAGCTGCCCGGCCTCAAGCGGCTGGCGGGCCTGTTCGCGCGGCTGGAGAAGCCGGTCGACTTCGAGGCGATCGACGAACAGCCGGTCGACCTCATCTTCCTGCTGCTGGCGCCCGAAGGCGCGGGCGCCGATCACCTGAAAGCGCTCGCGCGCGTCTCGCGCCTGCTGCGCGACCGGCGCGTGTGCGAGAAGCTGCGCGGCTCGGATCGCGCGGACGCTCTCTTCGCGCTCCTCAGCGAACACGCGGCGCACGCCGCCTGAGCGGCGCGAAGCCGGATCTTCAGTGCGCGTCGACGGGCTCGAGCCCGTGCTGGCGGATCGCGGCGAAGGCAAGCTCGCGCGACGGCGCGCCGCCGATGCGCTCGCCGTCCGCCGCATGGATCGCGAAGACGACGATGGGTTCGCCGCCCTTCTTGCCCGCCTTGGCATCGACGTGCTCGAGCACGCGGCGCACATAGGCCACGCCCTGCGCGCCGAGTGCGGCGAAGTCCTCGGGCGAAAGCGTGTTCGTGCGGTCGGGTCCGGTCTGCATGGATGCCTCCGCCCTAGCCGTGTTCGATGGTCTTGCCGCGCGGCGACGAACCGGCGCCGGCATTGATGGGGATCGAGCGCGCCTTGGGCTCGGCGAGCGGCCGGACCAGGTCGATATGCAGGAGCCCGTTGTCGAGCGTCGAGCCCGCGATCTCGATCCCGTCGGCCAGCACGAAGCTGCGCTGGAACTGGCGCGCGGCAATGCCGCGATGCAGGAACACGCGGCCCGGCTCGTCGGCCTGCTTGCCGCGTACGCACAACTGGTTGTTCTCGACCGTGATCGACAGGTCGTCGAGCGCGAAACCGGCCACGGCCAGCGTAATGCGCAGGCCGTTCTCGCCGATCTGCTCGATGTTGTAGGGCGGATAGCCCTCGCCCGAATGCTTGGCGATGCGGTCGAGCGTGCGCTCGAACTCGTCGAAGCCCAGCAGCAGCGGGTTGTTGAAAAGCGATAGGCGGGACATCGTCTGGCACCCTCCCGTCGAGCAATGCCGGTTGCACGCAAATGGACGGGGAATCCCCGAACGGGCAATTCCCCCGGCGATTATATGGGCAGGTGGCCGCCGGCCATCAAGACCCGGTTAGCGCCCGTCGCGCCTTGCGAATTTGGCCGACCGCGGGGCGATTCGGCCCGGCGCGGGCCGGGCGGGCCCGGTCGTCTTGGCCGCCGCGAACTTGCGGGCATTGGCCATGAAACGCGCGGCCGCCGCGTCGGGCCCCTCGGCGCCGGCGCGCAGCGTGCGCACCTCGTTCAGTTCGGCGTCCACGTCGAACTTCTCGCCGCCGGCCATGCGCTCGAGCTGGCGGGCCGCCCCTTCGAGGTTGGTCACCATCTGCTCCAGTTCCAGCCGGTGCGCGCGCGTCAGGTCCTCGCGCGCCAGCGTATGGCGGAAGCCGAGCGCGCGCTGGCGGAAGCGCTTCGCCTTCGCCAGATACATGTCGGCCTTGGGGTCCGGCGTCTTCTTCATGCCATCCGGTTCGACTCGGGGACGCTAAAAGTATACGTCGGTCCGGGACGGAAGCTAGTCGAGCTCGAAAGCGTCCTTGTAGTCGAGCTTCAGCGCGGGGTCCTGCCGGTCCTTGACCAGGTAGCAGTTGCCCACGGCCAGGCGCTCGATCTCCGAGCCCATGAAGCAGCGGAACGCGTCCTCGGGCGAGCCCACGATCGGCTCGCCGCGCACGTTGAAGCTCGTATTGACGATGACCGGGCAGCCGGTCTTCGCCTTGAACGCCGAGATGAGCGCGTGATAGCGCGGATTCGTGTCGGCGTGGACGGTCTGGATGCGCGCCGAATAGTCGACATGCGTGACGGCCGGGATTTCCGATCGCGGCACGTTCAGCTTGTCGATGCCGAACAGCTTCTGCTCCTCGGCCGTCATCTCGCGGCGGCGCTCCTTGCGCACGTCGGCGACAAGCAGCATGTAGGGCGAATCGCTGTCGATCTCGAACCAGTCGGCCACGTCCTCGCGCAGCACCGAGGGCGCGAACGGCCGGAAGCTCTCGCGGTACTTGACCTTGAGATTGAGCAGCTTCTGCATCGACGGGCTGCGCGCGTCGCCCAGGATCGAGCGGCCGCCCAGTGCGCGCGGCCCGAATTCCATGCGGCCCTGGAACCAGCCCAGCGCCAGCCCGTCGGCAAGGTCGGCCGCCGCGCGTGCAGTCAGTTCGGCCTCGGAAAGCACGTCGAACTTCGCGCCGGCCGCGGTGAGGCGGCGCTCGATCTCGGCCTGCGCGAACGCGGGGCCGAGATAGCTGCCCGCCATCGTGTCCTTGCGGCCGTCGGCCTTGCGCGCGCCGCCCTTGAAGATGTGGTAGCCCGCAAGGGCCGCCCCCAGCGCGCCGCCGGCATCGCCCGAAGCGGGCTGGATCCAGATGCCGTCCCATTTGCCGTCACGCAGGATCTTGCCGTTGGCCACGCAGTTGAGCGCCACGCCGCCGGCAAGGCACAGGTTCTTCAGGCCCGTCTCGGCCTGCAGCGAGCGCGTCAGGCGCAGCACGATCTCCTCGAGCGCCGCCTGCACGGAAGCCGCGAGGTCCATGTGGCGCTGGTCGAGCAGCTGCTCGGCCTTGCGCGGCGGCCCGCCGAACAGCGCGTCGAACTTCGCGTTCGTCATGGTCAGGCCGGTGCAGTAGTCGAAATAGTCCATGTCGAGGCGGAACGTGCCGTCGGGCTTCAGGTCGACAAGGTGATCGAAGATGAGCTTGGTGTATCTGGGCTCGCCGTAGGGCGCCAAGCCCATCACCTTGTACTCGCCCGAATTGACCTTGAAGCCGGTGTAGTAGGTGAAGGCCGAATAGAGCAGGCCGAGCGAGTGCGGGAAGTGGATCTCGCGCACCATCTCGAGCTTGTTCCCGCGCCCGATGCCGACCGAGGTCGTCGCCCACTCGCCCACGCCGTCCATGGTGAGGACGAGCGCCTCCTCGAACGGCGAAGGGAAGAAGGCCGAGGCCGCATGGCTCTGGTGGTGCTCGGCGAAGAGCAGTTTCGATTCCCAGTCGAACTCGGGGGCGGCCGCCTTCAGCTCGTCGCCGAGAAGCTGTTTCTGGAACAGCTTCTCCTTGAGCCAGACCGGGATCGCCATGCGGAACGAACGGAATCCGCGTGGCGCGAAGGAGAGGTAAGTCTCCAGCAGCCGCTCGAACTTCAGGAACGGCTTGTCGTAGAAAACGACATGGTCGATATCCGCCGCCGTGATGCCGCCGGCCTCCAGGCAGTAGGCGATCGCGTTCGAGGGGAAACGGCTGTCGTGCTTCTTGCGGGTGAAGCGTTCCTCCTGCGCGGCGGCCGCGATCGTGCCGTCGACGACGAGCGCCGCCGCGGAATCGTGGTAGAACGCCGACAGGCCGAGGATGCGCATCCGGTTCCCTAGAAGATCGTGTAGATGAACGGCGCGATCGCGGTGCCCTTCGTGAGCACGATGAGGCCGCCGAAGACCGCCATCATCAGGATGATCGGCAGCAGCCAGAATTTCTTGCGTACCTTCATGAACTCCCAGAGTTCGCGGGCGAGCGAAAACATCGTCGATCGTTCCTTCAGAATTGGCGTTTCATCGTGTCGGGCTCGGGGCCCGGCGGATCGCGCACGATCCAGTAGCTTGCCGCGGCCGCATCGCGACGCATGCGCAGCAGGTCCTTGCCCATGATCCGGATGACCAGCGCCATCGGCGTGATCACGGTGAAATAGAGCAGACCCATCACGAGCGGATTCATCACGTGGTAGAGAACGAGCCCGAGTTTCGTCCATAGCCGGTTGGCCGGCGCCAGCAGGCGCGGGGCGGCCAGCGCTACAACGAGGAAGGCTGCGGACGCCGCGAACCAGTAGGCCATCCACGGATGCCCGGTGAAGAACTTCACCGTGCCCACGAGCGCGCAGAAGCCGGCGAACACGAAACCGAAGTTCCGGTCCGAAGACCCGACGATCTTCTCGTCGCGGTCGAAATCCTCGTGGAGTCCCTGCGGACGACTCATGCTAGAACGTCATACATTTCGAATTTCGGGGGCCGCATCCTATGCGGCTTTGTACCTGCAAGCCAGCGAGAACCTGCCTTATTTTTCACGGGTTTGCATTGAAAAACGTCGTCTTGCTGATCGTGACGCTGTTTCTCTCGCTCGGCGCGGCGGAAGCGGCTCTCCGGATCACGGGCCATGGCCCGGCCCGCTTCGAACCCACGCCCGGCGAGCGCTGGAGCGAGCCTGATGCGCTCTATGGCTGGCGCAACCGGTCCGGCACGTACCGGTCGAACGAGGCAGGGCAGATTCCGATGACGTTCTGGACAAACCACCAGCGCGCCAGCCGCTCCTCGCCCTCCGTGCCGGCAGGTGTGCCGCGCGTCGACATCGTGGGCGACTCGATCACACAGGGTTACGGCGTCGCCGACGAGGAGACCTATGTCTGGCGTCTCGGCGCGATGCTTCCGGATGTCGCGTTCGAGAATCTCGGCGTCGGCGGCTACGGCACGTACCAGTCGCTTCTGGTCGAGCAGGCGCGTTCGGCCGATCCGCCGCGCCTGACGGTCTACGGCTTTTTCGGCGACCACCAGTTCCGCAATGTCGCGTTCCTCACCTGGGTGCGCGCGCTGCGCGATGCCGAAGGCCACAATATCGTGCCGCCCCACGTCCTGCCGCGCGGCGACGGGCTTGCGCGCATGCCGGGCCGCAGCATCGGGCCCTGGCCGCTTGAGACGCGCTCGGCCGTGGTGACGGAACTGCACAGGGCATGGATGCGCTTCGAGTTCCGCGGCCGGCGCGAGGCCACGCGGCCGGCGACCGAACGCCTGCTCGCCGAGATGGCCGACACGGCGGCGAAGGCCGGCCAGAAATTCCTCGTGCTGCTGCTCGCCGATGCGCCCGGCTGGCTGATCCCGGCGCTGGAGGCGCGCGCGATCGCCTATGCCGACTGCCGCGAGCCGGAATTCGAGCGCGACCCGGCCTTGCGCATCGGCGGCGTCGGCCACCCGACGGCCGCCAGGCACGCGCAATGGGCCGCGTGCCTGGCACCGCGCATCGGGGCGCTGCTCGCTCAGTGACGGCCGTGCGCGCGGCCGCCCTCGCCGCGGAACATCATGAAGGCCCGCGCGAAGACCGGCTTCTGCGCGTCGTCGAGGATCGCCTGGAAACGCTCCACCGCCGGCCGCAGGATGCCGAGCGATTCCGACATCGCCTTGGCGAAGCGCTCGCGCGTCGCAAGGAAGCCCGCCACGTCGCCGCGCTGCGGACGCGCGGCTGGCCTGTCGCACAGCGCCTTCATCGGCTCGCGTGCGGCGCGGCTGTCGCGCGCGAAGGCGTCGAAGGCGGGCATCTGCTCGGGCTTCAGCTTCAGGCTCGTCTCCATGTAGGCGAGCCGCGCGGAGAGCAGCGCGTCGGCATCGCCGCACACGCGCGCCATCGGCCCCTGCGTCTCATGCCCGCGCGCCTCGCGCGGGCGCGACTCGTGCATGTGCGTCATGGCGCGGCGCTGCGGCGTGCCCTCGCCCGTGCCGGCCTGCGGCGCCGGCGCCTGGGCAAGTGCGGGACCCGCGATGCACGCGGCAATCAGGACGGGGATCGCGGACTTCATCATGTGCTCTGCTCCTGTCGGTTGCGGGCACGGCGACGGGCGCCTTGCCCCGTTGCACCGTTCCTATCCGCACAACGCGGCACGAAGATGTCGGCGGCGTTTCTTCGTGTAACCCGTCGTTACAACCGTGGGCGTACCGGAGCGATGCGCGCACCGCTAATATCCGGGGCACGATGAACGCCCGCACACCCCACATCCTGATCGTCGACGACGACCGCGAGATCCGCCGTCTCGTCGCGCGCTTCCTCACCGAGAACGGCCTTCGCGTGACTGCCGCCGCCGACGGCAAGGAGGCGGACGAGGCGATGGCCGCGGGGCGCTTCGATCTCGTCGTGCTCGACCTGATGCTGCCGGGCGAGGACGGCATCTCGATCGCGCGGCGGCTGCGCAAGTCCTCCGACCTGCCGATCCTGATGCTGACCGCGCGCGGCACCGAGACCGACCGCATCGTGGGCCTCGAGATCGGCGCGGACGACTACCTGACGAAGCCGTTCAGCCCGCGCGAACTGCTCGCGCGCATCCGCGCGGTCCTGCGGCGCACCGCCGAGCGCACGCCCGAGGTGCCGAAGAACCCGCTGTTCCGCTTCGCGGGCTGGATCGTCGACGTGCAGAAGCGCGAGTTGCGCCGCCCGGACGGCGCGCTCATCCCCACGACGGACGCGGAGTTCGACCTGCTCGCCGCCTTCGTCGAGCGCCCGCAGCGCGTGCTGAGCCGCGAGCAGCTCCTCGACCTCGCGCGCGGCCGCCAGGCGCAGCTTTTCGACCGCTCGATCGACGTCGCCGTGATGCGCCTGCGCCGCAAGATCGAGATCGACCCTGCCAAGCCCGAGATCATCCGCACGGTGCGCAACGGCGGATACATGTTCTCGCTCGACGTCGAGAACGGCCCGTGAGCGCGGCGCCGCGCGCGAAGCGGTGGCTCGACGGCATCGCCGCGCGCATCGCGGCCATCTCCATCGTGGGACTCGTGCTCGCCCAGCTCGTCGCGGTGGGCATCGCGCTGCTGCTGCGGCCGTCCGAGATCGAGGTCTTCCAGGCGCGCTGGCTGGTGGAAACGGTCGTCGAACTGACGGCCGATACCTTCACGCGGCCGCCGCGCGAACGCGACGGCGCACTGCGCGCACGGCCCTCGGCGGAGTTCCTGCTTGCCGAATGGCGGCGCGACTATGCCTATCCCGAGGAGCTGCGCCTGCGCCGGACCGGCAGCGGCCGCCTGCTGCGCTCGATCCTCGAGCGGCTGCCAGCCGGCTTCCGCGTCGAGGTCGATTTCGCGTTCCCGGCCGGCGGCGGCTTGGCCGCCCCGGACCGGCACATCCGCCGCGTGCCGCCCGACGACCTGGTGTGGAGCGAATCGGCCGGCGGCGCCGTGCCGGGCACGTTCACCATCGCCATACGCGGGCCGGACTCAAGCTGGCTCATCGTGCGGCCGCGCCGCTCGGCCATCGGCGTGGGCTGGATCGTATTCGGCGCGTGGCTGTCGGGGGCGGCACTCGTCGGCGCGTTCGCGGCCTGGTGGGCCGCGCACCGGCTGGCCCGGCCGCTTGAGGCGCTGGCCGGCGAGGCCGCGCGTGCGGGTGCCGGGCTCGAGGCGCAGGTCAACGCCATGGCCGACGCCCCCAACGAGGTCCGCACGATCGGATCGGCGCTTGCGCACATGCGCGGACAGCTCGTGCGCCATGTCGAGGACCGCACGCGCCTTCTCGCAGCGATCAGCCACGACCTGCGCACGCCGCTCACGCGCCTTCGCCTGCGCGCGGAGGGCATCGGCGAGGAGTCCGAGCGGCTCAAGGCGCTTGCCGATCTCGAGGAGATGGAGCGAATGATCGCCGAGACGCTCGATTTCGCGCGCGCCGACGCGCTGGAATCGAAGCCCGAGCGCTTCGATCTTGCAGCGCTTGCGCAGACGATCGTCGACGAGCGCGCCGATATCGGCCGCAACGCGACCTATGACGGGCCCGCGAGCCTGGTGATCGAGGGCCGCGCAGGCGCGCTCAAGCGCGCGATCGCCAATCTCGTCGACAATGCGCTCGCCTATGGCGGCAATGCCGACGTGCGGCTCGCCGCGGCGGGCGAGACGATCGAGATTTCGGTCACCGACGAGGGGCCCGGCATCCCGGCCAGCCAGCTCGAGGAGGTGTTCCGCCCGTTCGTGCGGCTGGAAGGGTCGCGCTCGCGCGAGACCGGCGGGGCCGGCCTTGGCCTGTCGGTCGTGCGCGACATCGCGCGGGCGCATGGCGGCGACGTCGTGCTGCGCAACCGCCCCCTGCGCGGGCTCGAGGCGATTCTGACGCTGCCGCGAATCGCTTGAGCGCGCGGCGCATTCGTCGTAGGCCCTAGGCCATGACGAAGGCGCTCGAATCGGTCGAGGTGGCCGTGCTTGCCGGTGGGCTCGGGACGCGGCTTGCCGGTGCAGTGCCGGACCTTCCCAAGGCGCTGGCCCCGGTCGGCGGCCGTCCGTTCCTGGAAATCCTGCTCGACTGGCTCGAAGGCCACGGGGCGCGCCGAGTCGTGCTGCTGCTGGGCCACCGCGCCGACCAGATCGAGGCGCATCTCGCGGCCCACCGGCGACCGGGCATCGAGTTCGCCTTCTCGGTCGAACCTTCACCGCTGGGCACGGGCGGTGCGCTCGCCTTCGCCCGGGACCGCTTCGCGGGCGACCCGGTGCTGGTCGTCAACGGCGATACGTTCGTCGACGGCGATCTTGCCGCACTGGTCGCCGCACACCGCGCGGCGGCACCGGCCGCGACGATGCTGTGCGTTGAAGTTCCCGATGCCGGCCGGTACGGCCGCGTCGAGATCGAGGACGGCCGCGTTGTCGCTTTCTGCGAGAAGGACGCGACCTGGCGCAGGCCCGCGGCGATCAATGCGGGCGTCTATCTGGTCTCGAAGGCGCTGCTGGCGCGGATCCCGGTCGGCAAGCCCGTCTCGCTCGAGCGCGACATTTTCGAGAAGCTGCCGCGCGGCGCGCTGGCGGCCCATCTCGACCGCCGCGCGCGCTTCGTGGATATCGGCACGCCGGAGAGCTGGAGCGGAGCCCTGCGCGTGATCGGCGGGAAGGACGCATGAGCGGGGAACCGCCCGTCCGGCGGATCGCGCGGCGCACCGCGCTCGAGAACCGCGTGTGGCGCGTCGATCTCGATCACGTCGTCGACGCCAACGGGGCCGAGGTGCGCGATTATCTCGTGCTCTCGGCGCGCGGCCATGCGGCCGGAACCGCAGGCGGCGTGGCGGTGCTGCCGGTGCTGGCCGACGGGCGCGTGGTGCTGCTGCGCAACTGGCGCCCGGCGGTCGATGCGTGGAGCTGGGAAGTGCCCAAGGGATTCGTCGAGCCGGGCGAACTGCCTGCCGAGGCGGCACGGCGCGAACTGCTCGAGGAAACGGGGCTCGCCGGCACGCTCGAATCGCTTGGCGACGTATGGTCGGAGCCCGCCGCGCTTGCCACGCATGCGGGCCTCTACATGGCGTATGGCTGCGTGCCCGCACCGGGCCGCGAGCCGCAATCGGCCGAACTGGGGCTGGGCCAGCCGCAGGCGATGACGCACGCCGAGGCTGCCGCCCTCGCGGCGTCCGGCGCCATGCGCGATGCGGTGAGCCTGCTGCTGCTCGCCCGGTTGCCGCGCCGGCCGGGCGCGGGCTAGAACGGGCCATGACCAGCCCCCTCCGCCGCCCGGTCGTGCTGTGCGTGCTCGACGGATTCGGCCACCGCGCCGAGCGTGCGGACAACGCCATCCTGCTCGCCCGCACGCCCAATCTCGACCGCTTCCGCGCCGCCCATCCGCCCGCCTTTCTCGAGGCCTCGGAACGGCATGTGGGCCTGCCCAAGGGACAGATGGGGAATTCCGAGGTCGGCCACATGAATCTCGGCGCCGGGCGCGTCGTCATGCAGGACCTCGTGCGTATCGACGCCGCGATCGAGGACGGGTCGCTCGCGCGCGAGGCGGCTCTCGCCGCCTTCGTGGCGAAAATGAAGGCCAGCGGCGGCACTGCCCACCTGATGGGCCTGCTGTCGCCGGGCGGCGTGCATTCCATGCAGGACCACATCGCCGCCCTTGCCGGCGTGCTGTCGAAGGCGGGCGTACCCGTCGCCGTGCACGCTTTCCTCGACGGACGCGACACCCCGCCGCGTTCGGCCGAGGGCTATCTGGCGAAGTTCGAAGCGGATATCGCGCCGCTGAAAGGCGTCACCTTCGCCACAATCGGCGGACGCTATTTCGCGATGGATCGCGACAAGCGCTGGGAGCGCGTGGAGAAAGCCTACCGCGCGATGGCGGCGGCCGAAGGCGAACGCTTCGCGCACTGGCGCGAGGGGCTTGCGGCCGCCTACGCGGCCGGAACGAACGACGAATTCGTGCTGCCCTTCGTTCTCGGCGGTTATGCCGGCATGCGCGCGGGCGACGGCGTCCTGATGGCGAATTTCCGCGCCGACCGCGCGCGCGAGATCCTCGAAGCGCTGCTGCTGCCGGACTTCGCAGGCTTCGCGCGCACGCAGGTGAAGTTCGCGGCTTCGCTCGGCCTCGTCGAGTATTCGGCCGCACTGGCGCCCCACGTGCCCGCCGTCTTCGCGCCGCAGTCGCTTGCCAACATGATGGGCGAGGTCGTCGCGCGGGCCGGGCTTGCGCAGCTGCGCATCGCCGAGACAGAGAAATACGCGCACGTGACGTTCTTCTTCAACGGCGGCGAGGAGAAGGAATATCCCGGCGAGAGTCGCATCCTCGTGCCCTCGCCCAAGGTCGCGACCTACGACTTGCAGCCGGAAATGTCGGCGCCCGAGATGACCGACCGGCTCGTGGCCGCCATCGAGGCCGGCACGTTCGATTTCATCGTCGTCAACTACGCCAACTGCGACATGGTCGGCCATACCGGCGACTTGCGCGCGGCGATCAAGGCGGTCGAGACGGTCGATGCGTGCCTTGGCCGCGTGGCCGCGTCGGTCGAGGCGAAGGGCGGCGCCATGCTCGTCACGGCCGACCACGGCAACTGCGAATGCATGCGCGATCCCGCTTCGGGCCAGCCCATGACGGCGCACACGCTCAACCCCGTGCCGGTCTATCTCGTGGGCGGGCTCGGGCCCGGCCGCAACGCGCCCGTGCTGCTGGCCGACGGCATCCTTGCCGACGTGGCGCCCACGCTGCTCGAACTCATGGGCCTGCCGAAGCCGCCCGAAATGACGGGCCGTTCGCTGCTGCAAGTGCCGGCCGCAGCCGCATGAGGCGGCTGGCAGGCGCCGTACTCCTTCTCCTCGTTCCGGGGCTTGCGCACGCGCAGGACCGTGCCGGCCAGCTGCGCGACGTCGAGAAGCGCATCGAACAGGAACAGCGCCGCGCCGAGGACATCGCGCGCGAGCGCGAACGCGCGGCGGAGGAACTCGGCCGGCTTCAGGCCGACGCGCGCGAGGCGGCGGCCGCGACCATGGAGCGCGAACGCCAGGCCAGCGACATCGAGGCCCATCTTGGCGAACTGGAGGCCGAACGCGCCGCGCGCGAGGCGCGCATCGCTTCGCGCCGGGTCGAGATCGGGCATCTAGCGGGCGCGCTGCAGCGCCTGGCCCACCAGCCGCCCGAAGCGCTGGCGCTCGAACCCGGCACGCCGCTCGATGCGGCCCGGACCGGAAATCTTCTTGCAACCCTTGTCGGCCAGCTCGAGCGCGAGGCGCGTGCGCTGCGCGGCGAGCTTGACGCGCTGGCAGCCGCACGCACGGGCGCGCTGCGCGCCCGCGCGGCACTGGCCGACGCGCTGTCGCGCCTTGCGATGGAACGCGACCGGCTCGACGCGGCGGTTGGCCAGCGCGCCGACCTGGTCGCGCGTCTGGAGAGCGAAGGCAGCACGACGTCCCGGCGGATCGAGCGGCTCGGGCGCGAGGCGGCCGACCTGCGCGACCTCCTCGGCCGGCTCGACCGGCCCGCCGCCGCACCGGCCGTGGCACCTGCGCGTGCGCCGCAGCGGCAGGCGAGCGTCCCGCCGGGCGAACGCGAAACGCTGGCCGGGTACCGCTGGCCGGCGGCCGGCCGGGTCGTCGAGGCCTGGGGCCAGTCGCTGGCGGGCGGGCAGACCGCGCGCGGCATCCTCCTCGAGCCGCGCGAGACGGCCAGCGTCGTGGCGCCCTTCGACGGCACGGTGGCGTTTGCGGGCCCCTTCCGCGGCTACGGGCAAATCTTGATCCTCGAACATCCGGGGGGCTATCATTCGATTCTGGCGCAGTTGAGCCGGATCGATGCGGTCGTGGGGCAATCCGTGACCGCAGGCGAGCCGGTGGGCCGGGCCGGGAACGACGAACGGGGCACGCCGACGCTCTACATCGAACTGCGTCGGCACGGGCAGCCGGTCGATCCGTCCCCCTGGCTCACGGCTGCCGAGAACGGCGCGCGTCGCTGACGCGCGAATGGCGTATGCGAAGGCGATCGTCGCCGTCGCGGAAAGGAACCCTCGAATGTTCGCCCGCAAGCTTGCCGCCGCGACCCTCGCGACCGCATTGACGGTCCTGCCTGCCGCGGTGATGACCGGTGCGCGGGCGCAGGCCCCGGCGCAGACGCCGGCGACCGGCGGCGCATCGGAGACCTACCGCCTGCTCAACCTGTTCGGCGAGATCTTCGAGATCGTGCGCTCGGACTATGTCGAGGAAGTGCAGGACCGCAAGCTGATCGAGGACGCGATCAACGGGATGCTGACCGCACTCGATCCGCATTCCTCGTTCCTCAACGCGCGCTCGTACCGCGACATGCAGGTGCAGACTCGCGGCGAGTTCGGCGGACTGGGCATCGAGGTCACGATGGAGAACGGCCTCGTCAAGGTCGTCTCGCCCATCGACGACACGCCGGCCGCGCGCGCGGGCCTCAAGCCGAACGATTTCATCGTCCAGCTCGACGGCGAGGCGGTGCTGGGCCTGACGCTCCAGGAAGCGGTCGAAAAAATGCGCGGCCCCGTCAACAGCGCGATCAAGGTGACGATCCGGCGCGGCGACCAGCCGCCCTTCGACGTGACGCTCAACCGCGCCGTCATCCGCATCCAGTCGGTTCGCTCGCGCCTCGAAGGCGACATCGGCTACGTGCGCATCACGTCGTTCACCGAGCAGACCGATTCGGGCCTGCGCGATGCCGTCACCAAGATGCGCGAGCAGGCGGGCAACAAGTTCAAGGGTCTCGTGCTCGACCTGCGCAACAATCCCGGCGGCCTGCTCGACCAGGCGATCGCGGTTTCCGACGCCTTCCTCGAGCGCGGCGAGATCGTCTCGACGCGCGGCCGGCGGCAGGACGACGCGCAGCGCTTCAACGCGCGTGCGGGCGACGTCCTGAACGGGTTGCCGCTCGTCGTGATCATCAATGGCGGTTCGGCTTCGGCCTCCGAGATCGTCGCGGGGGCGCTGCAGGACCAGCGCCGCGCGATCCTGCTGGGCACGCGCAGCTTCGGGAAGGGTTCGGTCCAGACGATCCGTCCCATCGGCAACCAGGGGGCGATCCGCCTCACGACGGCGCGCTACTACACGCCGTCGGGTCGCTCGATCCAGGCACAGGGCATCGACCCCGACATCGTCGTTGAGCAGGCGCGCATCGAGGTGACGCAGCAGGGCCCGCAGCGGCGCGAAGCCGACCTGCGCGGCGCGCTGCGCAACGAGCAGGCGCGCCCCGCCCAGCCGGGTACTGCCGAGGCCGAGAACCAGCCCGAGGCGCAGGACTACCAGCTTGCCCGCGCCTTCGACCTGCTGCGCGGCGTGGCGCTCTACATCCAGCGGAACAACTGACCGCCGCCGGCGCGGCGCTCCCCCGAGATGGCAGAAACCGACGCCGAGAGAAGCGCGGGCGAGACGTCGGATGCCCCGCCTGTGCCGCCGATGCTGGCGCCGGCCGAACCCATGCCCGAACGACGTGGCCCGTCGCTGCTGACGCTTGCCTGGGCGTTGCTGATCGCGGGCGCCGGCGGGTTCGCGATC
This sequence comes from Rhodospirillales bacterium, assembly GCA_016794025.1. Lineage (GTDB taxonomy): Bacteria > Pseudomonadota > Alphaproteobacteria > CACIAM-22H2 > CACIAM-22H2 > Tagaea. The sequence continues at coordinate 16,257 of JAEUKX010000025.1, read as the reverse complement.
TGGATCAATCTCAATCCGGCCGAGCCGATGATCGACCTGGGCCCGCCGGTCGCGGCCGAAATCATCATCCCGCCGGCGGCCCCGCCCGTCCCCAAGCCGGTCGTGCCGCCGGAGCCGACCGCGCCTGCGCCCGCCGCGGAAGCCCCCAAGCCTGAGCCCGAGCCGGCCCCGCCCGCCCCGCCACCGCCCGCAGCACCGCCCGTTGCCGCAGCGCCCGAACCGGCGCCGGCCGCCCCCGTTGCACCGGTCAAGAGCGAACCGGCGCCACCGCCTGCCGCTGCCGTACCGCCGCCGCCCGCCCCGGCACCGGCACCGGCACCGCCCCCCGCACCACCCCAGCAGGCCGCGCGACCGCCGCAGGGCCGGCCGGCCGCCCCGCCGTTGCCGCCGCGCGATGTCGAGGCGCCGACCTGGGTGCGCTTCGCGCGCCCGTTCGATCCGGAAGACAAGCGCCCGCGCATCGCGCTTGTCATCGCCGACCTCGGCAAGAGCCAGGCGGCGACCAATGCCGCGATCCAGAATCTCGGCGGCGCCATCACGCTGGCCTTCACGCCCTACGCCGACGGCCTTGCGCAGTGGGTGGCGCTGGCGCGCGCGGCCGGGCACGAGGTGCTGCTGAGCCTGCCGATGGAACCGGCCGACTTTCCCAACACCGACCCCGGCCCGCAGACGCTGCTCACCACGCTGACGCCGCGACAGAACATGGAGCGGCTCACCTGGACGCTCGAGCGCGCGCAGGGCTATGTCGGCATCGTCAACGCGCAGGGCTCGCGCTTCACGACCTCGACCGACGCGATGCGGCCCGTGATCGACCGGCTGTTCCAGCGCGGGCTGCTGTTCGTCGACGCGCGCACGGCGTCCACCTCGATCGCCATCAAGGTGGCCGACGACGTGGGCGTGCCGCGCGCCTATGCCGACCGGCTGATCGACCAGGAGGCCTCGCGTCCCGCCATCGACCGCGCGCTCGCCGACCTCGAGCGGCTCGCGCGCCAGAACGGCGCGGCGATGGGCATCGCGCAGACCTATCCGGTGACGTTCGAGCGGCTGATCAACTGGCTGCCGCAGCTCGACCAGCGCGGCATCGCGCTGGCGCCGGTCTCGGCCATCGTCAACCGCCAGCCCATGCCCGGTGCGGCACCGGCAGCCCCCGCCGCCGAAGCGCCGCCGCCGGCCCCGGCGGCAGCCCCCGCGCGCCCGGCGCCCGCCCGCACCGCTCCGCCGCCGGCCCAGCACAAGTGACGCGCCTTTACCGGCCCGGCGTGGGCATCCTGCTCTTCGATCCGTCGGGCCGCGCCTTCGTGGGCGAGCGCAGCGACGCGCCCGGCGCCTGGCAGATGCCGCAGGGCGGCATCGACGAGGGCGAGGATCCGCGCGCGGCGGCCCTGCGCGAACTTGCCGAGGAGACGGGCGTGCGCGCCGCCGACATCGTGGGCGAGACGCGCGACTGGATCGCCTACGACCTGCCCGCGGAACTGGCCGCGCGCATGTGGGGCGGCCGCTTCGCGGGCCAGCGGCAGAAATGGTATGCCGCGCGCTTTTACGGCAGCGATGCCGACATCGATCTCGACGCGCACGAGGCCGAGTTCGCGCGCTGGCGCTGGGCCGAGCTCGACACGCTTGCCGGCCTGATCGTGCCGTTCAAGCGCCCGCTCTACGAAGCCGTGCTGGCCGAGCTCGGGCCGATCGTGCGCGCGAACGTGGCGCGCTAGGCGTCCGCGGCGGCAAGCGAACGGGCGCGCGCGGCCATCAGGCGCGATGCGATGGCGGCAAGCGCACGGTGCAGGCGGCCCTGCGGTTTCAGGCCCACGGCCTTCAGCGCCATGCCGATGCCGCGCTCGATATGGACCGGGCGGTAGACCGAATAGGCGCGCCGCGCATAGGCGCGCGCGGCGGTGCGCCGGTCGTAGGGGGCCGGCCACAGGTTCGCGGCGTAGTAGGCGTAGGACAGCTCGTCGTCCTCCGACTCCGCGATGCGGCCAAGGCCGGTGCGCAGCCGCCCCCACCGCCCGAGATTCTCGGCCGCCTGGTAGCGGCGCATGTGGTCGTAGAAAAGCTTGTAGTGGCGCAGCTCGTCGGCCGCGATGCGCCGGCACACGGCGCGGAACACCGGCTCGTCGGCGGCATCGGCCAGTGCGGCGTAATAGCTGCTCGTCCCCGTCTCGACGATGCAGCGTGCGATGAGCTCGGCCGTGCGCGAGCCGCGCACCGAGGCGGCCACGTCGAGCGGGATTCGGTAACCCTCGGAGAAGCGCTTCGAGGCGGCCGCGAAATCCCACGACGGGTCGGCCAGCGTCGCCCAGCGCGCCAGCGCGGCGCCGTGCTGGACCTCCTCCTTCGCCCAGATGTCGATGGCCGGGCCGAACGTGCCGTCGCCCGCAAAGACGTTGTTGAGATAGACGGCATAATCCGCGCCGTTGTGCTCGACCAGTGCCGCCGCCTTCGCCACGCGCACGAGTTCGGGGTCGACGAGGTCGGGGCGGAATGCCGACCAGTCGATGTCGTCGAGGGTCCAGTGGGCCATGGGCGGATATATGACGCCCGACCGGAGGGCGCGCAAGCCCCCGGCCTGCCGATCCAGTCTGCCCTTCAGTCGGCCCGGCGCTGGACCAGCGCGAAGAGCGTGGCGATGGCCGCCGTGCCCAGCATCAGCACGAGGCTGACCGCGTTGATGGCCGGGCTCGCCCCCTCGCGCATCTGTCCGTACATGTAGACCGGCAGCGGCGGGTCGGAGCCCACGAGGATCAGCGTCGTGTTGAAGTTCTCGAAGCTCATCAGGAAGGCCACGAGCCCGGCACCGATCATTGCGGGGCTGAGATAGGGCAGCGTCACCGTGACGAGCGTGCGCCAGGCCGACGCGCCGAGGTCGCGCGCCGCCTCCTCGAGCGAGCGGTCGAAGCGGCGAAGGCGCGCCGAGATCACGAGCGTCGAGATCGTCAGGATGAACGAGAGCTGGCCAGCCACGACCAGCGGCAGACCGGGGCGCAGGAAATCGAGATCGGCGTCGAGCATGTCCTCGAGCCCGTTCGCCACGCGGCTGGAGAAGGCGAGGATCGAGATGCCGAGGATCACCCCGGGGATGACGAGCGGCCACAGCATCACGTTGGCCAGCAGCGCCTTGCCGGGAAAGTCGTGCCGCTCGAGGAGGAAGGCGTTGGCCGTGCCCAGCGCCACGGCAAGCCCCGCCACCGGCAGCGCCACCTTCACGCTGGCGAGCAGGCTTGCAAGCATGGGCGCATCGCGCAGCACGCCCGGCCGGCCGAAGAGCGCGCCCGTGCCCACGAACCATTCCAGCGTGAAGCCGCGCCACGGCGGCGTGGGATATTGCCCGGCGTTGAACGCGAACACCGCCACGACCGCAAGCGGCGCGAACAGGAAAAGGTAGAAGCACGCGACATAGAGCTTCCAGGCGCGGGTGGGCTTTCCCATCGCTCAGCCCCGCCGCATCGTCTCGCCGAAGCCCTGCCCGGTGAGCCGCAGCCCGATCCAGACGATGGCGCTCGACAGCACGAGCAGCAGCAGGCCGAAGGCGGCCCCCTGCGGCCAGTTGAAGCGCGTGATGAACTGCGCGTAGATCTGCTCGGTGAACCACAGCCCGTTCTTGCCGCCCAGCAGGGCAGGCGTGACGAAGTTGCCCACCGTCAGCATGAAGACGACGATCGAGCCCGCCACGATGCCGGGCATCGCGTGGGGCACGACGATGCGGCGCAGCACGTCGATCCGGCTGCCGCCAAGATCGAAGCCCGCCTCGACCAGCGAGAAGTCGAGGCTGTCGAGCGCGTTGACGAGCGGCACCACCATGAACAGCAGCCCGCCATAGACGAGGCCGAGGATCACGGCGCCGTCGTTGTAGAGGAGCTCGACCGGGCCCGCGGCAAGGCCCGTGGCCTGCAGCAGCGCCGAGACGAGGCCCGTCTCGCGCAGGAGGATCATCCAGCCCAGCGTGCGCACGAGTTCGGATGCCCAGAATGGCAGCAGGCAGAGCAGGAACAGCACGGCCTTCGTGGCGCCCTGCGCGGCCTTGGCGATGTAGAAGGCGACCGGGAAGGCGACGACGAGCGTGATCGCGGTCACGAGGACCGACATGATTGCCGTGCGCGCGTAGGTGCGCCAGTAGAGCGGCTCCTTCAGGAACTCGAGATAGTTCGCGAACCCGAATTCGTAGAGGCGCGGGCCCACGCGCTCGCTGAACGAAAGGACCGCGATCTCGACATGCGGCACGATCACGAGGAGCCCGAGCCACAGGACCGGCGGCAGCAGCAGCAGCCAGAAGGCAAGGCCGCGCGCGCGCATCATGCGGCGTAGATCCGCGCGGCGTCGGCCGCCCAGCCGAACTGCACGCGCGCGCCCTTCTCGACGCCCGCCAGCGCGCCCGTCTGCGGCAGCGTGGCGCGAAGCTCGAAGCCGCCATCGAGCGCGCGCACCAGAAGCGTCGAGTTGGCGCCGTCGAACAGCACCGAGACGACTTCGCCCGCGTAGCGGTTGTCGAGCCCGGCGAGCGCGGCGGCATCGGCGGCCAGCGCCACGGATTCGGGCCGCACGAAGCAGGTCGCCGGGCCCGCCGAGGCGGTTCCGAAACGCCGGCCGGCGACGAGCGCGCCGCCGGGCAGCCGCACGCGGTCGGCGGCGGCGAACTCGGCGTCCCAGCGGTTCGTGTCGCCCACGAATCCGGCCACGAAGGCCGACGCCGGGTCGCGGTAGAGCGCGCGCGGGCTGCCGACCTGCTCGAACCGGCCGCGGTTCATCACGGCGACCTGGTCGGACATGACGAGCGCCTCGGACTGGTCGTGCGTGATGTAGACGAAGGTCGTCCTGAAATCCGCCTGCAGGCGCTTCAGCTCGATCTTCATGTGCTCGCGCAGCTTGAGGTCGAGCGCCCCCAGCGGTTCGTCGAGCAGCAGGAGCGTGGGCTCCAGCACGAGGCAGCGCGCGATCGCCACGCGCTGGCGCTGGCCGCCGGAAAGCTGGGTCACGCGCCGGTCGACGAACTCGCCCAGGCCGACGCGCGACAGGATTGCGCGCACGCGCGCCTCCTGCTCGCCGCGCGCAACGCCGCGGCAGGCAAGGCCGTAGGCGACGTTCTCGCCCACCGTCATGGTCGGGAACAGCGCCAGGTTCTGGAAGACCATGTTGACCGGCCGGCGGTTGGCCGGCACGCCCCGCATCGAGGCGCCACGGATGGCGATGTCGCCTTCGTCGGGCGTCTCGAAGCCCGCGATCATGCGCATCAGCGTGGTCTTGCCGCAGCCCGAGGGGCCGAGGATCGAGAAGAACGCGCCGCGCGCCACGTCGAACTCGACGGCGGCCACGGCCGCGTGCGCGCCGAAGCGCTTGGTCACGCGCACGAGGGAAAGATCGGCGATTTCCGTCATCTGGATCGCGGGCCCGCGAAGGGGCGGCCGGCGCACGGGCCGGCCGCCCCCTGCGGTTACGCCTGCCCCTGGCGTTACGAGCCGGCCTTCAGACGGTCAAGGACCTTGCCCTCGATGTCCTCGATGCCGGCGGGCACGGCCGGGTACCATTTGATGTTGTCGATCGCGGCCTGCGGGAAGCTCTCCTGGAACTGCTGCTTGAGCTTGCCCTGCGTGAGCGCGTCGGCACCCTTCGAGGCCGTGAAGTTGCCGGCCGAAGCCGCCACCTTCGCCGCGATCTCGGGGCGCATGTTGAAGTTGATCCAGGCGTAGGCGCCCTTGTCGTTGCGGCCGCGCGCGGGGATCGCGAAGGTGTCGATCCAGCCCAGCGCACCCGCCTTCGGCGCGACGAACTTGATGTCCGGCAGTTCGCCGTTGAGCTTCCAGCCGCCCGTGTCCCACGCCATCGCCGCGACGATCTCGCCCGAACGCAGGCCCGCGAGCAGCGGGTCCTTGCCTTCCCAGAAGAACTTCACGTTCTTCTTGCAGGCCGCGAGCGTGGCGCCGACCTTCTCCATCATCGCGGTATAGGCCGCCTTGTTGCCGTAGCTCGCGAACGGGTCCATGCCGGCGGCGAAGGCAAACGCGATCAGCGTGGGCCGCTTGGTGCGGAACGAGACCTTGTTCTCGAGCCCGGCGCCGCAGAGGTCGGAATAGTCCTTCACGTTGGGTGCGAGCTTCGTGTTCACCACGAGCCCGTCGGTGCCCCAGATGTGCGGCACGCCATAGACCTTGCCGGCGACCGTCGTGTTCTTCTTCGTCGCCTCGAGCATCGAGGCGATGAACTGTTCGCCCTTGATCTGGGCGAGGTCGAGGGGCTTGTAGATGCCGAATTCCTGCTGCGGCCCGAGGATGCGGTCCTGGCTGGGCTGGGCGAGGTCGAAGCCCGAGCCCTGCGTGGCGCGCAGCTTGGAGATCATCTCCTCGTTGTTCGACAGCGTCACCTCGACCGCGATGCCGGTTTCCTTGGTGAACTGGTCGACGATGTCCTTGGGCGCGTAGTCGGCCCAGGTCAGCAGGCGCAGCGGCTGCGCCTCGGCACCCGTGGCCAGGCACAGCGCCGCGAGGGCCCCGGCCAGCGCCAGATTGAATCTGCGGTTCGTCATGCGATATCTCCCGTTCGGTTCCGGCTTTCGATCATCCGGATTTCAACGCGCGCAAGGCTAGCACTCCCGGCCCGGCGGATCACCCGGAAAGCCGGAATACTACCTGAGTATTGCATCCCGGATATTGCAGGGCGATGACGCGCACTCAGGCGAGCGCCACGACGACGCGGCGGTTGCGCTTGCCCTTGCTCTCGATCTTCTCGACGACGAGCCGGCCGATCTCGCCCGTGTGCGCGACATGCGTGCCGCCGCAGGGCTGAAGATCGACGCCGTCGATCTCGAGCAGGCGCAGCCGGCCCGTGCCGCGCGGCGGCTTGACCGACATCGTGCGCACGAGATCGGGCTTGGCGTCGAGTTCGCTCTCGTCGACCCAGCGCGGCGCCACCTTGTGGTCCTCGGCGACCAGCCGGTTGAGTTCGGCCTCGATATGCGCCTTGTCGAACACGACCTCGCCGGGATCGAAATCGAGGCGCGAACGCTCCGCCCCCACCTGCCCGCCGGTGACGCCGGCCGGAATGACCGCGCAGAGAAGATGGAGCGCCGTGTGCATGCGCATGTGGCGGTGGCGCCGCGCCCAGTCGATCTCGAGAGTCACCTTCTCGCCCTCGGCGGGAAGTTCCTCGCCGGGTGCGGGCACGTGCAGGATGCCGTCCGGGCCCTTGCGCGTATCGGCCACCGCCATGCGCGCGCCCGAGGCCCGCACGAGGAAGCCCGTGTCGCCCGGCTGCCCGCCGCCCGACGGGTAGAATACCGTGCGGTCGAGGACGACGCCCTCCGGCCGCGCGGCGCGCACGACGGCCTCGGCCGTCTTCAGGTAGCCGTCTTCGCGGAAAAGCTCTTCAGTCATGCGCCCTCGCTCCCTCGAAACCGAGGCCCGGAATGTCTTGACGGGCGTCGGGGAATGGCGAGAGTCGTTTCTCATGGCCAGAACTGTCAACCCCGCTGACGAGGCGCGCCGCTTTCTCGATGCGCTCGACGAGAAGACCGAAGTCATCGCCGAACTCGTCGCCGGCGCGAAGACCGACGTCTCCCGTTCCACCTTCTCGGCGTACAAGCGCTTCGCCGACGCGATCAGCGACTTCGACAGCTTCTGCATCCTCATCGAATACCGGATCAAGAAGGTGCCCGAGGGGGACGAGCGCGTGGCGCTCGAGGCGCGATTCCATTCCGCGCGCGTCGGCCAGATGGCGCGCCACCTCAAGACGTCGATCGAGCTCATGGGGCTCGTCGCCTCGGCCAAGGAGCTGCCGCTGGGCGCCAAGGACGTGTTCCTGCGCGAGCTGAAGGCGATCTACACGCTCAAGAACGCGCTTTCGGCGCCGCCCTACTCCACCGGCCTGCACGCCGAGACCGCGCACGACGTCGAGCTTGCCGAGAAGATCCTGCGCGAGATCATCGAGCGCGCGCCCGCCCTGCTCGACCTGTCGATGACCGGGGGCGAAGGCGGCGAAACGGGCGAGACGGAAGCCGCCGCGGCGTCCTGACATCGACTGCGCGCGCCGCCGGATTTTGGGGTAGAATCGCGCCCGATTTGGCCTGACAAGCGGGCCGCGCGGGCGCAAAGTGTCGCGGCCGCGCGAGGCGGGCGGCAATCTGGACGGAAGGATCGATGGCCGAAGGCGGGGACAACGCAACGCCGCGCGCACCCACTTCCTCGCGCGACGTCATGCTGGGCGAGCGGTTCAAGATCCGCCCGGGCCAGACCGTCATGGACATGGCCTCGCCCGCGGCCGAGGCGTTCGTCGCCGTCGACCAGACCCAGCCCGACACGGCGATGACCGCCCTCATCGCGCGGCCCGAACAGCTGCCGCGCATTTCGGCCTGCACCCAGCTCAAGGGGCTGACCCAGGCCGGCGGCGCCAAGCTGCTCGACCACGGTCCGGTCGACTGGCCCGACGGCACGCGCCGCTACGCGATGGTCTACGAGACGCCGGCGGGGGCCGCCGTGCTCCGCCGCAACGCCTCCATGCAGCCCGTCGACCCGCGCGTGCTCGTGCGCAGCTTCATTGCGCCCGCCGCCTCGCTGCTGGCCGAATATGTGCGCCGCGGCGTGGCGCACCGCGCCATCCGCCCCGACAATGTCTACTGGTACGATTTCGGCCAGTCGAAACTGATCCTCGGCCCCTGCACGGCGGGCCCGCCGGGCGCGCGCCAGCCCGCGCAGTTCGAGCCGCTCGAGCTTGCGATCTGCGATCCCTACGGCCGCGGGCCGGGCACGGCGATCGACGACGTCTATTCGCTGGGCGCCACGGCGCTGGCGCTTGCGATGGGACGCTGGCCGATGGCCGAGGCCGACGATCCGGCCGTGATCCAGCGCCGCATCGAGGTGGGCAACTGGGACGCGCTGGCCGGCAAGTACAACCCGCCGACCGACCTCTACGATTTCTTCCGCGGGGCGCTTGCCGACGACCCGGCCGAACGCTGGACGCTGCCCACGCTCGCCAAGTGGCTCGACGGCGGAAGGCCCGCCCTGCCGCGCATGACGAGCCTTGCCAAGGCGCGCGAGCCGTTCCTGTTCGAGGGCAAGCTCTACCGCACGGGGCGCGAGATCGCGCTGGCGATCGCCAAGAACCCGCCGCAGGCGACCGCCGCGATCCGCACGGGCGTTCTGGCCGACTGGGCGCGCCGCGCCCTGCCCGACGACATCGCCGCCAAGAAGGTGCAGGCGATGTCGCAGCCCGAGAACCCGGCCGGGCGCGACGGCGATCCCGCACTGGTGGCGCGCGTTTGCATGGCGCTCGATCCCACGGGGCCCATCCACATCTCCGGCATCTCGGTGCGGCCCGACGGCGTGGCGAGCGCGCTGGCGCGCGCCTATCTCAGCGCGCGCGACACGCTGCCGGCCTTCGATTCGCTTTTCCGCTCGGGCATCCACCTCGAATGGGTCAGCACCCAGCAGGGCGCGCAGGGTGCCGGTCGCCAGGCGCGGCGGCTCACCGTCTACGAGCGGCTTTCGCGCTGGGTCATGGAACCGATCCCCGGCTCGGGCCTCGAACGCTGCCTCTACGAGCTCGACCAGCGCCTGCCGTGCCTGTCGCCGCTGTCGATCGACCAGTGGGTTGAATCGCCGGGCGAAATGCTGCCGGCCATCGACGCGGCGATCGCCGACGGCGACCAGAAGGGCTTCGACCGGCACATCGCGGCGTTCCTCGCCGCGCGCGGTGCGGCCGACGAAAGCGCGCTCAAGGGCCTGATGGGCGGCTCGGCCGACGAGGAGGCGCGCATGGCCTCGCTCAAGCTGCTCGCCCACCTGCAGGAGACCTATCTGGTGGGCGCGCTGCCCAATCTCGCCGCGCAGTGCGCGGTCCTCGTGCGCCCGACGGTCGAGCAGTTCCAGCGCATCTCGACCAAGGAGCTGATCGCGCGCAAGAGCGAGGCGGCCGTGGGCCAGGGCGACCTGCAGGGGCTGCTCGGCATCGTCGACGACCGCTTGGCGCTGGAGGCCGACAAGAAGGGCTTCGATTCCGCGAAGACCGAATACGCCGCGGCGACCGAGCGGCTTTCCAAGGCCGATCTCGTGGTGCTCGACCGCAGCCGGCAGGCGACCTATCGCGGGCGCGAGACCGCGACGCTCGCGGCCGGCTCGCTGGCGCTGGCGACGTTCTTCGGCGTGCTGGCGGCGTATCTGTGATGGCGCGCCAGAACAAGATGATCGAGCGCGCGCAGCAGCGCTCCCGCGGCTGGGTCAAGAAGGTGGCGCCCGCGGCCTGGCTGCTGGCCGCCGTCATGGCGCTGATGCTGCTCGTCATGTGGCCGGCCATCGCGATCTACGTGGCGCTCGCGGGCCTGCCGACGCTGGCCATGGCGCTGATCGACGACGATCCGGAACGCCGCGGCACGCTGTGCGTGGGGGCGATGAATTTCGCGGGCTCGCTGCCCTTCGCGCTGCTGGCGCTGGGCGGCACGCTGCGCACCAGCCCGCTGACATGGGGCACGGCCTATTTCTATCCCTATCTGGGCGCGATCGTCGGTTTCGCGGTCTACAACATCATCCCCTACATCCTCCGGCGCATCGTGCGCGTGGAGGAGGAGCGCGAGCAGCGCCGCCTGTCCGAGCGGCAGGAAGCGCTGGTCGAGGAATGGGGCTCGAACGTCGCGACGGTCCGTCTCGACTTCACGCGCGCGGACGACGCGCGCTAGTATCCGGACGAAAACGAACATCAACGGAGGAACGTCGGCATGGGTTCGGCCAGTGGAAAGATCGCGCTTGTGACGGGCGCGGGTTCGGGCGTGGGACGCGCGGTCGCCAAGGCGCTGGACGCCGACGGGTTCAGCGTCGTGCTCGTCGGCCGACGCGCCGACGCGCTCGAGGCGACGGCGAAGATGCTGGCGAATTCCCCGCTCGTGGCGCCCGCCGACGTGACCGACGACAAGGCCGTGGACGCGCTGTTCGCGAAGGTGAAGGAGAAATTCGGCCGGCTCGACTTCCTTTTCAACAACGCGGGCGCGGGCCTGCCGGCCACCTCGATCGAGGACGTGACGCCCGAACAGTGGCGCTCGATCGTCGACGTGAACCTGAACGGGATGTTCTACTGCACGCGCGCGGCCTTCCGGATGATGAAGGACCAGAAGCCGATGGGCGGGCGCATCGTCAACAACGGCTCGATTTCCGCCCACGTGCCGCGGCCCGGCTCGGTCGCCTACACGGCGACCAAGCACGCGGTCACCGGCCTCACGCGCTCGGCCTCGCTCGACGGGCGCAAGTACGACATCGCCTGCGGCCAGGTCGACATCGGCAACGCCTCGACCGAGATGACCGCGCGCATGGCCAAGGGCGTGCCGCAGGCCAACGGCACGATGGCCGTCGAACCCACGATGGACGCGGGCAATGTCGGCAAGACGGTCGCGATGATGGCCTCGCTGCCGCTCGATGCGAACATCCAGTTCGTCACCGTGATGGCGACGAAGATGCCGTTCATCGGCCGCGGCTAGGCGGCGTCTTTCCGCAGTTTCGCCTTCAGCACCTCGGCCGCGCGCCAGAAGCCGAGGCCCGCACCGTCGACGAAATGCACGTGCCGGTCGGCCATGAAGTCGCCGACAAGGCAGGTGATGGTCGTCGAATCCGCGCGCGCCGTGCCGAAGCGGATCGCGCCCGCCGCCTCCTCGCGCGCGAGCAGCGCCTCGATGGCGTCGGCCTCGGCCGGCGAGACGTCGAGCACGAGACGCGGGCCGCCTGCAGCCTTGCGGTAGTCGGATCGCTCGGCCATGCCGCGCCGGTAGGTCGAAACATCGATGGCGCCAAGCCGCCCGCCGAGCAGGTGGGCAATCGCGATGAGCGCCGAGCCGGCGATGGCCGTGGCCACGCGCAGCACCCGGCGGCCGCGCGGCTGGGCCTTGGCCTCGAGCCACAGCGAATGCCAGGCCGGCACGCCCTTGGGCTCGAGCCGGTCGCCGTTGCCCAGCGGCGCCGCGGCCCCGACCGGCACGATCTTCTCGATCTCGCCCATCACGCGCGCGAGCGTGGCAAGGCCGGCCGCACCGCCCGCGACCGGATCGACGATGGCGCAAAGGACCGTGCCGCGCACCGGCGGCACCGGACGCCAGCGGCACGAAAGCCCCTCGAGACCGGGCAGCGGCCCCTCGGCCGCCGGCACGTGCCACTTCGCGTCGGCCTTGACCCAGGCATCGGCCGCGCTCACGCCGTCGCCGAGGAAAAGCCCGAACGCGTTGTCGTTGCCGAAATCCTGGAGGGCCGCGAAGACGTCGAGCCCCGCCGCGCGCAGGGCCGCCACAGGCACGAGGCCTACGCGCAGGTCGATGGCGTATTCCGCCTTCGCCCAGTGCGCCAGCGCAGCCAACGCGGCGCGCGTCTCGGCGAGCCGTGCGGGCGGCACGGCGGCAATGGCGCCGTCGCCGCCGAACTGGCAGGCGACCGGTTCGCCGGGCCGGCGGACGGCCTGCGAGAGGACGGCGACCGCCCCGCCGGCGACGAAATTCACGTCGCGGTCGCGCCCGGCGGCGGCAAGCTTCGTGCTGCCCACCACGTCGGCCACGGCAAGCGCCCAGTCGTCGCCAAGGCGCGCGTAATGGCCGGGATCGACGCCGTGGGCCGCGAAATCGGAAATGCTGGGAAGGTCCATGCGGGCCCGATCCTAGCGCACGCCGGCACCGCGGCGATCCTACGATTTTATTAACGAGTTGGCGTCATGCTCGCCGCATCCACCGTGCCTCGACCTGCCGACATGCCCTTCGACGCGCCCGATTTCGCCCCCGACGCCATTGCCGCGCCGCGCGCCCGCGCGCTGTTCGACTGGTGGAATGCCGCGCGCGGCGACCGGCCGATGCCCGCACGCGGCGACTTCCTGTCCGAGGATCTCGCCATCTGGTGGCCCGATCTGATCCTCTACGAAATCGATGCCGGACCGCGCGGCACGCGCCGGTACCGCTTTCGCGTCCACGGATCGAACGCGGCGCAGGCCGACGGCGTCAACTACACGGGCCACTATCTCGACGAGATCATGCCCGAGGCGTACCGCAAGGTGACGCTCGACTGCTACGACGCGATGGCCGATCGCCGCGTGCCGCTCTATTCGCGCGGCCACCGCATCATGCGGTCGGGCGTGCGGATGAGCTTCGAGCGCCTGCTGCTGCCGCTGGGCAGCGGCGAGGCGACGCACGTGCTGGCCCTGCTGCTGTGGCGGCTGCCGACCATGGCGGGCGAGATCGACGCGCTGGCGATCGAGAACGTGCCCTTCGTGATCGACGTCATCGGCTTCGTCGTTTTGTGATAGCATCCTTGCGTCGCCGGCGAAGACCGGCCGGCGCGGGAGGCGGACGCCATGAAGACTTCGACCACGCAGCGCTGCTCGAACTGCCGCTTCTGGATGCCGCCCCCCAACCCCAAGCCGACCGAAAGCGGCGGCGTGATCGGCCTGTGCCGGCGCTTCCCGCCCACGCCCGTGTGGACGGGCATCCGCGTCAACAGCGCCACGGCGACATCCTTCGATACCGACTGGTGCGGCGAATGGCAGGCCTACGCGGGCTGAGGCGCCGCACAATGGCGTCAGGCTGAATGCGTCTCCGGTGGATCGGCCCGCCGGCAGCGAGCACTATCGATAATCGACCCTGTTGCCTGAGCCTTGCCTGCCGATGCTCCGCCGCCTTACGCGCCTGCTTTCGTTCGATCCCGGATCGCTGCTCGTTCTCGGCCTCACGGCCTGCGCGGTCGCGATCCTGTGGGCGTTCGTCCATTTCGGTGTCGAGCATGCGAAATCGGCGGAGCGGCAGAAGGTCCGGCAGGACGCGGCACAGGTCGTCGAACTGATCGAGGGCGAAGCCGCGCGCACCTTCGACATGGCGCGCGTCGTCCTCCAGCGGGCCGTCGATTCGCTCGAACACGACGACGTGCTCGACCGCTTCGAGCAGATCCTCTCCGATCTCTACGTCCGCAACCCGGAGATCTTCGCCATCGTCCATACCGATGCCGCCGGAAAAGGCACCACAACGATGCCCGGCTGGACGCACGAATTCGCACAGCCGCCGACCCGGAATTTCGCGTTCCACCGAAATAGCGCTTCGGACGATATGTTCATCAGCCTGCCGTTCGTCGGCCTGCACAGCCGCAAGCGCCAGATCTTCGCCTCGATGCGTGTCGATGCACCCGGCGGCCCGCCCGGACAGATCGTCGGCGTGATCATCGACTACGACTTCATCCAGAACATGCTCCAGCATGCCCGGATCGGCGCGCACGGGACGGTCGCGCTGCACAGGCTCGACCGCGTCCTGCTGGCCACGTCCGACGATGCGCCGGAAACGGCGCCCGGCCGGTCGACGACGAAGGCCGTCGTATGGACGCACCATGCGCAGAGCCCCGTCGGCGAGTACGAGGTCAGGCGCAGCCATGTCGACGGTGCCGGGCGGCTCGTGGCCTATCACCAGATCCGCAACAACCCGCTGCTGGCCGTCGTGACCGTCGCCGAACGGGACATGGCCGCGCGCGATGCGGAAATCGAGCGAATCCCGCACCGCGCGGCGGTTGGCGCCAGCCTGGCGCTCGGCTCGCTGGGCCTTGTCGGGATGTTCGCCATGGGCCGCCTTCACCGGTTGCGGCGCATCGCCGAGCTGCGCCGCAAGGCCGCCGAAGCGGCACGCCGGCAGGCGGTCATGGCCAATGCCGCAAAGTCGCGCTTCCTTGCGAACATGAGCCACGAGCTGCGCACGCCGCTCAATGCCGTGCTGGGCTTCGCCGAGACGATCGGCGGCGGCTACATCGAGCCCGTGGGCCCGCGCACGCGCGAATACGCGGCCAACATCGCGGAAAGCGGCGAGCGGCTCCTGCTCATGGTCGACGAACTGCTGGGCGCGGCGGAGCTGGAAGCCGGGCGCGCGCCGCTGCCGCTCGAGGCGTTTGACCTGCGCGCGGCGATCGGCCGCGCGACGGCAGGACTTTCCTTCGAGCTTGCCCAGCGGCGCATCGCCGTCGAGATCGCGGGAAGCGGCGAACTGCCCGTGCACCTGAACCGCCGCGCGATCGAGCATGTTCTGAAAAGCCTCATCGCGAACGCCGTGCGTTTCTCGCCGCCCGACTCCGAGGTGCGCGTCGAACTGGCGCGCACGCCCGATGGCGAGGAGCTCCGCGTCGTCGACAGGGGCGCCGGCCTGCCGCCCGAGATCGCCGCACGCATCGGCGAGCCGTTCCTGCAGAACGACAACCCGCTGACCGCCGACATTTCGGGAACGGGCGTGGGCCTCTGGGTGGTCAAGCTGCTCGTCGAGCGTCAGGGCGGAACGCTCGCCGCCGAGGCCACGCCGGGCGGCGGGACCACATTTGTCATGCGGTTTGCCCGCACGGCCGCCGCCGCGGCCTAGGCCAGCGCCCGGGGTGCCGGAATTTCCCCCTCCAATTTGCGTAAATAATATCTAATAATAGATCCCGTATTGGAACCTTCACGCTGATCGGGGGCTCGTTTGCGGTATCCCCTGCTGCGCCGCCGCCTTACGGCGGATACCGGTTCGCTTCTGGTCGCGGCACTTACGGCCTGCGCGGTTGGCGTGCTGTGGGCGTTCGTGGCGGCGAACGTGCACCAGATGCAGAGGGCCGACTTCGAGAAGGCGCGCGACGATTCCCGGCGTGTCGCCAGTCAGGTCGAAAGCGACATCGCGCGCACGTTCGAGGTTGCCATCACGGCGCTGCTGCGCGCCGCCGACCAGATCGGCCGGGCCGATTCGATCAACCGGTTCGCGCGCGTGCTGGCCGACCTGCGCCCCGCCCACCCGGAGATCGCCTCGCTGGCGCTCGCCGATTCGACCGGGCGCGGCCATGCGGTGACGCGCGAGGGCGTGCATGCCTATGACGCGCGCGACGGCGAGGCGTTCCGGTATCTCGCGGCGAACGCCGTGCACGAGGCCTATCTCACCCTGCCGTTCCGCGGCGGCCAGCGGAACGTGCCGCAGGTGGCGGTGGCGCGGCGGCTGGAGAACGGTGCCGGCGATTTCGACGGGATCATTGCCGTGACGCTCGACTACGCCTTCGTGGAGCGCATGCTGCAGGACGAGCGCCTGGGACCGAACGGCACGATCGCGCTGCACCGCCTCGACAAGACGCTGTTCGCGCGCGCGGCAAACCTGCCCGTTCCCGTGGGCCGGTCGACCGCGGATGCCGCGGTCTGGCGGCAGTATCCGCTGGCCGACGAGGGGCTGTTCGAAGTGGCGTCGAGCGCCGTGGACGGCAAGCGGCGCATCGTCGCTTTCCGGCGCGTGCGCAACCTGCCGCTGCTGGCCGTGGCCACGCTCGCGCAGCCCGA
>JAEUKX010000015.1 GCA_016794025.1 Rhodospirillales bacterium | reverse complement strand
CGAATTGCCGTTGCCCATCGAATCGGCATGGATCGACAGGAACATGTCGGCCTCCTGCCGGCGCGCGATGGCGATGCGCTCCCGCAGCTGGATGAACACGTCCTCGTCGCGCGTCAGGTGGACGCGGAACTTGCCGGACTGCTCGAGCTGGCGGCGCACCTCGCGCGACATGGCGAGCGTCACGTCCTTCTCGTGCGTGCCCGAGCGGCCGATGGCGCCGGGATCCACGCCCCCGTGGCCCGGATCGATCACGATCATCGGCCGCTGGATGGAGCGCGCCGTGCCCGGTGCCGCGCGCGGGGCGGGCATGCTCGCCGCCGGTGCGGTCGGCGGGGCTGGCGGCTTGGGTCGGACGGGAAGTGCGAATGCCTGCTGCTGGGGGGCTGGCGCGGCCGCCGCGGGCGGCGGTGCGGCGGGCGGCAATGCCTGCGTTTGGGCCGAAGCCGGCGCGGCCGGCGCGTTCGCCTGCATGGCGCGCAGCACGCCCGACACGCTCCAGGGCTGGACGCTCTGCGCGAATTCCTCGGGCGACGCGCGCTCGAAATCGAGGACCAGCCGCTGGCCCTTGCGGCCGGGGGCCGGCAGGTCATAGTGCGCCTCGCGCAGCTTTGCCGGCCGGGAGAGATCGAGGACCAGCCGCCCGGTCTTCGCATCGAACGCGCCGTAGCGCAGGCCTGCGACGAGCCCGCTGGGCGCCACCTCGCCGCCGGCGAGCTTCCATTGGACGGCCGGCAGGTCGATGACCGCCCGCATCGGTTCGTTCAGGAAGAAGACCTGATGCTCGAGCCGCCGCGACACGTCGAGCGCCAGCCGGGTGGCGCCGGCAGTCTCAAACAGCCGGACCCCGGTGACCACGGCCTCGGGCCCGGCCGGTGTGCGCGGCGTCGTTTGGGCGGTCGCGGCCGATGTTCCCGCAAATATTGCTGACGTGACAGCCGTGGCCACGGCTAGGGACCTGAAAAAACACAATATATTGCGTGGCACGACCGGCATCAGGGCGACATATATCCTGCGACGCGAATCGACGGCAAGGCCGTTTGCGCACGCTTGGGCAAGTTTGCGGGCCCGGAATTTACCGATTGTGACCGGGGGGGTGGGTCTGTATTCTGCGTCCGTTCGCTGGACGTCGCGCGCCCCTGACCGGAGCGCCGCGTCCGTGCGGGACACCCATCGCGCGCCGCGCCGCCCCGGACCCCGGTCCAAGCGGCGGCAAGGCCGGGGGTGAACCCCGCGACGAACGCGCCAGGGCGGCCGATCGACGGCGCACGCCCCAAATGGACCCCGCGGAAGGGTCCGCCTCCCCGCCCCCCTTTTCCAAGGGTCGGAGCGAACCGAGGGTCGGAACATTTCGCGACGGTCAAGACCGCGCCGCGGGCCCAAGGAACCCGTGCGCGACCGCGACGCCCGACGGTTTACCCCCGAAGGCACCGTGCGCCCCCCGATCCGGTCAAGACATTCATGGCGCCGCGCCTTCGTGCGCGCGGACGGACCGCGTTTTCGCTTCCGTCACGCCGCGTGCGGCCGGGTCCAGCGGTGCCGCAATTGGAGAAGTGCATTTCGATGGCAAAGCGCATGTTGATCGACTCGACCCACCCGGAAGAAACCCGCGTGGTCGTGCTCGACGGAAACCGTCTCGAGGAATTCGATTTCGAGACGGCCAGCAAGAAGCAGCTCAAGGGCAACATCTATCTCGCGCGGGTGACGCGGGTGGAACCGTCGCTCCAGGCGGCCTTCGTGGAATTCGGCGGGAACCGGCACGGCTTCCTGGCCTTCAACGAAATCCACCCGGACTACTACCGGATCCCCATGTCCGACCGTCAGGCCCTGATGGCCGACGACGACGAGGATGATTTCGTTCGCAGCGAGCGACCGCGCCGCGAGGCCGACACCGACGCGCACGCGGCCGCCGAAGCCGATCCGGTCGCCACGATCCCGCTCGACGCGGGCCCTGCCCCCGACGCGGGCCCCGTCGACATCGTTCCGCCGCCCGCCCCCCTCGCGGAGGTAGCGCCCGCGGCAGCCGCCGCACCGGTCGAAGCCGCTCCGGCGCCCGAACCGACTGCGAACATGGATGCCGTTCCGGCCGATATGCCCGTCGCGGTCACCGGCGAAGTGCTGCCGCCCGACGCGGTGCCCGCCGATGCCGCGCCGGTCGATGGCACACCGGCCGACGAAGGCCATGTCGAACCGCGCCAGCACCACGTCGAATCGCTGGGCGGCGACACGGTCGAGGACGCGCACGAGACGCGCCGGCGCGCGCGCCCGCAGCGCCACTACAAGATCCAGGAAGTCCTGAAGCGCCGCCAGGTGCTGCTCGTCCAGGTCGTCAAGGAGGAGCGCGGCAACAAGGGCGCCGCCCTCACCACCTACCTGTCGCTCGCGGGCCGCTACTGCGTGCTGATGCCCAACACCGACCGCGGCGGCGGTATCTCGCGCCGCATCACGTCCCAGCAGGACCGCAAGCGCCTCAAGAACCTGATCGAGGAGCTGGAGGTGCCGGACGGCATGGCCGTCATCCTGCGCACCGCCGGCATGGAGCGCGACACCAACGACATCCGCCGCGACTACGAATACCTGATGCGCCTGTGGGAGGAGATCCGCGACCTCACGCTGCGTTCGACCGCGCCTTCGCTCATCTACGAGGAAGGCAGCCTCATCAAGCGCGCGATCCGCGACATGTACTCGGCCGACATCGACGACATCCTGGTTGAGGGCGAAGCGGGATACGAGTCCTCGCGCCACTTCATGGGCATGCTGATGCCCAGCGACATCGGCCGCATCCGCCGCTACGACGACCCGCAGGTGCCGCTATTCCAGCGCTTCCAGGTCGAAAGCGAGCTCGACGAGATGCACCTGCCGACGGTGCGCCTCCGCTCGGGCGGCTACATCGTCATCAACTCGACCGAGGCGCTCGTCGCCATCGACGTCAATTCGGGCCGCTCGACGCGCGAGCGCAACATCGACGAGACGGCGTACAAGACGAACCTGGAAGCGGCCGACGAGGTCGCCCGCCAGCTGCGCCTGCGCGACCTCGCGGGCCTGATCGTCATCGATTTCATCGACATGGACGACCACCGCCACCAGACGAATGTCGAGCGGCGGCTCAAGGATGCGATGAAGTCGGACCGCGCGCGCATCCAGATCGGGCGTATTTCGGCCTTCGGCCTGCTCGAGCTTTCGCGCCAGCGCCTGCGTCCGTCGATCTCGGAGATCAGCTTCGAGGTCTGCCCGCACTGCAACGGCACGGGCCGCCTGCGCTCGACCGAGTCCGCCGCACTCCACGTGCTGCGCGGGATCGAGGAGGAAGCGGGCAAGATGCGCGCGGCCGAGATTTCGGTCTATGTCGCGACACCCGTGGCGCTCTACCTCTTCAACAACAAGCGCGCGGCGCTGGCCGGCATCGAAAGCCGCTTCGGCATGCGCGTCTCGTTCCATTCCGACGACACGCTGATCCCGCCCGCCTTCCGCATCGAGCGCGCCAAGACCAAGACGCCCGAGGCGCAAGGGGCAGCGCCCATCCGCCATGTCGAGGATTTCACCCCGTCGCTTGGCACCTCCGCCGACCCGACGGACATCCGCGCCCGCGAAGACCGGAGCGAGGAGGAAGCCGGCGACGGCGACGGCCAGCGCGGATCGCGCGACGGCGAGGGCGGCCGCGGCCGCCGTCGCAGGCGCGGACGCGGGCGCGGGCGCGACCGCGAGGATCGCGGCGAGCGCAATGCGTCCGGCGGCGAGGGCGGCGAACAACAGTCCGCACCGCAGACCGAGACGAGCGAAGGCACGCCGGCAAACGACGGCAACGCACAGGACGGCAGCGCGCAAGAAGGTGGCGCGCAGGACGGCGAATTCGCGCGCGAAGGCGCTGCGGGCGATCAGGGTGACGACGGCGCGCGCCGCCGCCGCCGCCGCGGCCGTCGCGGTGGCCGCCGTCGCGGCCGTCGCGGCGAGGAAGGCGGCGAAGGCGGCTCCGACGCGGCGCCCCAGACGCCGGAAAGCGCGCCGATGGCCGCCGCACCCGAGGCGCCCAAGCCCGCCTATGTCGCGCCGTCCTATGCGATCGATCCGCAGCTCGGCCGCGTGCAGGGTCCCGGCGACGACCGCTTCCCGCCGCCCGAGCGCGTGGCCGGTCCCGGCGATGCGCATGACTGGCCGTGGAACCGCCCGGCCCCCGCGAGCGCGACGGCGCCGGCTGCCCCGCCGGCACCGGCCGCAAGCGAGCCCATCCGCGTGGCCGAACCGGCACCGGCAGCCCCGGCACCGGCGGCCGCCGAAGACGTGCCGCCGCCGCCCGAGGACCCGAACCGGCCCAAGAAGCGCGGCTGGTGGAACCGGCTGACGGGCTGATCGCCTGAAATCGGAAAGCGGAAACGGCGCGTCCTTCGGGGCGCGCCGTTTTCGTTTCAGGCCCGGCTCGTCAGGCCTTGCGCCAGGTCTTGAGGCGCGCGACCGCCTCGCGCATGTCCGCCATCGTGCCCGCGAAGGAAAACCGCACGAAGCGGTTGCCGCGCGCCGGATCGAAATCGACGCCCGGCGTGGCCGCCACACCCGCCTCGTCCAGCATGCGGCGGCAGAATTGCGTGCTGTCGTTGGTCAGGTGCGCCACGTCGGCATAGAGGTAGAAGGCACCGTCCGGCGGCGCGAATTCCCGGAAGCCTGCCTTGGGCAGTTCGGCCAGCAGATAGTCGCGGTTGGCGCGATAGGCGCGCACGTGGCCGTCCATCTCGGCGTAGGCGTCGAAGGCGGCGATGGCGGCGATCTGGGCGAGCGTGGGCGGCGAGATGAACAGGTTCTGCGCGAGCCGCTCGACCGTGCGGGTCAGGTCGGGCGGCACGACCAGCCAGCCGAGCCGCCAGCCGGTCATCGAGAAATATTTGGAAAAACTATTCACGATAATCGCGTCCTCGCCCAGCGAGAGCGCGGTCGTCCCCTGCCCCTCGTAGACGATGCCGTGGTAGATCTCGTCGGAGACCAGCCGCGTGCCGTGCGCGGCACACCAGTCATGGAGCGCGCCAAGCTCGCCCTTGCCCAGCATCGTGCCCGTCGGGTTCGCGGGGCTCGCCACGATGAGGCCGGCGAATTCGCCGCCCGCCGCATCAAGCAGGGCGGGCGTGGGCTGGAAGCGGTGCGCGGCCGTCGCGGGAAGCCCCACCGGCACGCAGTCGATCGCCTTCAGGATGTTGCGGTAGGCCGGGTAGCCCGGATCGGCCAGCGCCACGCGCTCGCCCGCATCGAACGCGGCAAGGAAGGCAAGCAGGAAGCCGCCCGAGGAGCCCGTCGTCACGCACACGCGCGCCGGGTCGAGATCGACGCCATAGACGTCGCGGTAGTGGCGCGCGATGCGCTTGCGCAGTTCGGGCACGCCCATCGCGTCGGTGTAGCCGAGCTTGTCGGCGTCGAGTGCGGCCTTCGCCGCGGCGCGCACGGTGGCGGGCGCAGGCGTGCCGGGCTGGCCCACTTCCATGTGGACGGTGCGGCCGGCGGGATCGGCGAGCGTCTCGTCGCGCCTTGCAGCCGCGCGCATGACGTCCATCACGATGAACGGCGCGATATCGGCGCGGCGCGCGGATTTGAGAGCCACGGGTCCCCGATCCCTATTGGGTGCCGATGCCGAGGCCGGAACCGCGCGGATCCGCCTCGATGCGGCAGCCTTCCGGCTTTTCCGCAAGCCCGTCCGCGCACACGATGGCCTGCACGCGCGCCGGACCGTCTCCCGAACCGGCAACCGGGCTGCCCGGCGGCACGGCACGCCTTGCGACAAGGGCACGGCCGAGTTCGACGCGCCCCACGAGGGTGTCGAGCGCCACCTGCGCCAGCGCGAGCGGCGCGGCAGCTCCACCGCCGGCGGCCCCCGCGAAGACGAGCTCCTTCTCGTCGCGGATGCCGAGGACGGCCGTTAGCCAGCGCGGCGAATATGCCGCGTTGTCGGGAGCGGGCGCGAACAGCAATCCGGCGCCGCGCGGCAGGCGGCCGATACCGAACGGCCGGTAGCCGGAGAACGAGCAGGCGACCGCCATGCCGCGCCGGTCGACGACGGCAATGCCCGTGCCCACGGGCGCGTCGGCTTCCGGCGCGAAGGTGCCGCCGGCGCCGGCAAGACGCGCAAGCTGGGCAGGCGCCATCGCCTGGACGAGCGATCGTGTGGCCGCAAGATCGGGGCCAATGAAGGTCGCCCGTTCGCGCGAGGCGGCGGCGGCCGTCGACAGGACGAGTGCGGCGCGCCCGCCTTCGGCCACGCCCTTCCATCGGCCTTCGAGCGCGCCGTAGATCTGGCCCGTGGCAAGCCCGCCGACCGCAGGGAGCGCGCCCACGTAGAGGTCGGCGTTGGCGCCCACGCGCACGGCGGGGCCAAACTGCGGCTGGCCGGCGGCGAAATCCTCGAACCGGAAATCGAGCCCCGCCGCCTGAAGCGCGCGCGCCACCGAATGGCCGAGCGCGCCGTGATGCAGTTCGCCCGGCCCGCGCTGGCGGATCGAGCCGAGCACGACGGCAAGTTCGGGCTGGACGAGCGGTGTCCCCTCGGCAAGCGTCGTGCCGCGCGGCGCGAAGAGATCCTGCAGGCCCGCGTCGGTCCCGAGCACGTCGGCATGTTCGGCAAGCTGGTAGGCGAGCGCGCGCGTCACCGGCATGCCCGAACGCGCATAGACCTCGGCCGGCGAAAGGACCTGCTCCCAGCGCAATGTCCCGTAGCGCGCATGCAACGTGAACAGGCCGCGCGGCAGGCCGGGCGTGGCAAGCTTCGAGTCCGCCCGCGCCGCCACGGCCGGGAAGGACAGCATCTCCACGCCGCGGATCTTTCCCGTGCTCGTGCTCACGAGGCAGACCCCGCCACCGCCCAGCGGCACCTGCGTGGGATACGCCACCGTCAGAACGAAGCCGGCCGCAACCGCGGCATCGACGGCGCTGCCGCCGGCGGAAAGCATGTCGCGGGCGGCAAGCGCCGCGCGCGGCTCGTCGGCGACGACACCGCCAAGGAAACCGCGCACGGATCCCACGACGCCCGGCGTCTCCTTCGAACCGCCGAACCAGCCGCAGCCCGACAGCATCAGCACCGCGGCTACCGCCGCCACAATTGCGCCACGGCCGTGCGATTGATTTCGGGGGAGCGCCGGCTTAGCCTTGCGCGGGACCACGGCGGACATCTCGAAACGCTTCATCCGCAGGAAATACGCCATTCTCTGGAATTCCGCCAATCTCCGCTTCGCGCCGTCCCTGCGACGCGCCGCAAGCATTCTCGTCGCGGCGGCGCTGGTCGCCTCGTCGGCGATGCCCGCGCGCGCCCAGCAGCAGCGCGTGAGCTTCGTTCGCGATGCCGAGACGGAAACTATCATCCGCACCTACGCCACGCCAGTCTTCCGGGCTGCCGGCCTGAACCCCGCCGACATCACGGTGCACATCATCAACGACAGGTCGCTCAACGCGTTCGTGGCGCTGGGCCTCAACATGTTCTTCCATACCGGCCTGCTGCTGCGCGCCGACAGCCCGAGCCAGGTCATCGGCGTGATCGCGCACGAGACCGGACATATCTCGGGCGGCCATCTCGCGCGCCTGCCGCAGGCGATCCAGAACTCGTGGGAGACGATGATCATCTCGCTGCTGGGCGCCGCCGCGGCCGCCGCCGCGAAATCGGGCGATGCGGCGATGGCCTCGATCATGGCCGGCCAGCAGGTGGCCGAGCGGCAGTTCCTCAGCTACAGCCGGGCGCTCGAGGCATCCGCCGACCAGGCCGGTGTCAGCTTCCTCGACCGCACCCAGCAGTCGGCACGCGGCTTCCTCGAGTTCCTGCAGATCCTGCAGGACCAGGAACTGCTGGTTGCCGCCCGGCAGGACCCCTACATGCGCACGCACCCGGTGACGACCGAGCGCGTCAATTTCGTGCGCCATTTCGTCGAGACGTCGCGCTATTCCGATGCGCCCACGCCGCCCGCCCTGATCGAGATGCACAAGCGCATGCGCGCCAAGCTGCTCGGCTTCACCGATCCGCCGCGCGCGCTTCAGAAGTACAAGGACAGCGACACGTCGATGGAATCGCGCTACGCGCGCGCCTTCGCATATTACCGCCGCGGCGACATGATGCGCGCGATCCCGCTGGCCGACGCCCTGCTCGCCGGCAGCCCGAACGATCCCTGGTTCAACGAGACGCGCGCCCAGTTCACCTACGAGAACGGCAAGCCGCGCGACTCGATCCCGTATTATGAAAAGGCGGTGGCCGGCGCCCCCGGCAATGCGCTGCTCCTGATGGAACTGGCCGCCGCGCAGATCGCCACCGAGGACAAGGCGCTCAACGCCGCCTCGATCGGCAATCTCGAGAAGGCGCGCGCCGGCGAGCCCGAGAATGCCGAGATCTGGCGCCTTCTGGCGGTCGCCTACGGGCGCGACGGCCAGCTCGGCATGTCCTCGCTTGCGCAGGCCGAACAGGCGATGATCCTTGGCCGCCGCGTCGACGCGCGCGCCTTCGCGGAGCGCGCCGAAAGGTTGCTGCCGCCGGGTTCGCCGCATATCCTGCGTGCACAGGACATCAAGTCCGCTGCCGAAAGACTTCCGCCCCAGGGTCGCCGCGAATGAAATTTCCAGTCCTCGCCATCGCCGCCGCCCTGCTGCTTGCGGCCTGCGCCGGTCCCACGCCGCGCGCCGTCATCGTCGACGGATCGATCAAGATCCTCGACCGGGGTGTGCCGGGCATCCAGCCGGGTGCAGCCAGCGGCGAATGGATGGTCGTGCGCGGCAACAGCGACGGCCAGCTCAACGTGATGAACCTGCAGGGCGCCATCGTCGTGCGGCCGGATTCGCCGGGCGGCGCGTGGATGGGCCGCCGCGTGGCCACCACCGTAGGCGCCACGCCGTTCCTGCGCTGGAGCTGGTATCTGGAGCCGCAGCAGTTTGCCGGCGGCCCCGGCGACGGAACCGAGCGCGGCGTGCGCATCGTCATCTTCTTCCGCAGCGTCGAGCGGCCGTCGATCGAGCGCTACGCGGGCTGGGTCGGCGTGCCGGGCCCTGAATGGGACCGGTTCGTGGAATTCGACTTCGGCGGGTTCGGCGCGCCGCGGATCGAGGAGGCGCGCCTCGCCAAGTGGGTGTCGGACGATGCCGGACGCAAGCTCATGCTGCGCGAACCGCGCGCCGGACAGGCCGGGCTTTGGCACTCTGAGGCGGTCGACCTGAACGAGGTGCACAAGCATTTCTGGCCCAACGAGGATCCAGCGAAGGTGCAAGTCGTCATGGTCGCCGTCGGCGGCCTGCGCGCGGCGATCCCGGCCGAGGCCTCGCCAGCGATCGGCTATCTCGCCGACGTCTCCCTTTCGAAGTGACGATGCGCAGGCTCTTCCTTGTCCTTGCCGCGCTCGCGGCGCTGTTCGCCGCGCCGTCCGCGCGCGCGCAGGACGCCTTCACGCCCGCCCAGCGCGAGGCGATCCGCAAGCTGATGATCGAGACGCTGCGCGCCCACCCCGAACTCGTGCTCGAGGCGCTCGAGGCGCTGGAAAGCAAGCGCGAGAACGAGCAGCAGGCGCGCGTGCAGGCGGTCGTCCGCGAGAAGCGCAAGGAGATCTTCGAGGACGCCGACGCGCCAATGGCGGGCAATCCCGCCGCCAGCGTCACGATCGTCGAGTTCTTCGACTACCGCTGCCCCTACTGCAAGCAGATGCAGGCGCCCATGCAGGCGCTGCTTGCCGCCGACAAGGACGTGCGCGTGGTGCGCAAGGACCTGCCCATTCTCGGCCCCGCCTCCGTCGTCGCCGCGCGCGCGGCGCTCGCCAGCCGTTCGCAGGGCAAGTACCCGGCATTCCATGATGCCCTGCTCGGCTTCCGCGGCCAGCTCGACGAGGCGGGCGTCTTCCGCCTCGCCGGCCAGGCCGGCCTCGACATCGAGAAGCTGCGCCGCGACATGGATGCCCCCGGCATCGCCGCTCTCATCCAGCGCAACATGGCGCTTGCCCAGGCGCTCGGCATCTCCGGCACGCCCGCCTTCGTCGTGGGCGAGACGCTCGTCCCCGGCGCGATCGATCCGGAATCGCTCAGGAAGCTCGTCGCGGACGCGCGCGCGAAGCGCTGATCAGGGCTCGAAGTCGGGCTGGTGCTCGGGCAGCGCCTTCTGGAAGGCGGGTTGCGCCAGACAATTCGCGAAGATCGCCATGATCCGCGGATAGACCGTCAGCTCCTCGTCCGAATAGAAGCGCTTGGCATTGAAGACCTGCGGCACCAAGCAGATGTCGGCCAGCGTCGGCACGTCGCCGTGGCAGAAGCGCCCTGCCTTGCCGTCGCCCAAAAGCTGCTCGAGCCCCTCGAAACCGACGGCGATCCAGTGGCGGTACCACTGGTCGTGCGCCGCCTTGTCGACCTTCAGCGTCTTCGTCAGGTACTGGAGGACGCGCAGGTTGTTGATCGGATGGATGTCGCAGGCGATCGTGTAGGCGAGCGAACGCACGCGCGCGCGCGCGGCGGCATCCGCCGGCAGGAACGCGGGCTTGGGATGCGTCTCGTCGAGATATTCGCAGATCGCCAGCGACTGCGTGATCGTCGCGGCACCGTCCTCCAGCGTCGGCACGAGGCCTAGCGGATTGCGCGCGAGATAGTCGGGTGCGCGCTGTTCGCCCTTGCGCAGATGCACATAGAGCTGTTCGGGATCGAGCCCCTTGATGGCGAGCGCGATGCGCACGCGGAACGCCGCCGACGAACGGAAATATCCCCAGACCTTCACTTTCCCCTCCCCGCGTATTTCACGATCTTCTGGTCGATGGCACCGAACACCGATCGGCCTGCGGCATCGAACATCTCGATGCGGATGCGGTCGCCGAACCTCATGAACGGCGTCCTCGGCTTGCCCTCGGCGATCGTCTCGATCATCCGCACCTCGGCAAGGCAGCACGAGCCCGCTGCGGGATCCTTGTTGGAAACCGTGCCGGACCCCACGATGGTCCCTGCCGTCAGCGGACGCGTGCGCGCCGCATGCGCGACGAGCTGGCCGAAATCGAAATTCATGTCGGTACCGGCGTTCGGCCGGCCGAAGGGCTTTCCGTTCAGCTCCGCCACGAGCGGCAGGTGCAGCTTGCCGCCGTCCCAGGCCGGACCCAGCTCGTCGAGCGTGACGGCGACGGGCGAGAAGGACGAGGACGGCTTGGACTGGAAAAACCCGAAGCCTTTGGCAAGCTCGGCCGGAATGAGGTTGCGCAGCGAGACGTCGTTGACGAGCACGACGAGCTGGATATGACCCCGCGCGGCGGCCGGATCGGTGCCCATCGGCACGTCGTCGACGATGACGGCGACCTCGGCCTCGAAGTCGATGCCATGCGCCTCGTCCACGGCCTCGACGTCGTCGCGCGGGCCGATCATCGCGTCGGACCCGCCCTGGTACATCAGCGGGTCGGAATAGAACTCGGGCGGCATCTCGGCCTTGCGCGCCTTGCGCACCAGTTCGACATGGTTGAGATAGGCCGATCCGTCGATCCACTGGGCGGCGCGCGGCAGCGGCGCCATGCAGGCGGCCGGGTCGAAGGGCTGCACGGGCGCGTCGTTGATGCTGTCGATGCCCTTCTCGAGCAGTTCGGCGACGAGCGAAAGCTCGCCCGACTTGCGCCGCCAGTCGTCGAGCGCCGCGCGCAGCGTGGCCGCGATGCGCGGCGCCTTCACGCAGCGCGTCAGGTCGCGCGAGACGACGACGAGCGTGCCGTCGCGCCCGCCTTCCTTCAGTGTCGCGAGCTTCACGTCTCCCCCTTCAGGCGGTCTTGAGCGCGCCGCGCCGGATCTGGTCGAGTTCCATCGATTCGAACAATGCCTTGAAATTGCCTTCCCCGAAACCCTCGTCGCCCTTGCGCTGGATGATTTCGAAGAAGATCGGGCCGATGGCGGTCTCGGTGAAGATCTGCAGCAGGCGCCCGCCCTCCTTCGTGGGCGCGCCGTCGAGCAGGATGCGGTTCTTCTTCAGCCGCGCGACGTTCTCGCCATGCCCCGGCAGCCGCCGGTCGAGCAGCTCGTAGTAGGTGTCGGGCGTCGAGAGGAACTTGATCTTGTTGCGCTTGAGCATCTCCACGGTCGCGTAGATGTCGGACGAGCCCAGCGCGATGTGCTGGATGCCCTCGCCCTTGTAGGCCGCGAGGTACTCGGCGATCTGCGACTTGTCGTCCGAGGACTCGTTGATCGGGATGCGGATCTTGCCGCACGGGCTCGTCATCGCCTTCGACTTGAGGCCCGTAAGCTTTCCCTCGATGTCGAAATAGCGGATCTCGCGGAAATTGAAGAGGCGCGTGTAGAAGTCCGCCCAAAGATCCATGCGGCCGCGATGGACGTTGTGGGTGAGATGGTCAATGTAGGTGAGGCCGGTGCCCCTGGGTGCCTGCACCGCGCCGCGGATCGGCTTGAAGTCGATGTCGTAGATCGAGCCGCGCGGGCCGTAACGGTCGACGAAATAGATGAGCGAGCCGCCGATCCCCTCGATCGCGGGGATGTTGAGCTCCATCGGTCCGATCTTGCCGGAGAACGGCCGCGCACCCAGCGACACCGCGCGCCGGAAGGCTGCTGCGGCATCGGCCACGCGGAAGGCCATCGCGCAGGCCGACGGCCCATGCACGCGCGCGAAGGCCTGCGCGAAGCTGTCGGGCTCGGCGTTCACGACGAAGTTGACGTCGCCCTGCCGGTAGAGCGTGACGTCCTTGGAGCGGTGGCGCGCAACGGCCGTGAAGCCCAGCGCCACGAAAAGCTTCTGCAGCGCCTTCACGTCGGGTGCCGTGTACTCGACGAACTCGAACCCGTCGGTTCCCATCGGGTTGGTCTTCGAGACCTGCGGCACGGCCTTCTTCGCGCGCGGCTTCGATGTCGGCATGGCGGGTCTCCCGGGCGGCTTGACGGTGGAAACGGCAGGCCGCATATTAGTTTCAAATGAAACCAACTGCAAGCCCCGCCCCGGCACCGCCCTTCGCGCTCGAGGACTTCCTGCCGTACCGCCTGTCCGTGCTGTCCAACACGGTCTCGGACGCCATCGCCGCGCTCTATCGCACGCGCTTCGACCTGACGATGACGGAATGGCGGTGCATGGCGATCCTCTACCGCTTCGCACCGGTGCCCGCGCAGGAGGTCGCGCGACGCGGCGCCATGGACAAGGTGCAGGTCAGCCGCGCGGTCGCCGCACTCGCGGCGAAGGGCCACGTGCTTCTGGCGACCGACCGCACGGACAGGCGCCGCTCGAAGCTCGCTCTTTCGGCGGCCGGCCGACGCCTGCACGACGAGATCCTGCCGCTCGCGCGCGGCGTCGAGGCGCGGCTGCTGGCTGCCTTCGACGCGCAGCAGCGTCGGTCCCTCGACGCGGCCCTCGTGCGTCTTGCGGCGGCGGCCGCAGCGCTCTAGCGGCGCCCGGCAAGCACGATGCCCGCAACAACGGCAGCCAGCCCGACGGTCAGTTGCAGCGTCAACGGCTCGCCCAGGAACATGGCCCCGAAGACGGCAGCCGAGATCGGGTTCAGCGTCACCGTGATCGTGACCGAGGAGACCGGCGCATGCTCGAGCGCCCAGAACCACATCAGGTACGAGAACAGGCCGGCCACGAAAGTCAGCCAGACCACCGCCAGCCATTGCGTGCCCTCGAAGGCGACGACATGGTGCAACTCGCCTCGCCAGGCAAGGATGCCCGCCAGCATCGCAGCCCCCGCGCAGACCTGCACGGCCAGCACAGGCAGTGCCGCGCGCTTGCTGAGCACGAAGCCCGAGAGCACGGCATGCATCGCGCCCGCAAGCGCCGCCAGCGTCATCAGCACGTCGCCGCGCCAGGCCTCGGCGCCCGCCGCCGCCCGCTCGCCCAGCGCCACGACGACACCGGCAAGCGCCAGCAGGCCGCCGGCGATCTTGGCCCGCGTGATCCGCTCGCGCCCGATCGCCGCGGCGATCATCAGCGCGATGATCGGCATCGTCGACATGACGACGGCACCGCGTGCCGCGGGAACATAGGCGAATCCCGCAGAGAACAGCAGGTTGAAGACGCCGAACATCAGGAAGCCGAGCGCCGCAAGTGCTGCCAGTTCGCGCGGCGGGATGCGCACGCGGCGGAACACGAACAAGTAGATGCCCAGCGCCGCGGCCGCGCCTGCGCAGCGCAGCAGCGCCACGGTCGTGGCGTCCGACACGCCCATGAGCATGCGTGTGGCGACCATGGCGGTGCCGCCGAGCATGCTCGAGGCGGCGGCGACCAGGACGGGGACAGGAACCGGAAGGACGGAAGGCATGGTCGCGCGATCTTGGCGCGGACCCGGCGCGATGCGCTAGGCTCGCGCGGCGCCGCCCACCCATGCGCGGCGCGCGGGGGAAATGGATGACGGCGTTCGAGGATTCCTACATCGGCCGACTGCGCCACACGGTCGGGCACCGGCTGCTTCTCGTGCCGGGCACACGGCTGCTGCTTGCGGACTCCGCCGGCCGGATCCTGATCGAGCACCGCCGGGATTTCGGCGTCTGGGGCCTGCCCGGCGGCATGGTCGAGGAAGGCGAGAGCTACGAGGATGCCGCGCGCCGCGAGCTTGCCGAGGAGACCGGCCTCCACGCCGAAGCGATGCGCCCGTTCGGCCACTCCTCCAACCCCGCGCTCGAGACATTCCGGTTTGCCAACGGCGACCGCATCCAGGCCTTCGTGGCGATGTTCGAGGTGACGCGCCATTCGGGCACGCTTGCCAGCGACCCGCGCGAAGCGCTGGGCCATGCCTGGGCGGCGCCCGATTCGCTGCCGGAAATGCTGCCGGTCATGCGCGCGTCGGTCGAGGCGTTCCTGCGATTCCGCAAAACCGGGGAATATCAAGCGATCTGAGATATTTGACGGCCGCGGACGCGGGCGGAGCGAGCGTTGCGGGGTGCCACCGGCGTGCTATAACGGCGCCTCGTTCCGTCCATCCCCTCCGCATCGGGAGCCCGAACCTTGGACTCGAAGCCGGTCCTTCTGGTCCTCAACGGACCCAACCTCAACATGCTCGGCGTGCGCCAGCCGGAAGTCTACGGCCGCACGACGCTCGCCGACGTCGAGGCCGACTGCCGCGCGCTTTCCGAGGATCTCGGCTGCACGCTGGAATTCCGCCAGTCGAACCACGAGGGCCAGCTGATCGACTGGATCCAGGAGGCGCGCCAGACCGCCGACGGGATCGTGATCAATCCGGGCGGCCTCACGCACTCGTCGGTGGCGCTGCGCGACGCGCTGCTCGCCAGCGACCTGCCGGTGATCGAGGTGCACATCTCGAACATCCACGCGCGCGAGGAGTTCCGCCACCATTCCTACGTCAGCGGGATCGCCAAGGGCGTGATCGCCGGGCTCGGGCCGCAGGGCTACCTGTTCGCGCTCGAAGCGCTCGCGCGCATCGTCGATCCCGACATCGAGTGAAACCCGCGAGAACACATCCGCACATGCCAGCCAAGAACGCGCCCCCCGAATTCGGCCCCTCCTCCGCGACAGTCCGTCGCCTCGCCAAGCTGCTGGAGGAAACCGGCCTTACCGAGATCGAATACCAGGAGGGCACCAAGCGCCTGAAGGTCGGCCGCGGCGCGGTCGCGGCGGCGATGGCCGCGCCGGCGCCGGCAGCGGCGGCCCCCCTGCGCGCGGCCGAAGCGGCACCCGCCGCCAGCGACGGCCCGCCCGCCGGTGCCGTCACCTCGCCGATGGTCGGGACCTGCTACCTCTCGCCCGAGCCCGGCGCGCCGCCGTTCGTCAAGGTCGGGGACAAGGTCCGCGAGGGCCAGACGCTGGTGATCGTCGAGGCGATGAAGGTGATGAACCCGATCCGCGCGCCAAAGGGCGGCATGGTCGCGCGCATCGCGGTCGAGAACGGCGCGCCGGTCGAATACGGCGAAATCCTGCTGGTCGTCGAGTAGGCGGCGGGCCGTCCGGGCGATGTTCGAAAAAGTCCTCATCGCGAACCGCGGCGAGATCGCGCTGCGCATCCACCGCGCCTGCAAGGAGCTGGGCATCAAGACGGTGGCGGTGCACTCGACCGCCGATGCAGATGCCATGCATGTGCGCCTCGCCGACGAGGCCGTGTGCATCGGTCCGGCGCCCGCGCGCGACAGCTACCTCAACAAGGCGGCGATCATCTCGGCGGCCGTCATCACGGGCGCCGACGCGATCCATCCCGGCTACGGCTTTCTTTCCGAGAACGCCGATTTCGCCCGCATGGTCGAGGAGCACGGCATCGTGTTCATCGGCCCGAGTCCCGAGCACATCACGATGATGGGCGACAAGATCGAGGCCAAGCGCGCGATGGTCTCGCTCAAGGTGCCGTGCGTGCCCGGTTCCGACGGACCGGTTTCCGACCTCGATACCGCCGTGAAGCTCGGCGAGGAGATCGGCTATCCCGTGCTGATCAAGGCGGCCGGCGGCGGCGGCGGCAAGGGCATGCGCGTGGCGCGCGATTCGGCCGAGCTTGCCGAGGCCTACCGCAGCGCGCGGGCCGAAGCGGGCGCCAATTTCGGCAACGATGTGGTCTATATCGAGAAGTATCTCGACCATCCGCGCCATATCGAGTTCCAGATCCTCGCCGACGCGCACGGCAACGTCGTCCATCTCGGCGAGCGCGACTGTTCGCTGCAGCGCAAGCACCAGAAGGTGCTGGAGGAGAGCCCCTCGCCGGCACTCAACGCCGAGCAGCGCCACGAGATGGGCCAGATCGTCACCTCGGCGCTCAAGAAGCTCGGCTACCGCAACGCAGGCACGCTCGAGTTCCTCTACCAGGACGGCCGCTTCTACTTCATCGAGATGAACACGCGCCTGCAGGTCGAGCACCCCGTCACCGAGATGATCTGCGGGCTCGACCTCGTGCGCGAGCAGATCCGCATCGCCTCGGGCGCGCCGCTCGCCTTCACGCAGGCCGATGTGCGCCTGCAGGGCCACGCGATCGAGTGCCGCGTGAACGCCGAGGATCCCGAGACGTTCGCGCCGTCGCCCGGCCGGATCGCGGAGTATCACCCGCCCGGCGGGCTTGGCGTGCGCGTGGATAGCGCGCTCTACTCCGGCTACAAGGTGCCGTCCAACTACGACAGCATGGTGGCCAAGCTGATCGTCCACGGCACCAGCCGCAACGAGTGCCTGATGCGTCTTCGGCGCGCACTCGACGAATACGTGATCGGCGGCATCAAAACGACGCTGCCGCTGCACCGCAAGCTCGTCCAGACCGCCGAATTCATCGACGGCCGCTACGACATCCACTGGCTCGAGCGCTGGATGGGCCTCAAGAAATGACGGCCCCGGCGGACGACGACGCGAGGGTAAGCGCGCTCGCCGCCGAACTGGCCGCCACACGACGCGAAGGCGTGAAGGCACTGCTGCGCGAGGCCGGCCTCGCCCAGCCCGCCTTCGTGTGGGATCCGCCGGCGGAGACCCTGCCCTCCGAGCATCTCGTCCATATGCGCCGCCACTGGGATGCGCTTCGCGGTGCGGCCGACGTGCCGGCCGCCGAGGCGCTGAAGCCCGAGGATCTTGGCCGGGCGATCGGGTTCTCCATCCTTGCCGACGTGGAGCGCGACGGCCTCGATTTCCGCTATCGCCTGTTCGGCGAAAAAGTCGCCGCCGCGGGCGGAGTCGACTGGACGGGCCATACCGGCGCCGAGATGGTCGCGCGCACGGGCCTGCCGGTCGGCACGTTCTACCGCGCGGCGAACCTCGCGGCGATCGGGCGGCGGCGCGCGTTCTTCACGCTGCATACCACGCCCACGCGCGAGCGCACCGTCAGCTGGGCGCGTCTGGCCCTGCCGCTGGCCGACGGCGCCGGCGGGCGTATCGTGCGCCTGCTCGTCGGCGCCGTGCCGATGGACCAGGCCCCGCTGTCCTTCGCGGACATCTTCGCGATGAACGCTCGTCTCGGCATCGACCGCACGGCAATGCCGGGCCCGCTGCCGCCGCGCCCGGCGCCGCGCGAGCCCTGATGCAGACGCCGCTCACGCTGCGCAACCTCGTCTGGGGCTATGCCAACGGCGTGTTTCCGATGGCACGTGGTGCGCAGTCCCGCACGATCGACTGGTTCGATCCCGATCCGCGCGGCGTCCTGCCGCTCGACGGCTTCCGCATTCCGCGCTCGCTGAAGAAGGCGTTCCGCCGCGAGCCATACGAGGTCCACGTCAACCGCGATTTCGCCGGCACGATGGCGGGCTGCGCGGCGCGCACGCAGACCTGGATCAACGCCGAGATCCGCAAGGCGTATCTCGAGATGCACGAAGCGGGCTTCGCCCATTCGATCGAATGCTGGCGGGATGGCGAGCTTGTCGGCGGGCTTTACGGCGTCCATCTCAAGGCCGCGTTCTTCGGCGAGAGCATGTTCGCAAAGGCGCCGGACGCGTCGAAGATCGCACTCGTGCATCTCATGGCCCGGCTCGTCGCCGGCGGCTTCCAGCTGCTCGATACGCAGATGGCGACGGACCATATGGTGCGCTTCGGCGCGATCGAGATCCCGCGCGCGGAATACCGCAGGCGGCTTGCCGCGGCGCTGGCCGCCGACGCGACGTTCTATCTGGAGACGGGGCCCGAGGTCCGCGCGGTCCTGCAGTCGATGACCCAGACATCGTAGACGGGGTGCTCGAGCGCCGAGACCGCCGGCGAGGACGCGAACATCCAGCCCTTGAAGATCTCGTTGACCGTCTCCGCCGACTTGCGCTCGGAAATCTCGAGGAAGGCGGCACTCTCGGGCGGATCCTCGGGCGGGCGCTTGCGGCAGGCGCGCACGCGGATCGTCAGCGGCCCGAACGTGACCTCCTCGCCGACAGGCGCCTCGAGGCTGCGCACGCGGCCGGTTACCTTGTCGAGCGTCTGGAGTACAGCAAGCGTACCCTCGACGCTGAGCGCCTGCGCGATGGCAAGTCCGGGCGAAAGCAGGAAGCTCAAGACGACGAGGGCGATTGTCCGCATGGCGCGCCGAGACGTAGCGCGCCTGCGGCCCGGCCGCAAGAAATCGCTACGGCTTTTCCGACGGATCGGCGCCGTTGTAGAGCGCCTCGAACCGCCGGGCGGCGGCCGCGAAGCCGGAATGCTGCGGAACGCGCAGACCGGACTGGCGCGGTTCCACGCGCGTGAGCGTGGCGCCTTCCTGCTCGGCCGACGGGCTCGCCAGCCAGATCGACGCCGCCTGTCCGACGATTCCCACGAACACGGCCACCCCCAGCGCGAACATCGCCTGCCGCGCTGTGCGCAGGGCAGCCTGAAGCGAGGAAACTGTCTGTCCGGTGCCCATGATGTCTTCTCCCGTCGGCGCGGATGCGAATCGTCGAGCGCTGCCGACGACAGGAGAATCGCTCCGCCCGGCGCAGGCGGCAGTGACGCACGTCACACGTGTAAAATTTCCGGTTTCAGCGGGCCGTATCGGGCTCGATCGCGTAGACGATGACCCGCGCCATCTGTCTGCCAAGACAATCGTATAGCCGGTCCGCAGTCGCCGCGACCTGGGCGGGGGTCAGGCTGTCGAGCTGCATCTGCCCGGACTCGACCCAGTGCCGCATGATCTCGAAGCGCGGGAACAGCAGCACGTCGCTACGCGCGCCCATGGCGTTCATCGCGTCGATATAGGGCTGGTAGGCGATGAGCCGGGCCGTCTCGCGCGAATACTGGGGGGTGACCAGCATCACGTCGGCGCCGGCCTGCGCGATGCGCTCGATCCCGGCCTGCAGGTGCGCGGAAAAAGCCTCGACGTCCATCTGGCGCACGGCCTCGGCGGTGCCCGTCTCCCACACCACGAGCGTCGGCTTCAGCGCGAGCACGTCCGCCTCGAGGCGCTTCAGCATGTGCTCGGCGTCTTCGCGCGGACGGCCGCGATTGTGCACGACGATCGTGCGGCCCGGCAGCCGCCGGCGCAGGTCGCCCTCGAGCCGGGCCGGCCATGCAAGCGACCGGTCGCTCGCGTTAAGGCCGACGGTCGACGACGAGCCGAGCGCCACGACCGTCAGCGCGTCGCCCTTGGCCAGCCGCTTGGCGGTGAGCGCAAGCCGCGAGCCGTCCACGAACACGCTTCGGGGCACGCGGCAGTATTCGGGGGTCATGGCGGCGGGGTCGGACGGCAAGGGCACTGCCGTCTGCGCAAGCGCCGGACCGGCAAGCGCAAGCAGCATCAGGACGGCCGCGACCGATTTCAGGACCCGCATCGTCATTCCCCGCCTCCGTCCCCGGAACTGCCGCCGGCGCGGCGGGACTTGCGGCTCTTGCTCCACGACAATACCCGCGCCGCACCGAGGAGCAAGAGGCATCCGCCGAACGTCACGGCTGCCTGGAGCGAAATGTCGTGGCCGAACTCGAGCAGCAGCGAATGCGCGCTGACCGACAGGAAAATGCCAAGGCAGAAGACCTGCAGCGAATTCTGCCCGCACAGCACGACCGCGCTGGCAGGCGCACTGGCAAGCCACGCCGCACTGCGCGGTACCAGATGGACCACGGCCACGGCCAGCGCCAGAAAGCTCCCCAGCCGCAGCGGCCCCAGATCGGTCTTGTTGGCGAACTGGTAGACGAGGTCGGCAAAGGCCGGGGGCACCCCGTCGAGGAAATAGCCCACGCTTACCCACAGCCGCGCCGGTACCGCCAGCGCCAGGAAGGCCAAGGCTGCCAGCACCGCGCCACGCGGGATTCGCACCGGGTTTCCCTCGACGCCGGCCTTCCACCCGCAGGCGATGCCGAGGACGAAGATGAACTGCCAGGCGAAGGGATTGAAGAACCAGACGCCTTCGGGATAGGCGGCGAGGTTGAACCCGACGAGCGGGACGATCGCGTAGACGACCGCCGAGACGGCGACCAGCGCCCACAGCAGGCGCCGCAGGAGCGGCAGCGCGACCGCGAAACCGGTCAGCAGCACGATGTAGAGCGGCAGGATGTTCATGAAGAGCGGCTGGTGGACGAGTTCGAGCGCCTTGACGATCGCCACGTGCGGCTCGTTGAGGAAGGCGGCAACCTCCATTTCCTCGATGAAAAGCGCGTTCTCGAAGCGCTGCGCGGTCCAGCTCACCTGCGCGGTGTAAATCACGAAAAGGAAGATGTGCGCGACGTAGAGCGCCCAGCACCGCTTCAGGACCTGCGCCATCGCGAAGGCGTTGCCTTCGCGCCCCGCCTCGCGTCCGAAGACGAGAGCGGCCGAATAGCCGGAGAGGAAGACGAAGATCTCGGCCGCATCGCAGAACGAGAAATTCGCGAGCGTGAGGTACGAAAACGCGTTGTTCGGGATGTGGTCGATGAAGATGAAGAGCAGCCCGAGCCCGCGGAAGAAGTCGAGCCTGAGGTCGCGCCCGGTCGCCCGGGGCACGCCCGCCGCGGCGGCGCTGGCGCCGCCGGCCATCAGTTCTTCGGCGCGCCGCCCTGGCTGCTTTCGGCGGAATTGAAGATGAACTTGCCGAGGAGCTGCGTCAGGTTGATCGGCGGCTGCGTGAACTTGATTTCGCCGCCGGCCTTGAGCATCCGGTCTTCGGCGCCCGGCACGAGCTGCACGAAATTGCCGCCGAGCAGGCCCTCGCTCGAGATCTGCGCGACCGTGTCGACCGGCAGCTTGATGGCGGAGTCGACCGTCAGCGTCAGGACCGCCTGGTAGGTTTCCGGATCGAGCATCTGGCCCGAGACGGTGCCGATCTTGATGCCGGAGAGCTTCACGTCGGTGCCGAGCCGCACGCCGTCGATCTGCTTGAATTTCGCCGTCACCGAATAGCCGCGCACCGGCCGGATGTCGGCGGTCGAGTAGGCGAACATCAGGAACATGCCGGCCACGACAAGCACGACCGCACCCATCAGCGTCTCGACCAGGTTTTTTCCCATCTGTCGGCGGCTCCGTTCCGGCTTCTCGTTGCTTGTCTGGTTCAGCCCGGCGTCCAGGGCTCGTAGTCGCCCGTGGCCTTGGCCCGCACGCCGCCCTGCAATTCATGGCCGGGCGGACGATAGGCGTGCGGCGTGCCCGTCTGGTTGGGCTGGTGGGGCTTCTGCCAGGGCTTGCGCGTGGGCAGCCCGCCGGGCGGCGGCGGGGCGGCGATCAGGTGGTGCAGCCAGGCATGCCAGTCCGGCGGAACCTTGGTCGCCTCGGCGTCGCCCTCGTACATGACCCAACGCTTCTCGCGCCGCGCGCGGCGCTGGCCGGTTTTGTCGCGGTAATACCGATTGCCGAACTCGTCGCGCCCGACTTCCTCGCCGCGCAGCCATGTGTAGAGGCGTGTTCCGATCGTCATCCCGATTTCCCGGCCGAATCCGCTGCAAATTTCGCGCAGGAATATCGCATGCGTGCCCGGCCGGCGTCCAGAACGCGGCCCGGACGCGCGCGGTCTACGCCCGCCGCAGAATCCGCCAGTGTTTGCCGACGAATACGCGATGCGCGGTCCCCGCACGATCGCGATTCGCATGTCGCTGCCGGGCGTGCCCAACAGCGGCCGTGAACAGGCGCGGCGCGCCCGACGCGGACGACGCGGGCACCGGATGGGCCGACGCGGGCGCCCGCGTCGCCCGCACGGCTCCGGTTTTACGTGGCTTTCCTGATTTTACATTTTCCCCGGTGTAGTATTAATTAATTGATATTAAATGAAAAATTTTGACATCCGGACTGTTACGAAACAGTGATTGTGCATTGCAGCAATGGACTGGGTAATATTTGGATAGGGGGTCAACTAATTGATACTAATTGAAAATTAAACTCTTGACCGATTTTGCCTCGATATTTCGCGGTTCGGCCGGTTTGTACACGCCATATCCTGTTGGCAAGTCTAGATATTGTGGTTCCTCCCACAATTCGGCCAAAATCCAGTTGCGGGCGATTCCGGCGTTTGGTCAACATTTGGTAACGAGCTTCGCCCTCCACCACGAAATCTAGTGAGGCGGCCCTAACCTCCACCTCGAGGACGGCGGGGGAGTCGGCGAAGCGGACCGAAAAGAAATCAGGCCGGAGGCCAGCATGCGTATCGAACGGCGATTCACGAAGGCAGGCGAAGACGCGTACGCGTCGCTCGCGTTCACGACGACGAACAGCGAGATCCGCAACCCCGACGGTTCGGTGGTCTTCCAGGCCAAGGACATCGAGGTGCCTGCCGCGTGGTCGCAGGTCGCGTGCGACGTGCTCGCGCAGAAGTATTTCCGCAAGCGCGGCGTGCCCGCGGCGCTGAAGGCCGTCGAGGAGAACGACGTGCCGTCGTGGCTGTGGCGCAAGAAGCCCGACGATTCGGCGCTCGCCAAGCTGCCCGAGAACCAGCGCATCCGCGGCGAGCAATCGGCCAAGGAAGTGTTCGACCGTCTCGCCGGCACGTGGACGTACTGGGGCTGGAAGGGCGGCTATTTCGACGGCGAGGACGACGCGCGCGCCTATTTCGACGAGATGCGCTACATGCTGGCCGCCCAGCTCGCCGCCCCCAATTCGCCGCAGTGGTTCAACACCGGCCTGCACTGGGCCTACGGCATCGACGGCCCCGGCCAGGGCCATTTCTACGTCGACTACCGCACGGGCAAGCTGACCGCGTCGAGCTCGGCCTACGAGCATCCGCAGCCGCACGCCTGCTTCATCCAGTCCGTCGAGGACGACCTCGTGAACGAGGGCGGCATCATGGACCTGTGGGTGCGCGAGGCGCGCCTGTTCAAGTACGGCTCGGGGACGGGCTCGAACTTCTCGCGCCTGCGCGGCGAGAACGAGAAGCTCTCGGGCGGCGGCAAGTCGTCGGGGCTGATGAGCTTCCTCAAGATCGGCGACCGCGCGGCGGGCGCCATCAAGTCGGGCGGCACGACGCGGCGCGCGGCCAAGATGGTGACGGTCGACGTCGACCATCCCGACATCGAGAACTACATCAACTGGAAGGTCGTCGAGGAACAGAAGGTCGCAGCCCTCGTCGCGGGCTCGCGACTGGCCGCCAAGCACCTCAACGAGATCATGGCCGCGATCGACCGCAAGGACGGCGATGCCACGTTCGATCCGAAGGCGAACAGGAAGCTGCGCGACGCCATCAAGGGCGCGCGCAAGTCGCTGATCCCCGAGAACTACATCCAGCGCGTCATCCAGTTCGCCAAGCAGGGCTTCGATTCGATCCGGTTCCCGACCTACGACACGGACTGGGATTCGGAAGCCTATCTCACGGTCTCGGGCCAGAACTCGAACAACTCCGTTCGCGTGACCAACGAGTTCCTGCAGGCCGTCCTCGACGGCGGCAAGTGGAAGCTCGTGCGCCGCACCGACGGCAAGCTCCACAAGGAAATCGACGCCAAGGAGCTGTGGGACCAGATCTCGTACGCCGCCTGGGCATCGGCCGATCCGGGCTTGCAGTACGACACGACGATCAACGAGTGGCACACCTGCCCGGCGTCGGGACGCATCAATGCGTCCAACCCGTGCTCGGAATACATGTTCCTCGACGACACGGCGTGCAACCTCGCCTCGATCAACCTGCTCGCCTTCCGCAAGGAAGACGGCTCGTTCGACACGCCGGCCTTCGAGCATGCCTGCCGCCTGTGGACGGTGACGCTCGAGGTCTCCGTGCTGATGGCGCAGTTCCCCTCGCGCCGCATCGCCGAACTCTCCTACGAGTTCCGCACGCTGGGCCTCGGCTTCGCGAACATCGGCGGCCTCTTGATGGCGATGGGCCTGTCCTATGACAGCGACGAGGGCCGTGCGATCTGCGGCGCGATCACCGCGGTGATGACGGGCGTTTCCTACGCCACCTCGGCCGAGATGGCGTCCGAGATCGGGCCCTTCCCCGGCTACGAGGCGAACCGCGAGCACATGCTGCGCGTGATCCGCAACCATCGCCGCGCCGCCTATGGCGAGAGCCAGGGCTACGAAGGCCTGACCATCCTGCCGGTTCCCCTCGATCACGGTTCGGTCGCCGACAAGAGCCTCGTCGAGGCGGCCAAGCGCACCTGGGACCAGGCGCTCGAGCTGGGCGTGGCGCACGGCTACCGCAACGCGCAGGCGACCGTCGTGGCCCCCACGGGCACGATCGGCCTCGTCATGGACTGCGACACGACGGGCATCGAGCCCGACTTCGCGCTCGTGAAGTTCAAGAAGCTTGCCGGCGGCGGCTACTTCAAGATCATCAACCGGGTCGTGCCGGTGGGCCTCGCCACGCTGGGCTATGCCAAGGAGCAGATCGACGACATCATCGCCTACGCGGTGGGCCACGGCACGCTCAAGGGTTCCAACGCCATCAGCCACGAGGCGCTGCGCGCCAAGGGCTTCGGCCAGGCCCAGATCGACGCCGTCGAGAACGCGCTCAAGTCGGCCTTCGACGTCAAGTTCGCCTTCAACAAGTGGACGCTTGGCGAGGAGTTCTGCGCCAACACGCTGAAGCTCACCAAGGCGCAGCTCGACGACGCCGGGCTCGACCTGCTTGCGGCCATCGGCTTCTCGAAGGCCGAAATCGAGGCCGCGAACACCTACTGCACGGGCTCGATGACGCTGGAAGGCGCCCCGCACCTGAAGGACGAGCATCTGCCGGTGTTCGACTGCGCCAATCCGTGCGGTCGCAATGGCAAGCGTTACCTGTCGGTCGAGAGCCACATTCGCATGATGGCGGCTTCGCAGCCCTTCATCTCGGGCGCCATCTCGAAGACGATCAACATGCCCAACCTCGCCACGGTCGAGGACTGCAAGGACGCCTACCTGCTGTCCTGGCGCCTCTGCCTCAAGGCGAACGCGCTCTACCGCGACGGCTCGAAGCTTTCCCAGCCGCTCGCCTCGATCGTGGGAGAGGACATCGACCTCTCCGACGAGGTCGAGGAGATCGCGGCGGCCCCGGCGCAGGCCAAGGTCGAACGCGTGGTCGAGCGCATCATCGAGCGCGTGACCGAGGCGGCCTCCCGCCAGCGCCTGCCCAACCGCCGCAAGGGCTATACCCAGAAGGCGATGGTGGGCGGGCACAAGGTCTACCTGCGCACGGGCGAATACGAGAGCGGCCAGATCGGCGAACTGTTCATCGACATGCACAAGGAAGGCGCCGCCTTCCGCAGCCTGATGAACAACTTCGCCATCGCGGTCTCGATCGGCCTGCAATACGGCGTGCCGCTGGAGGAGTATGTGGAGGCCTTCACCTTCACGCGCTTCGAGCCCAACGGCATCGTCCAGGGCAACGAGACGATCAAGAACGCGACCTCGATCCTCGACTACATCTTCCGCGAACTCGCGATCTCCTATCTCGGCCGCGACGACCTCGCGCACGTGGTTCAGGAAGATCTCGAGCCCGACGCGATGGGCAAGGGCGAGCGCGCGCAGGGGCTGCCGGGCGAAGGCTCGGCCGCCGCCGCCGCCGCCCTCGACGCGGTCAAGAAGGTCGCTTCCACCGGCTTCGTGCGCCAGCGCTTCAAGGTGCTGCCGGGCGGCACCGGCGGGCGTTCGGCCACCGCCTTCGCGGGCGACACGGCCCTTCTCGAGCCGGAAGCCGAGACCGACGTGGCGGTGGCGAGCGTAACGGTCGAGGAATCGACCGTGTCGATCGAGGCTGCCGC
This sequence comes from Rhodospirillales bacterium, assembly GCA_016794025.1. Taxonomy (GTDB): domain Bacteria; phylum Pseudomonadota; class Alphaproteobacteria; order CACIAM-22H2; family CACIAM-22H2; genus Tagaea. Next base: position 1,693 of record JAEUKX010000015.1, on the reverse strand, counting down.
CGCGACGACCGAAGCCGGCCGCCAGCCGATCGGCTTCGCCATCGAGGCGGTCGCCACGGCCATGAACGCCGCCCTCTCGGCCCCGGCGCCCGCCGCCGGCAAGACCGAGAAGATCCGCGAAGCCCGCATGAAGGGCTACACGGGCGATGCCTGCGAAAGCTGCGGCTCGATGGCGATGGTGCGCAACGGCACGTGCACCAAGTGCATCGACTGCGGCTCCACGAGCGGTTGCTCCTGATCCGCCCCCGCTCGCGGTAACGCGAAGGGCCGGTCGCAAGACCGGCCCTTTTCGTTTGGCACGGCACTCGCTAGGTTCGCCCTACGATAGTGACCAGCAAACGGCGAATTTACCCCACATGACTGCAGTAAATCCCCATCTCGGCCTCGAGCGCGCCGACGACCGCGCCATGCGCGAAATGCTCCGTTACGCGGCCGAGGGCGTCGAAGGCGTGCTGATGCGCCAGGTGCCCGGCAAGGAATCCGAGCTCGACCGCGAGATCTACGAGGACATCGAGAAGAACGGCTGCTTCCGCTTCAAGGAAGCGACGGGCGCGTTCGACAACGAGCCGATCAGCTTCGACGTGCGCATGGGCCGCCTCGACGTGGCGACCAACATCCCCGCCGGCAAGGAGGGTGCGGGCGTCCAGATCGTGCGCTCGGGCAGCGAGATGACGCTGATGAAGGACAACGATCCGGGCTCGATCTACAACCGCCGCGTCGTCGAGATCATCTCGCAGGTTCTGGGACTTGGCGTCGTCGAGGAGGTGACCCTCGGCCAGCCGCTGCCGCCCAGCGCGCTCCTGTTCCTGCGCCCCCTGCCGGTGCCCGAGGAGTCGTGCGAGCGGTTCGTCGAGAAGATCCTCGGCGCGCTGAAGCGCTACAAGCCGCAGGCGATCCGCGACAAGAAGATGTTCGATGCGACCTACGTGAAGCTGGTCGACCGCATGTTCCGCTCGGGCATCGAGGCCAGCCGCATGACGCCCGACCGCCTGCAGGCCACCATCCTGCAGGAAACGCTGCGCGCGATGGCGAAAGTCGAGATCTGGCGCAAGCTGTGGCGCTGGACGATCGACACCGCGCTGAAGATCGGCGAGCTGCGCACGATCCAGGCGATCCTGCTCGACCAGGACCTGACCAAGCAGGTGCGCGATCTCGAAGAGGCGATCAAGCGTGCGGGCAAGATCATCGGCAACTATGCCGCCAATGGCGAGGCGCTCTACGACCGCGCCGTGCGCGGCGACGATTTCTATGTCGAGGCCATGCCCGCCATCATCTACATCCGCGATGCGCGCACGACGGTGGAGGAGATGTTCGGCTATGTCGCCGAATGGGCAGCGATCCCCGGCCGCGTGCCGAAGATGGGCTCGATCAAGATGGCCGGCGACGCGCTGAAACCGCAGCTGCCCGTCATCAAGGAAATCATGAAGATGCCCGTCCCCCGCGCTGTCGCGGGCTAGGCCCGGCTAGCGCACGAGGCCGAAACGGCGCAGCATCGCGGCCAGCGCCTCGCCCGCCACCGGCACGATCTTGCCCGGCGGCGGCTCGAACGTCTCGGCCGGCAGCGGGCCGGCGACGGCGTTGGCGAACGACCAGTCGAGCGTGCCGGGCTGGCCCAGCGCCTCGCCCGCACCCTTGAGCTTCCAGAGGATGCCGCGCGAGTCGACCCATGCGAACCCGTCGAATGCCGGATCGC
>JAEUKX010000087.1 GCA_016794025.1 Rhodospirillales bacterium | reverse complement strand
TCCCGCAGCGTCGATGCGACTTCCGGATGCATCTTGAAGCCGGTAGAGTTGGGCATGTTCGTTCCTTTCGATTTTGGGTCGGGGTGGTGGTGTCGTGTCAGGCTGGTTGAAATGGGTCGTGGTTTTTGCGCTCGCGGCGTTCTCCGCCGTCGCGCTCGCCGACGACGCGCGGGACGGCTGGTGGCGACGGCCGCCCCGCTTCCCGGTCGAACACCCGCCGAACGCGGCCGTAACGCTGCCGGCGGAAGGCGGTCGCCCCCGGCTCTGCTCGATCCGGCGAACGGTCGACTTGGATGTGCGGCCGGAAGGCCGGATTTGGTCGACCGAAACGCCGGACCCGGCGTTCGTCGAGCGCATCGCGCCGCTGCGCGAATACGAGTTGGGATTTCTGCGCGCCGACGGTTCGTCGCGCATCGACGCCTTCATGCGCTTCCGCTTCGAGCCGCTGCCCGATGGACGGCCGGTCCGCATCGAGCGGCCGGTGATCTACTACAACGGTACGGGGTACAACTCCGAAGGCTGGACCCCGATGGGCCACGACGCCGAGGGGTTCAGCGGCGCGCGGTTCGACATCGCCGAGTTCGAGGGGATCGACCTGTGGCTTTTCATGGAGCAGCTTTGGCGCACCGCCATGATCGCGGTGACGCTGCCGGATACGGGCGAGGATCGCGTCTATTGGCTCGGCCACCGGGACGACTACGAAAGACCGTCCAAGGCCGACCTGATCGCCTGCCTGTGCGCGATGAAGCACAAAGACATCTCGTTCTTCCTTGGCGATGACTGCGCGAAAAAGTGAGCCGGTCCTGTCGGCGGTCGCGATCTCGCGCGCGGAGCCCGTCGTGAAGCCAGGCGGGTTGTCCATGTTCGTTTCTTTCGGATTTGGGTTTGGATGGGTAGTGTCGTGTCAGGCTGGATGAAATGGGCCGTGGTTTTGATGTTCGCGGCGTTGCCGGCCGTCGCGCTTGAACTCGATCCGCGATTCCATTGGAGTCGCGAAAAGCCCCGCTTTCCGATCGAGCGCCCGGAAAACGGCGCTGTCCGGTCGCCGTCGGACGGGGCACGGCCGAAGATTTGTTCGATCCGCCGAACGGTCGATATGGATTTGCAGCCGGAAGGCCGGGTGCGTCGTGGCGGGACTCTCAACCCGGCGTTCGTCGAGCGCATCGCGCCGCTGCGCGAATACGAGTTGGGATTTGTGCGCGCCGACGGTTCGTCGCGCATCGACGCCTTCATGCGCTTCCGCTTCGAGCCGCCGGCCGACGGCCGGCCCGTGCGCGTCGAGCGGCCGGTCATCTACTACGACGGCGAGGGCTACAACTCCGAAGGCTGGACGCCGACGGGCCCGGATGCAGAGGGGTTCAGTGGCGCGCGGTTCGACATCGAGGAGTTCGAGGGGATCGACCTGTGGCTTTTCGTGCGGCAGCTTTGGCACATCGCCATGATCGCGGTGACGGTGCCGGAAGCCGGCGAGGACCGCGTCTATTGGCTCGGCCACCGGGACGACTATGAAGAGCCGTCCAAGGCCGATCTGATCGCCTGCCTGTGCGCGATGGATCCCGACCTCGTTCCGTTCTCGGAGCAAGACAACTGCGCGACGAAATGAGCCGGTCATTTCCGTCTCACGCCCAGGCGGGTGCGGCGCGCAGCGCGTAGTCGATGCGCGCGTGGCGGCTTTCGTTGGCGCGCGGATTTTCGCGGCCCCAGCGCGTGGCGCGGCGGAATTCGCGGAACTGCGCGACGTCGAGCGCGCCGCGGAATCCCACCTGCCGCGCCGTGCCGTCGGCCAGCTCGAACGTGACGGGCGCGCCGGCAAGGAATGTGACAAGGCGCTCGGTCCGGCCGGTGCCGAACTGGTGGAGATGGCAGCCGAGTTCCACCTGTCCGCGCAGGCTTGCGGCGAACGGCACGGCGGCCTGTCCCACGCCGGCGATCAGGCGGCGCACGCCAAGCCCCACGCGCACGAGCATCGCGCGCTCGAAGCGCGCAAGCCATGCGGCACCGGCGGGCTCGGCCAGCAGGCGGTCGACGAGCCTGCGCGCGCGTTCGCGTTCCGACGGCGTCATCGCGGCCACGCGCTTGGCGAAAAGGCCGTCGATGTCGCCGGGGATGAGGCAGCTCCGCGCGAACCGTGCCAGTTCGCCGCGCAGGCCGGCCTGCTGCGCGAGGTCGAGCTGGAAGCGGCCGAGCGATACGCCGCTCGCGGCGTTGAGCGGCAGGGCGGCGCCCGCCGGACCGCCCTCGGCGGCGATCAGGGCGCGGTCCAGCCACCGGACGAACAGCGGGTGGAGGCGGGGTTTCTGGTCCATGGGAAGTCCTTTTCTTGGGCAAATACCCTTGTATTACGTTATTATTCCTATTATTGAGCACAAATCAGGAACACATGACAAGCATTTTGACCCCGCCGGGAGCCCCCTATATAAGACGGGCCATTCCGACATTCCGGTTGGTTGGGCTTGCTCCGCTAGCGGGGCGATAGGCGAGGCGCCATGCCTTGCCGGGCCTGCCGACCCGCCCCGAGGAGGATTTGAAAATGACCCTGCCGCTGATGCCCAAGGCAACCGCCGTGTGGCTCGTCGAGAACACCGCGCTCAGCTTCGAACAGATCGCGGCCTTCTGCGGCATGCACCCGCTCGAGGTCCAGGGCATTGCCGACGGCGAGGTGGCCATCGGCATCGTCGGGCTCGACCCGATCGCCAACAACCAGCTCACGCGCGAGGAGATCTCGCGCTGCGAGGCCGACCGCAACGCCGAGCTTCAGCTGCTGAAGGTCGACCTGCCCGAGCCCGTGCAGCGCCCGAAGGGCGCGAAGTACACGCCCGTCTCCAAGCGTCAGGACCGCCCGGCCGCCATCGCATGGCTGCTGCGCCACCACCCGGAACTGGCCGATGCGCAGGTCGGCAAGCTCGTCGGCACGACCAAGCCCACGATCCAGAAGATCCGCGACCGAAGCCATTTCGACATGGCGAACATCAAGCCGACCAATCCGGTCGTGCTCGGCCTCTGCTCGCAGGAAGCACTGGACGAGGCGATCAACCGCGCCGCGCGCATCGCCGAGCGCCGCCGCAAGGACCAGGAGCGCGCCGCGCGCAAGGCCGCCAAGGCCGCGGCGGAAGCCACGGCCGCGGAAGCGGCGGCGAAGGCCGAAGCCTGAACTGAAATTTCGCGGAACGCCGGCCCCTAGGCCGGCGTTTTCGCAAAGCCTGCGGGAACGAGACTCTCGCGGATCTCCTCGAGGATCGCGGGATCGTCGATCGTGGCGGGCTGTTTGAAGGCCTGCCCGTCGGCGATCTTCTGCATGGTGCCGCGCAGGATCTTGCCCGAGCGTGTCTTGGGCAGCCGCTTGACGACGATGGCCTGCTTGAACGCGGCAACGGGCCCGATCTTCTCGCGCACCAGCGCCACGATCTCCTTCACGATTTCCGCGTCCGGCCGGTTGACGCCGGCCTTGAGCACCACGAAGCCCAGCGGCAGCTGGCCCTTCATGTCGTCGGCCACACCGACGACCGCGCACTCGGCCACGTCCTTGTGGCTTGCCAGCACTTCCTCCATCTGGCCCGTCGACAGGCGGTGGCCGGCGACGTTGATGACGTCGTCCACGCGCGTCATCACGTAGATGTAGCCGTCGGCGTCGATGTAGCCCGCATCACCCGTCTTGTAGTAGCCGGGATATTCCGCGAGGTAGCCGTCGACATAGCGCTTTTCGGCGTTCCACAGCGTCGGAAACGTCCCCGGCGGCAGCGGCAGCTTCGCCACGATGGCGCCGATGTCGCCCGCAGGCACGGGATGGCCGTCGGCTCCCAGCACCTGCACGTCCCAGCCCGGCACGGCCTTCGTGGGCGAACCCGGCTTGATGGGAAAATGCGCGCCCGTGCCCGTGGGAATGCCCAGCGCGTTGGCCGCGATGGGCCAGCCCGTTTCGGTCTGCCACCAGTGATCGACGACCGGGCGCTTGAGTTTTTCCATCGCCCATTCGAGCGTCGCGGGATCGCAGCGTTCGCCCGCCAGGAAAAGCGCGCGGAACTTCGACAGATCGCGCCCGGCGATGAGCTTGCCGTCCGGATCCTCTTTGCGGATCGCGCGGAAGGCGGTGGGGGCGGTGAAGAACGTCGCCACGCCGTGCTGTTCGATGGCGCGCCAGTAGACGCCCGCATCGGGCGTGCCCACGGGCTTGCCTTCGAAAAGGATGGTCGTGCAGCCGGTCAGGAGCGGCGCGTAGCAGATATACGAATGCCCGACGACCCAGCCCACGTCGGATGCCGCCCAGAACACCTCGCCCGGCTTCGTGTCGTAGATGGCGTCCATCGAATAGCGCAGGGCGACCGCGTGCCCGCCATTGTCGCGCACCACGCCCTTGGGCTGGCCGGTG
>JAEUKX010000066.1 GCA_016794025.1 Rhodospirillales bacterium | reverse complement strand
CGGGCAAAAACCTGTCAAGTCCGGGGTTTGCCGGCGGTTTCGCTTTCGCGGTGCCAGCCAGTGCCGCTAAACCATCGCCCGGACATGGACGAAATCCTCGAACTCGAGATCCGGCGCCTTGGCGCGTCGGGCGACGGTATTGCCGACGGCCCGATCTTCGTGGCGGGCGCGCTGCCGGGCGAACGCGTGCGCGTGCGGCGCATTGGCAAGGAGCGCGCGCGTCTGCTCGACGTGCTGGCCGGCGCGCGTGCGCGCGTGGCGGCGCCGTGCGCGCATTTCGGCATGTGCGGCGGCTGCGCGGTCCAGCATCTTGCCGACGACGCCTATGCGCAATGGAAGGTCTCGCTTGTCGAGACGGCACTTGCCGCGCGCGGTCTTGCCGCGACGGTCGAGCCGCTCGTGCGCATCGCGCCCGGCACGCGCCGGCGTGCCGAGCTTGCCGCGCGCCGCACGCCCGAAGGCGTCCTGCTCGGCTTCCACGAAGCGGCAAGTGCCGCCATCGTCGATCTGCGCGCGTGCCACGTGCTGGTCCCGGCCCTCGTGCGTCTGCTGCCGGCACTGCGCGGCCTGCTCGGCGACATGCTGCGCCCCGGCGAGACGTGCGATCTGCATGCAAGTGCCGCCGACAACGGCATCGACCTGCTCGTGACCGGGCGCAGTCCCGATCCGCGGCGACGCACCGCACTCGCCGACTTCGCGGCAGCCAACGGTATCGTGCGCATCGCCTGGCGGCGCAACGCCGGCGACACGCCCGAGATCGTGGCGCTGCACGAGGCGCCGCTCGTTTCGGTGGGCGGCATTCCGGTGGCATTGCCGCCGGGCGCGTTCCTGCAGGCCGCTCGCGAGGCGGAAGCGGCCCTGTCCGCGGAAGTTGCAACGGCGCTTGCCAAGGCAAAGCGCGTGGTCGATCTCTACGCGGGGCTCGGCACGTTCTCCTTCCCGCTGGCGGCGCGCGTGCATGCGGTCGAGGGAGACGGGGCTGCAAGTGCGGCGATGCTCGCGGCCGCGCGCGGCACCGGGCGCGCCGGGCGCATCACCTGCGAGGCGCGCGATCTTGCGCGCCGCCCGCTGCTGCCCGAAGAACTCGACGACTACGACGCCGCGATCTTCGACCCGCCGCGCGAAGGGGCAAGCGAACAGGCGCGCCATCTGGCGGCAAGCGCGATCCCGCTCGTCGTGGGGGTGTCGTGCAATCCCGCCACGTTCGCGCGCGACGCGCGCACGCTCGTGGACGGCGGCTACGAGCTGCGGCGCGTGGTACCGGTCGACCAGTTCGTGTGGACAGGCCATGTCGAGCTTGTCGCGGTGTTCGCGAAGCCGAAGAAGCGGCGCTAGGCGGGCGGACCTTCGGCACCTCGATGTATGGCACCGTTTGCGCCATTTACGATTGTATGTTTGATTTCATCCATTTCGGTGGGTTAATCGCCGGGCAGCCTCAATTACGTGACGAGCTGCCGTGCCCCGCCGCCTTGCCATTTCCCTCGCGCTCGCCTGCTCGGCTCTCGCACTCGGCGCCTTCCCGTCACGCCACATCACGCCATATCGGACGTTTCCGCCGGACGGAATGTGCTATCGCGAGAAGACGGTCCGATCGGGCTTTTCCTACAGCTACGGAATCGCGACGGGCGACCTGACCGGCAACGGGCGGCCCGACATCGTCGCGGCCGATGCCTATCATCCGCGCCACGCGGCCGCCCGGCCCGCGATGACGGGCGCCGCCATCTATCTTCTCGAGAACACCGGCGGCGGGGAGTTCCGCGAGTCGACGCTGGCCGACGACATCCGGACGCCGAAGCCCTTCCGCAACGAACCCTACAGCCTGCTCGAACGCAACGCCCTGGGCGACCTGAACGGCACCGGCCGGCTCGACGTCGCCATCATCGACCTGTTCGGCGACCGCGTGCTCGCCTTCGAGAATCCCGGCGACGGCGCCACCGAGGCGCCGTGGCCCATGCGCCTGCTGGCCGAGATGCCGCGGCCCATCGAGGTCGCCATCGCCGACATCGACGGCGACGGCGACGCCGATATCGCGGTGGCTTCCTACGATGGCGGCGTCTACTGGCTCGAGAATCCCGGCCGCCTGTCGGACTGGTCCGTGCATCCCGTCATGAAGCCGGCGAAGTGGGCCGACACGCGCGGTCTCGCGATCGCCGATTTCGACGGCGACGGCCGGCTCGACATCGTCGCGACGGACATCAAGGCGGGCGAGGTGGCCGTCGCCTACCGGCGCGGCGAGGGATGGGAGACGCGCGTCGTCGCGCGGAACCTGCGCTGGCCGTGGCACGGACAGGCGGTCGATCTCGACGGCGACGGCCGCACCGACTTCGTCTTCGGCAGCTACGCGGGCATCCATGTCCTGCGCAATCTCGGCGCCGAATGGAAGCTCGCCACCCTCGCGGACATGTCGCGCCGGCGCGACCTGACATGGTTCGAGGTGCAGGTCGCCGATCTCGACCGCGACGGCCGGCCCGATCTCGTGGCGACCGTCTCCCCACAGCGCAAGGACGTCGGCGGCCTCGTTGTCCGCTTCATGAACCGCGACGGCGGCTACGAGCCGCACGTGCTGATCGACGACTGGGGCAAGACGAACCAGCTGCGCATCGCCGACCTCGACCGCGACGGGCTTCCCGACATCGTCGCGTCGACCGAGCAGCCGCGCAACGAGGTCAAGGCCTGGCTCAGCATGCCGAAGGGCGCCTGCTAGAAGGCTTCCCTCACATCCCCTTTCGGGCTTCCTCGACTTCCGCCGCACCCGCGCGGCGCATCAGCGCGTATTCGGTGGACGCAATGACGAACGCGAAGCCGCGCCTGAACAGCGAGGCGGCATCGTGGCGGCCGTGCGGCACGATCGCGCAGGGCTTGCCTGCCTTCGTGGCCGCGGCAAGCGCCGCATCGACGAGCTTGCGGTGGTCGGGATGGTCGAACTGGCCCGGAATGCCCATGGCGCCGGAAAGGTCGTAGGGACCGACCACGAGCATGTCGACGCCGTCGACGGCCGCGATCTTCCCGGCATTGGCCACGGCCTCGGGCGTCTCGATCTGGCACATGACGTAGAGGTTCTCGGCCATGTGCGCGGAATAGTCGTCGAGCGACACGCCGTTGGCCATCGCGCGCCACGGCCCCATGCCGCGCTTGCCGCGCGGCGGATAGCGGCAGGCGTCCACGACCGCGCGCGCGGCATCCTCGGTGTTGATCCACGGCACCATGACCGTGTCGGCGCCAAGGTCGAGGAGCTGCTTGAAATAGACCGGGTCGTTCCACGGCACGCGCACGCCCATGCCGATGTCGTGCGGCAGGCTTGCCTGCAGCATCGCGCGCGTGGCGTCGAGGCTGGCGGGCCCGTGCTCGTTGTCGATCACGAGCGCGTCGTAACCGACATTGGAAAGCGCCTCGACGGCCACCGGGTTGGCGGTGTGCAGCCAGGCGCCGATGGCCTTCTTCCCGCCCGAAAGCCGGCGGCGGAGCTGGTTTGGCTTGAGCATTGTCGCGCGTTTCCCCCTTCGCGTTGCCTTCCATCATCGGCGCTTGCGCCGGTTACGGGCAAGCCCCTAAAACGGAATGCGTGGGGCTTTTCAAGATCCTGTTTCCCAAGCGCGCGCGGCGGCATGACGACGGCCGCGAGCGCACCGTTCCGGTCGAGGGGCTGCTGGCGCCGGGCGAGACGACGCCGGTGCGCGTGCGCCGCAATCCGCGCGCGCGGCGCATCTCGGTGCGCGTGGACGCCGCGGACGGCGCCATCGCCCTGACCGTGCCGTGGCACACGCCGGTCGAGGAAGGCATCGGCTTCGCGCGCCGCCAGCGCGACTGGCTGCGCCGGCGGCTGGCCGCCGTGCCCGCGCGCGTCGAATTCGCCGACGGCACGAGTTTCGCCTTCTGCGGCCAGACGCTGACCGTGCGTCATGCCGGCCGGGGTGCCACGCGCCGCGAAGACGCGATCCTGCACGTGGGCGGTGCGGGCGAGTTCGTGGCCCGGCGCGTGCGCGACTGGCTGAAGCGCGAGGCACGCACGCTGCTGGGCGAAAAGTCGCGCCTTCTTGCCGCGCGCATCGGCCGGTCCGTCAAGGCGGTGCGCATCTCCGACCCGCGCACGCGCTGGGGAAGCGCTTCGGCCGACGGCACGCTCGCCTTTTCCTGGCGCCTCGTGCTGGCGCCGCCGGACGTGCTCGACTATGTCGTGGCGCACGAGGTGGCGCACCTTGCGCACATGAACCACGGGCCGCGTTTCTGGGCGCTGGTGGGCGAACTTGCGGGCGACTACGCGCCCGCGCGCGCATGGCTTTCCGAGAACGGGGCGAAGCTGCTGCGCCATGGCTGAGACACCTGCGCCGCCGGCACCGGGGCGCCTGCTGCTGGCGCTCGTGATCGGGCTTGTCGCCGTCGGCCCGCTGTCGACGGACCTCTATTTGCCCTCGCTGCCCGCCATCGGCCGCGCGCTGGAAGCCGACGTGGCGCAGACCCAGCTCACGCTGTCGGCCTTCATGGTCGCCTTCGCGTTCGCCCAGCTCGCCTACGGGCCCTTGTCCGACCGGTTCGGGCGCCGGCCGGTAGTGATCGCGGGGATCGCGATCTATACGCTGGCTTCCTTCGCATGCGCCTTCGCGCCGTCGATCGAATGGCTTGTCGCCGGGCGCGCGGCGCAGGCCGCAGGTGCGTGCGCGGGCGTGGTGCTCGGCCGCGCGATCGTGCGCGACGTCTATGGCCGCGAGGGCGCCGCACGCATGCTGGCGCTGGTGGGCTCGGTCATGGCCTTTGCGCCCGCGGCGGGCCCGGTGCTGGGCGGCATCGTCGAGGTCGCGTTCGGCTGGCGCTGGAATTTCGGCCTGCTTGTCGCCTTCGCGCTCGTCCTGCTGGTCCTGATCGGGCGCAGCCTCGTCGAGACGAACCGCCACCGCGACCCGCGCGCGCTCGATCCCGTCGCCATGCTGCGCAACTACGCCACGCTTGTGCGGGACCGGCGCTATATGGGCTATGCGGCGTGCGTCTCGGCGGGCTATGCGGGCCTGTTCTCGTTCATCTCCGGCTCGTCCTTCGTGCTGATCGACGATCTGGGCCTGCCGCCGGATTCCTACAGCTGGTATTTCGCGCTGTGCGTGGCGGGCTATTTCATCGGCGCGCAGCTTGCCGCCCGGCTGACCCTGCGCCTCGGCATCGACCGGATGCTGGCGATCGCTGCCGTGATCAAGTGCGCGGGCGCCGGCACGATGTTCGCCGTGGCGCTGGCAGGCCTCGTGGGGCCGGGCATTCCGGGCGCGACGGTCCTCGTGGCGCCCATGGCGGTCTACATGATCGGCTTCGGCATCGGGATGCCCAACGGCCAGGGCGGCGCGCTCGCCCCCTACCCGCACATGGCCGGCTCGGCTTCGGCACTGATGGGCTTCCAGCAGATGGCCTGGGCGGCGGCCGTGGGCATCGTCTTCGGCCACCTGCACGACGGCACGCCGCGCGTGCTCGCCGGCCTCGTGCTGGCAAGCGCGCTCGCGCACACGGCAAGCCTCCTCTTCCTCGTGCGGCCCTTCGCGAAGCGCTAGGCGCGCTCGGCCCATTTGGGTTTGCGGATGTCGCCCCACGCGCTGTCGGGCACGCGTTCGACCGGCAGGCAGGCGTGCGCGCTGCCGTTTACGTTGACGAACAGATCGATGACGCGCTGCGGCTTCTCCAGGCACCAGTCGACGACGGCTTGCGAGGTCCAGCCCTTGCCGATCATGAAGCCGACCTTGCTGACGGTGAACCGGCCGGCACGAAAATCTTCGAGCGAACTCCAGTCGACCGGCACGGCGCGCACGCACTGCTTCTGCGCCAGCCTGTACACCTTCCCCTCGATCCGCCGCTCTTCGACGAGCAGCCGCCGGTAGGACGTGTTCAGGCGGCCCGCGTGCCAGACTTCGATCGGCGCGTCGACCGCCTGCCCGCGCCAGTCCATATGGCCGGCACTTCTTTTCGACGTTGCATTGAGATCGAGCAACGGCGACAGATAGTGCGCCCATGTCCAGTACATCGGATCCGAACCGTACGGAAAGCGATGCAGAACCCGCACGAGGTCG
>JAEUKX010000030.1 GCA_016794025.1 Rhodospirillales bacterium | reverse complement strand
CGCCCGCCCCCACCCGCGTCTTCCTGCTGGCGCTCTGCCTCGTGTTCGGGGCGCAGCTCGGCATCACGATCTCGCTGCCCTCGCTGCCGGCCATCGCGGCCGAGCTTGGCCTTGACGGGCACAAGGCCGCGCTCTCCGTTTCGCTCTACCTGCTGGGCGTCTCGGCACCGCTGCCGCTGTGGGGGGCCGCCGCCGACCGGTGGGGCCGCGCGCGCGTGCTTCAGGCCGCCCTGGCCACCTTCGCGCTGTCGAGCGTGGCGCTCGCGCTCGCGACCGACGGCGACCTCTTCGTGGCGCTGCGCCTTGTCGAAGGGATCGGGGCGGGAGGCTGTGCGGTCTGCGGGCGCATCGTTTCGCGCGACATGTGGCACGGGCCGGAGCTCGCGCGCCGTTTCGCGCACCTCTCCGCCTCCTACATCGTGTCGCTGGGCGGCGGCCAGTTCGTCGGCGCGCGCCTCGACGCGCTGGGCCTGTGGCGCGCGGAATTCCTCGTGCTCGCGGCCATCGCCGCAACGGCTGCATTTGCCATGCGCGGCCTGAAGCTGGCGCCGGGCCGCGCGGGCGTGCGCCTCGTCGACTCGCTCCGGGCCTACCCTGCCCTGCTGCGTCTGCCGGCCTTCGTGGCACCGGCCATGGTCGGCGCTTTCGGCTATGCGGCCGTCCTCATCTTCCAGCAGTCGAGCCCGTTCCTGCTGGTCGAGACCTACGGGCTCGACGCGACGACCGTGGGCGATGTCGGGCTCCTGACCGCCGTCGCGTATTTCGCCGGCTCGCTCCTCGTCGCGCGGCTCGTGCGGCGCACGGGCCAGCGCGCGATGCTGGTCCTAGGCGCCGGCCTCACCTTCGCGACCGGGCTCGCGGGACTGGCGCTCGCCGCGACCGGCCACGCAGGTGCTGCGGCCTTCGCGGCACTTTTCGTGGCACTGATGTTCGGGCAGGCGATCTCGTTCCCGCCCAGCCTGTCGATTGCCGCAAGCGCCTCGCCCGAACGCGGCGCACAGGCAACTGCCCTTGCCGGGTTCCTGCAGCAGACCTTCGGCGCGCTGATGGCGGCGGCGGCGGCACTCGCCGTGACGGCCGGCTTTGCCGTACCCGTCGCGGCGGCCGCCGGCTTCGGCGCGCTCGCCCTCGCGATGGCGGCGCGCCGGTAGCCGGCCGGTTTACGCCGCGCGCATCTTGGCAATGAAGCCGTCGACCTCGGCGCGCAGGCCGCACCAGTCGGATCGGTTGTTGCCACGAAGCACCCAATTTGGCGCCAGATACTTAGTATCTTTGGAGTGGATAATCTAGTAGCCTACAATCCTTAAGTTGAGTAACAATAACGCATATTGAAAATCCTATGGGAGGGTTTTGTCTTGGCAGAGACGGTGAATTTGGATGCCCTAATTCCGCGCCAAGACTTTCTGTCCGAGGAAACTCCAGAAAATAGCGCTGCAGGCGGAAGAGGACAGCAAGCGGCTTCCGCCACGGACCTAAAGCGTGGGGAAAGTTTTTTTAGCACCCTTCGTAAGCCAGATTTTCAGCGTGAGACCGCAGCGTGGTCGCCCTTCATGGTGAAGGAGTTCGTCAAGGCATTTGTCGAAGATGAACTAGTCCCATCGGTCATCTGTTGGCAGTCGCCATCGCGACTCAGCTTTGTAATTGATGGCGCTCATCGCCTCAGCGCAATCATCGCTTGGCTCACTGACGACTACGGCGACGGCGAACTTTCCAGCAGGCTCTATAACTACCATATTCCGGAAGAACAAATTAAGGTTGCGCGCAAAACTCGTGATCTGATCGAATCTGAAATTGGCTCGTATAAAAGCTTCCAAGCAGAAACTCGAGAGCCTGGAACAGTTCCGTCTGTTGCCAATCGTGCACGGTCCTTGGCACACGCAAATGTGCCGCTTCTTTGGGTGAAAGGAAGCGACTCAATTAAGGCAGAGCGCGCATTTTTCACGATCAATCAATCAGCCGTAGAAATCGACCCTACTGAATTGAAGATCCTGAACGCTCGAACCAAGCCCAATGCGATTGCCGCTCGCGCGATTGTACGGGACGCGAAAGGGCACAAGTACTGGAGTAGCTTTTCAGAAGATGGGAGGAAATCGCTCGAGACAGATGCGAAAGAGGTCTACGCGGCTCTATTTAAGCCGCCGCTTCAATCGCCAACTGGCTCTGAGGAGCTTCCAATCGCCGGCCACGGCTACGGAACTCAAACACTTCCTCTCATTTTTGAACTCGTAAATATCGCCAATGGAATAACTGTAAGTGATACATCAAAGTCCAAACGCAAGTTTACGGTTGCACCACAGGAAAAGCCCGATGAACAAACGACCTTCCAAGTAATCAGCAAGGCTGGAAGACTCTGTCGGCGCATTTCAAGTAAGCATGCGTCTTCGCTAGGTCTACATCCGGCTGTCTATTTCTATTCATCTTCTGGGCGTCATCAACCCACCTCGGTACTCGCGATGGCTCAGTTGATGATGGATTTTGAGAGCGCAGACAGATTCGCGGACTTCACTAGAGTCCGTCATCGATTCGAAGAATTTCTAGTCGATCACAAAATGTACATGAATCAGCTGACGGTGAAGCACGGCAGCATGACGAAGGGGTTCCTGCCAATTCGGGACTACTACGAATTTGTATTGAAGAAAATTTCCGATGGGCACAGCGATGCAAAAATCGAGGAGGCCCTTCGGGATAGCGATAAGTATCAAACACTCGTAAAAGAGAAGCCCATTCTAACAAAGAAGGCCAAAGAATTCTCGCAAGAAGCAAAGCAACACAAACTGCTGAAGTCAGTTCTAGAGTCAGCCATTCGATGCAATCTTTGTGGTGCTCGCATCGACAAAAAGGCAATGCAGTTGGGACATACTATTGATAAAAAAGATGGCGGCTTAGCGGAAACTGACAATTCTGAATGGCAGCATCCTTACTGCAATAGTACATACAAGCCATTTCTTGAATCGAAAAAGAAACAGTAGAAATACCTAGAAAGTTCCCAGCGCGCAGACGCTGTGTGCCTACGCGCTGGAACTAGCCGGTCGGTTACTCCGCGCGCATCTAGGCAATGAAGCCGTCGACCTCGGCGCGCAAGCCCTCGGCCAGCCGCGCCAGTTCGTCGGCCGCCGACAGCACCAGTGCGCAGGCGCTCGCGGTGAAATCAAGTTGTGCTGGCAGCCGTCCCGCCGGACTGGAACTTCTCGAGCCGCGCCTCAAGCCTTTCGACCAGCGTCAGCAGCCGGACGATCTCGGTCTCCCGCATCAGGTCGATCTTCTGGTGGAGCATCTCGATCTCCAGCTCGGCCTTGAGGTTCACGTTGTAGTCGTCCTCGGCGCGCTGGCGGTCGAGCTCGGCGCTGCGGTTCTGGCTCATCATGATGATGGGCGCGGTATAGGCCGCCTGGAAGGACAGCACGAGGTTGAGCAGGATGAACGGGTACGGGTCCCACGCATTGACCCAGCCCGTCACGTTGGCGGCGAGCCAGACGACGAGCACCGCACTCTGAATCAGGATGAAGCGCCACGAGCCGACGACGGCGGTGATGCCATCGGCCGCGCGTGCGCCGAGCCCGGCCGCCGCGGGCGGTGCCGCCGGCGCCGCGTGCGCATGGCGCTTGCGCCGACGGCGGCCGCGCAGGTCGCGCAACATCGTCAGGTCGACGGGATCGAGATGGACTTGCGTGACGGTCATGGCGGCCTCTCCGGCAGGAAACCCCGCGATTATACGCCTGCCCGCGCCGGCGGCGTTGCAACCGTTGCAAATCCGTGACAACCCTTCGGCCGTGCGCCGTGCCCATCTCGCCTTCTTCGCAAGCCTTTTCCTGTCGCGCCTGGCCGACCAGATCCTGCTTTTCCTGGTTCCGCTCGTCGTCTACCGCGTGACCGGCAGCGCCGCCTGGTCGGGGGCGGCGTTCTTCTTCGAGACGCTGCCGCGCTTCCTGTCCTTTCCGTTCTGCGGAATCCTTTGCGACCGCTTTTCGCCGCTGCGGCTCATGCATCTGAGCCAGGCGCTGCGGGCGGCCGCGTGCCTCGGCGGCATCGCGGGCCACGCGGCCTTCGGCGGGATCGGCTGGCTGATCGCGCTGTCGGCGGCGGCGGGCGTGCTCAACACGCAGGGACGCATGTCGCGCGAGGTGATGCTGCCGCAGGTTTTCCGCGACCGGAAATACCAGGAGATCGTCGCGCACGCCGAGATTGCCGACCAGCTCGGCACGATCCTGGGCCCGCTGGCGGGTGCCGCCCTGCTCGACATCTGGCCGTGGGAACTGGTCGTGGCCGCGGCCGCGGCGATCTTCCTTTGCGCGGATGCCACGATCATGGTCTGGCACCGCGTCGTGAAGCCCGTGCTTGCGCCGCCGGAGACGCACCGCAGCCGCTGGCTGGGGCCGCTGGCGGTGGCCGCCACGCACGTGATGCGCGTGCCCGGCCTTGCCTCGGCGATCTGGCTTACGGTCGCGGTCAACCTCGTGTTCGGCGCCACGGCCGCGACGTCGGCGGCGATGGTGGTGGGCGTGCTCGGCCGCAGCGACGCCGACTATGCGCTGCTGCAGGCGGCAAGCGCCGTGCTGACCGTGGCGATCCTGTGGCTCCTCGCGCGCTCGACACTCCCGATCGGCCTGATGGGGGCCGTGTCGACGGCGGCGATGTTCCTCGGGGCGGCGATCATGGGGCTGGGCCTCGGCCTCGTCGTCTACGTGGCGGGCTACCTGCTGATGCTCGGCTTCGACAAGATGTTCAGCATCTACATCCGCAGCATGCGGCTGCACCTGATCCCGCCGCGCGACTTCGGCAAGACGACGGGTCTCGTCGTCATGCTCAACAACCTCTCGCAGCCGCTGGCGGGCCTGATCGTGGCGCTGTTCGCCGACCGCATCGGCGTCGAGGCGACGCTGCTTGCGCTGGCGGCGGCGGGCGGCGTGCTGGCGGCGGTGGCGTGGGCGAGGATCCGCCCGCACCATCCGCCGGCATCTCAGTTTCGGTAGCGCGGCGGAACGAAGAACAGGAAGTCCTGCACGCGCGCCGACACGTGGCAGCCCGCGCAGAACGCGACCTTGGCGGCGTCGCGCCCGCCGCTTTCGCCCACCAGCGCGCCGTCGGGCGCCGTCACCGCGAAGCGCCAGTCGTTGGTCGCGGCGTCGTAGCCCGGCGCCATGCGCTCCATCACGAAGACGGGCCCTGCCGCCGAGCTGCCGTCGGCCGCCACGCGGAAGCTGCGCTTGAGGATCGCCGCCCCCTGCGGCAGCCGCGCGCCCTTCTCGTATTTGAGGTACTCGGCCCCCGCCGCGTTCGCGTAGACCTGCAGGAACATCCCGTGCTCGGACGCCATGTAGGCGCGCGAGGCCGGAACCCAGCCGCGCGTCGTGCGGATCGTGGCGTCGGCCGAGCGCGCGATGGCGGCGTCGAGCGCCGGGGCCAGGCACTCCGCCACGGCCTCGATCTCGGTCGTGGCCATCAGCACGAGCGGCGGATTGCCGAGCCCGCCGAGCTCGTCCATCGGCACGGGCCGGCCGGCCGCATTGTCCTCGACGACGCGCCCGACCCGGCATTTCGCGTCGACCGCAGGGCCTGCGGGCGCAGTTGCACACCCGGCCAGTGCCACAGCGGCCCCGGCGGCCGCCAGAATTCGCACGATCGACACCATCCCCCCTGTTCCCCCCGCGGTTCGCCGCGCCGCACGCGAAGGTTTCCCGCCCCGGCACCCGGAATTCCGGTGCGGACAGAATCGTTGGCTTGCGGCAGACTGCATCCTAGCAAATTCCCGCCGGAGGGATCGCCATGTGCCGCTGGCTGGCCTATTCGGGCCGACCGCTCTATCTCGAGGACTTCCTTTTCAAGCCCGAGAATTCGCTCATCAACCAGTCGCTGCACGCCCGCAAGGGCCACGTGGCCACCAACGGCGACGGCTTCGGCGTGGGCTGGTACGGCGAGCGGCAGGAGCCGGGCCTGTTCCGCGACATCCGCCCCGCCTGGAACGACGAGAACCTGCGCTCGATCGCCGAGCAGATCCGCACCGGGCATTTCTTCGCCCATGTGCGCGCGTCGACCGGCACCTCGATCAGCCGGGCGAACTGCCACCCCTTCCAGCACGGGCGCTGGATGTTCATGCACAACGGCCAGATCGGCGGCTTCGACCGCGTGGCGCGCGATCTCGATTTCGCCATCGCGCCGGAATATTACCGCGCGCGCCGCGGCACGACGGACAGCGAGACGATCTTCCTGCTGATGCTGACCTACGGGCTCGAGCGCGATCCGGAATACGCGCTGGCGCGCGCGCTGGGCCGGGTGGTGGAGAGCGTCGAGAAGGCGGGGCCGGTCGAACCGTTCCGCTTCACCGCCTGCTTCACCGACGGGCGGCGCATCTATGCCGCGCGCTTCTCGACCGACCAGAAGTCGCCCACGCTCTTCTACGGCAGCGGGGCGGGCATCCGGGCCGCCGACGGCGGCGACTGCTGCCAGAGCGCCGGCGGCGAGGATTCGCTGCTCGTGCTCTCCGAGCCGCTCGACACCGACCACCAGCACTGGACGGCGGTCGGCGAGAGTTCCATGCTCGTCGTCGAGAACGGCCGCGTCGACGTCAAGTCGCTCGCCCCCGTCGTCGCGCGCGCGGCCGCATAACGCCAGTCAGGGAGAACGCATGCTCGTCGTCTATGGTCGCGGGACCTCCTCGAACGTCCAGAAGGTGCTCTGGCTCGTCGAGGAGATCGGCCTGCCCTATTCCAGCTCGCACGTCGTGCCGCCGGGCAAGGCGAAGGAGAGCGCGGACTACAAGAAGCTCAATCCCAACGGCCTGATCCCGACCATCGACGAGGACGGCTTCGTGCTGTGGGAGTCGAACGCGATCGTGCGCTATCTCGCCGCCAAGCATGCCTACGGCACGATCTTCCCGGCCGACCTGCGCGTGCGCGCGGACAGCGACCGCTGGATGGACTGGCAGGCGACCGTGCTGGCCCCGCCGGTGGCAACCGTGCTGCTGCAGGTCGTGCGCACGCCGCCGGAGAAGCGCGACACGGCGGCGATGACGGCGGCCTTCCAGACCAACCGCGAGAAGGCCGCCGTGCTGGATGCGGCGCTGTCCGGGCGCGACTATCTGGCGGGATCCGCGTTCACGATGGGCGACATCGCCGTGGGCCAGTGGATGTGGCGCTACGCCAACCTTGTCCCCGACCGGCCGAGCCATCCCAATCTCGAAGCGTGGTACCAGCGCCTGCAGGCGCGCCCGGCCTACCGCAAGGTCGTGATGAACCCGCTCGAATAGCGCGGACCGGCCGCTACGCCTTCAGCCAGCGGCGCATCGCGTCGGTGACCGGGCCGGGCGCTTCCATCGTCGCGAGGTGGCCGCAATCGTCGATCACGCGCAGTTGCGCGTCGGGGATGTCGGCGGCCATCTCCTGACTCAACGCCAGCGGCGTGGCCTCGTCCTCGCGCCCGCACAGCACGAGCGTGGGACAGGTGATCGACGGCAGCAGCGGCCGGCTGTCGGGCCGCCCCATGATGGCGTTCTGCTGGCGGCAGAAGGCGTCGGCGCCCACGCGCAGCGTCATGTCGAGCACGCGCTGCGCGAGCGCCGGATCGCGCGCGAGCGACTTGGGGCTCACCCAGTTGGTGACGAGCTGCGGCGTGACGCCCTTGTATTTGCCCTTCTTCGCGTGCGCGACAAACATCCGGCGCCGGCGCGACTGCTCGGGCGTGTCGGCGCGCGCGGAGGTATCGACCAGTGCCAGACGCGCCACGCGCGTGGGGGCCTGGCGCATGATCTCCAGCGCCGTGTAGCCGCCCATCGACAGGCCCGCGAGCGCGAAGCGCGCGGGCGCGCGCTCGAGCACGCCGGCCGCCATGTCGGCCAGCGTGTCGGCCTTCGTCAGGTCGGCCACCTCGATGTCGGCGATGTCGGCAAGGCCCGCGATCTGATCGCGCCACAGGTCGCGGTCGCAGATCAGGCCCGGCAGCAGGACGAGCGGGACGCGGGTCATTTAATGAGCGCCGAGATTTCCTTGAACTCGGGCGTGCCCGCGCGGCCGAGCCACTCGAACAGCACCATCTCGACGCTGGCGAGCGTCACGTCCTCGGCCCGCAGCCGGTCGGCCGCCAGCGCCCTGTCCGCCTCGCGGCGCGAGCTTGTCGCGTCCCACGCGACCGCGATCTCGTAACCCAGCGCCCGGAAGCCGATCGCCGTCTGCAGCACGCAGACATGGCTTTCGATGCCGGCGAGCACGAGCTGCCGGCGCCCCAGTTCGCCCACGCGCGCCACGATGCCCGCATCGCCCGCACAGCTGAACGCGTTCTTCTCGAGGACCGCGCCCGCGGGCGTGAGCGCCGCGATTTCCGGCACGCTGGGCCCCAGCCCCTTCGGGTACTGCTCGGAGACGAGAATCGGCACGCCGAGGCGCGCGGCCGCGATCATCAGCTTGGACGTGTTGGCCACGACGGCCTCGGGTGCCGCCATCGCGGGCAGCAGACGCGACTGGATGTCGACCACCAGAAGGGCCGCTTGTTCGGCTTGGATCAGCATGTTGGGCGCCAACCTAGCCCCGCGGTTTTCGTATGCCAACCCCTCAGACCCCGGATTTTCTTGACTTTCCCGGCCAAATCCCTATTTTCCCACCGTCGCCAAGGGTTTTTGTGCGACTGCGAAGGGACGCCGCATGCCGCGTCCCGTCTGTGGCTTGCACCGATCCTCGTCAGGACGGTCTCGCAAGCCGGTCGCGGGCAAGAGGCACGCGACGCGCCGTCGAAGCGGAAAACCGGCGCCAACCGAAAGAAGACAAGAGAAAATGGAATTCAAGGATTTGGGCCTGTCGGAGCCGGTGCTCCAGGCCATCGCGGACGCGGGCTATACGACGCCCACGCCGATTCAGGAAAAAGCCATCCCTTACGTGCAGATGGGCCGCGACGTTCTGGGATGCGCCCAGACCGGAACGGGCAAGACGGCCAGCTTCACGCTGCCGATGATCGATGCGCTGGCCCAGGGCCGCGCCAAGGCGCGCATGCCGCGCACGCTCATCCTCGAGCCCACGCGCGAACTGGCCGCCCAGGTGGCCGAGAACTTCGACAAGTACGGCAAGTATCTGAAACTCACGAAGGCGCTGCTGATCGGCGGCGTGTCGATGGACGAGCAGGAAAAGGCGCTCGACCGCGGCGTGGACGTGCTGATCGCCACGCCGGGCCGCCTCATGGACCTGTTCGACCGCGGCCGCATCCTGCTGCACGACGTCAAGATCCTCGTCATCGACGAGGCCGACCGCATGCTCGACATGGGCTTCATCCCCGACGTCGAGCGCATCGTCTCGCTGCTGCCCCCGCTGCGCCAGACGCTGTTCTTCTCCGCCACAATGGCGCCGGAAATCCGCAAGCTTGCGGACAAGTTCCTCACCAACCCCAAGGAAGTCGCCGTCTCCGCCCCCGCCGCCACCGCCGACACGGTGCTGCAGGGCATCGTCACGGTGGCCGAGCGCGAGAAGCGCGAGACGCTGCGCCGGCTCGTCAAGGCCGAGCAGATCAAGAACGCGCTCGTCTTCTGCAACCGCAAGCGCGACGTCGACATCCTGTGGAAGTCGCTCAAGCGCCACGGCTTCAACGTGGGCGCGCTGCATGGCGACATGGACCAGTCGACGCGCACCGAGACGCTCGAAGGCTTCAAGAAAGGCGACGTGCAGATCCTGTGCTGCTCCGACGTGGCCGCCCGCGGCCTCGACATCGGCGGCCTGTCGCACGTGTTCAATTTCGACGTGCCGATCAACGCCGAGGATTACGTCCACCGTATCGGCCGCACGGGCCGTGCCGGCCGTTCGGGCGTGGCCTACACCATCGCCACGCCGGACGATTCCAAGTTCGTCCACGCGATCGAACGGCTGATCGGCAAGAAGATCCCGCCGCTTTCCGTCGAAGGGTTCGAGGCCCCCGTGGCCGACCCGAACGCGCCGCCCGCCCCGGAAGGCGAACGCGCCTCTCGCGGCGGCCGCGGCGGACGCGAGCGCGGCGGTCGTGGCGGACGCGGTCGTGGCCGCGACCGCGGCGAGCGCCCGTCGCGCGCACCGCATCATGACGAAGCACCGGCGCCGGCCGGCGCAGGCTGGGGTCCGGCGACGGAAGCGCCGGCCGCGGCATCAAACGAGCCCATGCCGGTCGCCACAGCCCCCGTCGCGGCAGCCCCCGCGGTACCGGTCCCGGCCGAGCCGCGCGCGGAGCGCCCGGCCCGCGCCCCGCGTGCCGAACGTCCGGCACCCGTTCCGCTGCCGCGCCGCGAACCGCAGACGGCCGGCGCAGGCAATCCGGCGGGCCGCGGCTTCGACGAGGACGGCGTTCCCGCCTTCCTGTTGCGCGGACGGCGCGCGGCCGGTTAACTGGCTTGCGGGCGATCGCGCCGTAACGGGAGAACCGGCACATGCAGACGATCTTCATCATGGTGAAGTGCGAACTCGGCCGCGCCTACGACGTGGCCGAAGCCGCGATGGAGACGGAGCAGGTCTCGGAGGTCTTCTCGATCTCCGGCCAGTACGACCTGCACCTGAAATGCTACCTGCCCGACGGCGACGACATCGGCCATTTCGTGATGGGCATCCAGAAGATCCCCGGTGTGAAGGACACCTTCACGCTGATCACGTTCAAGGCGTTCGGGTAGCGCTCAACCGTAGCTGAAACGGCTTGCGTCGAAATCCGCAAGCAGCGTGTTCAGGAACTGCACTTGGCTGCCGCCGCCAAGATCGAGCACCACGTCGGCTCCCTGCTGCGTCATGGCTGCCTGCGCCTGCGCGAACGTGTGGATGCCTGTGCCGACAAGATCGATGAGATCGCCGCTGGCGCCACCCTGGAAGTCCATCACGACATCGTAGCCAGACGCGGTCTCGAATCTGAGTAAGTCGCTACCGGCGCCACCGGTCATCGTGTCATTGCCGGTTCCGCCGATAAGCGTGTCGTCGTCGTATTCGCCGAGCAGAAGATCGTTGCCTTGCGCGCCTTCGATCGAATCCGCTCCATTCGAACCGATAAGCGTGTCGTCGTTTGCGGTTCCGATGATGTCCGGCATTCGATCCTCCGCGAAAACAAGCGGAGAAAATAACAACCTTTTAGCGTACTACTAAAGATTATATATTTTGCATACGGCAAGACGGTTGCCGAGGGGCGGGCCTACCGCGACAGCAGCCGGGCCAGCGCCCGCATCGGCTCACGGTCGTCGTAGGCGCGCGCGACTTTCGCCACGAGTTCGCCGGCCGGAAAGCGCCGGGTAACGCAGGCGACGGCTCGTTCGACATAGCCCGGCGTGTCGGTGGCAACATGGTCCGCGAGCCCGACATGGCGCAGCACGCCGCTTGCCAGCCGCCCGCGCATGAACTTGCCTTCGAGCGTCACCATTGGCGCGCCGGCCTGAAGACACTGCAGGACGGTGTTGAAGCCGGAGAAGCCGAAGCTGTCGAGGCAGGCCGCGGCCTGCGATGCAAGACCGAGGAACTCCGACCGGCTGAGCCAGGGTGCGAACACGATCCGTCCAGCCGGATCGATGCCCGCAGCGAGGCAGCGCGCGGCAAAACGACGGTGAAGCTGGGTTGCCGCCGCAAGCTGGAGCACGGGTTCGAAGAAGACGAATTGCACGAGCGGAGCCCGCGCGGAAATCGCGACAAGCGCATCGTCGAAATGCGGCAGGTATTTCCACGGCACGCCGGGGCACAGGAAGAATGGCCGGGCTGCATCGATGCCGTAGTTCGACGGATCGGCCGGAGTGGCGTCCGCTCGCTCGCGCTCGACCCTTGCGCCCAGTCCCGGCAAGGCAACGAGCCGCTCGGTGTAGTGCGATGCCCCGTCGGCTGGCTCGAGCCTTTCGGCGGACAGGAAGATGTCGACCGTCGGCAGGCCGGTCGTGACCGGATGCCCCCACGACGCGACCTGCAGCGGTGCGAGGCGAAGTGCCGCCAGCCGCGTGCTGAGCGGGTCCATGCCGATTTCCGGATAGATCAGGATGTCCGGCGCGGCCGCCGAGATCGCGTCGGCCGACGCATCGGTGCGCACGAGCGAGGGCACGTAGCTGTCCGAATGCGCGCGCGCGAAGTCCGTCTCGGCGTCGCGCTGGTCGCCCACATGGAACAGGTCGAGGCGGAAGCGCCGCCGGTCAAGCGTCGTCAGCATGCCCTTGACGATCGCCGACCAGACCGAGTGGCGATAGAAATAGCGCGTGACGATGCCCACGCGTGTACGCCTGTCGCGCACGATCGCAGGCGCTTGCGGGCGCGGGCGCGGGCGCGCGGCGCTCCAGCCGGCCATCAGCCGGCAGCACATATCGCCATAGCGCGCGAGATCGGCGCGCAGGTCCGTCTCGATATAGGCGATGTGAAACGGATTGGGCTCGGCCACAACGCCGTCCGCGCGCGGACAGCCATTTGCGGCGAACCATGCGTCGAGCTCCGCCAATCGCGAGCGGAACGCGGCGAGCGCCCTGTCGATCGCCGCCGGGCTGTCGAAGATCATCGGCAGCGTGCCGACGGTCGCAAGCCAGCGCGCCAGCGGATCGGCGCCGTCGCGCGCGGCGGCACGCTCGAACTCGCGCAATGCATCCGCGCAGCGCCCGCGGAATTTCAGCGCAAGCCCGAGCTGGATTCGCGTGAAGGCATCTTCGCACCCGAAGCGCACGGCGCGCTGGAACGCCTCGATCGCCCCCGGCAGGTCGCCGGTATGCATGAGCGTTGCGCCGTGGAGCCGGTGCGCCGCACCGTCCGAGGGAACGAGGCGAAGGAAGGTCTCGATTGCGACGCGCGCGCCGCGAATATCTGCGGCTTGCGCAAGCGCGAAGGCATGCGCGCGCGCCGATGCGGCTGCTCCGTCGTCTCGTTCGTCTGTGCTGTCAGGGCGGACCTGCATTCCTGCATCCGTTCGAACGGCGCAGAATGCAGTCTCTGATAAATATTCAAGTTTATATACGTCCTATAATAGTATTCATCCTGTTCCGACGTCTTTATGCAAATCCGCAGCCCGACCTCCTCAATAAATCCCGTCGCCGCCGTCGCTGCCAGGCACGGCGATGCCGTTGGCCGGTGCCGTGATCTGGCCGCCGCCGTCGAGCACCTGCGCGTCGCGGTTGGCCTCGGTGCCGGGCTTGAAGGCTTCCCAGATCGCGTCGCGCTCGCCCGGCGTGGCGGCCTGCCCGTTCTGCGGATTGATGCGCACCAGCCGGATGCCCGGCGGCGTGCGGAACGGCACGACGGGCGTGCCGGCGAGAACCTCGGCCATCATGTCGCGGAAGATGGGCACGGCGACCGAGGAGCCCGTCTCGTTCGGCCCCAGCGTACGCGGATTGTCGAAGCCCACCCACACGCCGGCCGCAAGGTCGGGCGAGAAGCCCATGAACCAGGCGTCGAACGAATCGTTCGTCGTGCCGGTCTTGCCCGCGAGCGGGCGGTTGAGTTCGCGCAGGCGCCTGGCGGTGCCGCGCTCGACCACACCCTGCAGCATCGACACCATCTGGTAGGCCGACAGCGGATCGATCGCCTGCGCGCGCGTGTCCGGCAGGTCGGGCGGCGCGGCATCGGGCAGCCACAGGTCGCTACGGCAGCCTTCGCAGGCACGCGCGTCGTGGCGGAAGATCGTCTTGCCCTCGCGGTCCTGCACGCGGTCGACGAGCGTGGGCACGATGCGCCGCCCGCCATTGACGAACATCGCGTAGGCCGTCGTCTGGCGCATGAGCGTCGTCTCGGCCGCCCCCAGCGCCATGGCAAGGCTTGGCGGCAGCTTGTCCACCTCGCCCAGCTTCTCGGCGGTGGCGGCGACCTTTTCCATCCCCACGGCCTGCGCGAGCCGGATGGTCATCAGGTTGCGCGACTGCTCGATGCCCACGCGCATGGGCGAGGGTCCGTAGAAGTTGCGCGTGTAGTTCGCCGGCCGCCACGGCGGCAGGCCCGGCCCCTGGTCGACGACGATGGGCGCATCGAGGATCAGGCTCGCCGGCGTGAAGCCGGCGTCCAGTGCCGGGAGATAGACGAACGGCTTGAACGACGAGCCGGGCTGGCGCTGGGCCTGCGTGGCGCGGTTGAACTGGCTCTGCTCGAAGCTCCATCCGCCCACGAGCGCGCGCACGCGGCCGGTGTGCGGATCCATGATGACGGCGGCCCCGCCCACGTTCGGGATCTGGCGCAACGCGAAGCGCCGCGCACCGGCCGCGGGTTGCGTGGCGGAAGGTTCCACGAGCACGAGATCGCCCGCCGCCACCACGTCGGCCGGTGAACGCACGGCTGCACCCAGCCGCTGGTCCTTCTCGGTGCGCCGCGCCCAGCGCAGTTCCTCGAGCGGCAGGGCGCCGGTCGTCCCGTCGGCAAGCGCGATCTCGGCCGCGTCGGCCGCCGTCGCGCGCACCAGTGCCAGCTGCCATTCCGGCGGCGTGCCCGGCGGGCGCGGGTGAGCCGCGAGCTGGCGGCGCCAGTCGGCCGCATTGGCGTCAAGCCGGCCCGCGGGTCCGCGCCAGCCGTGCCGGCGGTCATACGCCATCAGGCCCTTGCGCAGCGCCGCCTCGGCGGCGGCCTGCATCCTGGGGTCCATCGACGTGCGGACCGAAAGCCCGCCG
The DNA here is from genome assembly GCA_016794025.1 of Rhodospirillales bacterium. Lineage (GTDB taxonomy): Bacteria > Pseudomonadota > Alphaproteobacteria > CACIAM-22H2 > CACIAM-22H2 > Tagaea. Next base: position 1,506 of record JAEUKX010000030.1, on the reverse strand, counting down.
CGGAACAGTTCGCGCTCGCCGAAGCGCGCGATCAGTTCGCGGCGCACTTCCTCGGCGAAATAGTCCGCGCGCACCGTGTCCTCGGGGCCGCGCTGGCGCGTGACGATGGGCTCGGCGCGCGCCTCGGCGTATTCGGCCTGCGTGATGTGGCCGTCCTCGAGCATGCGACCCAGCACCCAGTCGCGCCGCTCGCGCGCGCGGTCGGGATAGCGGCGCGGGTCGTAGTTGTTGGGCGCCTTCGGCAGCACGGCGAGGAACGCCGCCTCGGCGAGCGACAGCTCGGCCAGCGAGCGGTCGAAATAGTTCATCGCCGCCGACGCCACGCCGTAGGCGCCGAAGCCCAGATAGATCTCGTTGAGGTAAAGCTCGAGGATACGGCGCTTGGACAGCGCCTCCTCGATGCGCAGCGCCAGGATCGCCTCCTTGGCCTTGCGCTCGATCGACACCTCGTTGGTAAGCAGCATGTTCTTGGCGACCTGCTGCGTGATCGTCGAGGCGCCCACCGGCCGGCGCGTGCCGAAATTGAGCGCGTTCTGCAGGGCGGCGCGCGCGATGTCGGGCAGGCTCACGCCCGGATGCGTGAAGAACGACTTGTCCTCGGCGGCAAGGAACGCGGCAACAACGCGCCGGGGAATGGCGTCGTAGGGAACGAAGGTGCGCTTCTCGATCGCGAACTCGGCGAGGATGCGCCCGTCGCCCGAATGCACGCGCGTGGTGACGGAGGGCTGGTACTCCGCCAGCTGGCGATGGTCGGGCAGGCCGCGGCCGAAATACCAGAAGCCCGCCAGCACGCCCGCCCCGCCGCCGACGATGGCAAGGAACAACAGGATGACGAGCGTGATGATGCCACGACGCATGGGGACGGCTTCCGCTTCCGGTGCGCGGCGGAATATAGCGACCCCGCAAGCGCCTGTCGCGCCCCCTCGGGCCCTAAGGCCGCTGCGCGGGATTGGCCCTGAAATACGCCTCGATGGCGCGCACGATGCCGGAAGCGACCTTGCTGCGGTGCTGCGGGCGCGTCAGCAGCTCCTCGTCGTCGCGGTTGGAGAGGTAGCCGAGCTCGATCAGCACCGAGGGCACGTCGGGCGAACGCAGCACCGCGAAGCCCGCGAAGCGGTGCGGATTCTGCGGCAGCAGCACGATCTCGCGGCCCAGTTCGCGCACGAGCTGGCGCGCGAAGACGATCGAGTGGTTCATCGTCTCGCGTTGCGCGAGGTCGATCAGGATCGACGTCACGTCGCGGTTTTCGCGCGAGAGGTCCATGCCGGCGATGATGTCGGCGCGGTTCTCGCGCGCGGCCAGTGCGGCCGCTTCGGAGTCCGACGCGTTCTCCGAAAGCGTGTAGATCGAGGCGCCGCGCGTGGCCGAATTGCCGTTGCCCATCGAATCGGCATGGATCGACAGGAACATGTCGGCCTCCTGCCGGCGCGCGATGGCGATGCGCTCCCGCAGCTGGATGAACACGTCCTCGTCGCGCGTCAGGTGGACGCGGAACTTGCCGGACTG
>JAEUKX010000114.1 GCA_016794025.1 Rhodospirillales bacterium | reverse complement strand
ACCCAAGGGTAGGTTCCCACGTGTTATGCACCCGTCTGCCACTCCTGTATTGCTACAGGCGTTCGACTTGCATGTGTTAGGCATGCCGCCAGCGTTCGTTCTGAGCCAGGATCAAACTCTCAGGTTAACTTGGTTCCGTCGTGCCTTCCGAAGAAGGTCGACCGCAATCCAAATCAACGGTCCTAAACAAGCTCATTACTGCTGTTCGCAGCGGTCTCCGTACCGACTTGCGTCGGCGGGCGGAAGACCGCTTACCTTTTGAAGGATGCGACAGAGCAGAGCTAGCTCGGACGTAAGCCCAAGCCGCCGCCTGCGCATCCCTTCCATTTCCGTATTCACTTTTCAAAGAGCGAGGCCAGCTCGTCCCCGGAAGGTGCCTTTCGGCGCCCGCCGTGTCCGTGTTGGCGTGGGGGCGGTTTCTATTCGCTTGGCCCCCCCAAGTCAAGCAATCAAACGAACGGTTTTGAGGCGGTGGATATCTGCATCAAAACGTTGTTTTAACAGTGTTTTGCAGATCTGGGACGAAACCCCCGGCGTAAAAAAGTGCACTCGCATGTACCGCATGCAAATTTTGCATGGCGTTTAGTGGGTCACGCCGCTCCGCGACGCTTCTGCTTGTGGTCGTCCGCGTTCTCTTGCGCCGCAACCGAAATCGCGAGCTCGTTTTTCGCAACCGTAACGCGCACCGTGTCGCCGTCCTTGACGGTGCCGGAGAGGATCTGCGTCGCGAGCCGGTTCTGCAGCTCGCGCTGGATGATCCGCTTGAGCGGCCGGGCGCCGTAAAGCGGATCGTAGCCCGCATCGGCCAGCCAGTCGCGCGCGGCCTCGTCGAGTTCGAGGGCGATCTTGCGATCGGCCAGCAGCTTCTCGAGATGCCGGAGCTGGATCGTCACCACGCCCTTCATGTTCGCGCGGGAGAGGCGGCGGAACAGCAGGATCTCGTCGAGGCGGTTGAGGAACTCCGGCCGGAACGCGGCGCGCACGACTTCCATCACGCCCGCGCGCACGTTCTCGACATCCTCGCCGTCCTTCTGCGCGGCGATCAGATCGCTGCCGAGATTGCTCGTCAGCACGATCAGCGTGTTCTTGAAGTCGACCGTGCGGCCTTGGCCGTCGGTCAGGCGCCCGTCGTCGAGCACCTGCAGGAGCACGTTGAACACGTCGGGATGGGCCTTCTCGACCTCGTCGAACAGGATCACCTGATAGGGGCGCCGGCGCACCGCCTCGGTCAGCGCGCCGCCCTCGTCGTAGCCGACATAGCCCGGCGGCGCGCCGATGAGACGCGCGACCGAATGCTTCTCCATGTATTCCGACATGTCCACGCGCAGCAGCGCCTGGTCGTCGTTGAAGAGGAACGAGGCCAGCGCCTTCGTGAGCTCCGTCTTGCCCACGCCCGTGGGCCCGAGGAAGAGGAACGAGCCAATCGGCCTGTTGGGGTCCTGGAGGCCCGCGCGTGCGCGGCGCACGGCTTCCGAGACGGCCGCCACGGCGTCGTCCTGGCCCACGACGCGGCCCTTCAGCGTCTCTTCCATCTTCAGGAGCTTCTCGCGCTCGCCCGAGAGCATCTTGTCGACGGGCACGCCCGTCCAGCGCGAGACGACCGCGGCGATGTCGGCCTCGGTCACTTCCTCGTTGAGGAGCCGGTTGGTCGCCCCGCCACCGGAACCCGCGGCAAGCTGCTTCTCGAGCGAGGGGATCGTCGAATACTTGAGCTCGGAGGCCTTGGCGAGATCGCCGCGGCGCTGCGCCGCCTCGAATTCGGCCCTGGCCTGATCGAGCTGCTCCTTGATGCGCTGGCCGCCCTGCAACGACTCCTTCTCGGAGCGCCACTGGCGCGTAAGCTCGCCCGACTTGGCTTCCAGTTCGCCCAGCTCGACTTCGAGCTTCGCAAGCCGGTCCTTCGAGCCGGCGTCGGTCTCGCGCTTGAGCGCCTCGCGCTCGATCTTCAACTGGACGATGCGCCGATCCAGTTCGTCGATGGCCTCGGGCTTGGAATCCACGGCCATGCGCATGCGGCTGGCCGCCTCGTCGACGAGATCGATCGCCTTATCGGGCAGGAAACGCTCGGTTATATAGCGGTTCGAAAGCGTCGCCGCGGCCACGATGGCGCCGTCGGTGATGCGCACGCCGTGATGCAGCTCGTACTTCTCCTTGAGGCCGCGCAGGATCGAGATCGCGTCTTCAACCGTGGGCTCGGAGACGAATACGGGTTGGAAACGGCGCGCGAGGGCGGCGTCCTTCTCGATATGCTTGCGGTATTCGTCGAGCGTCGTGGCGCCCACGCAGTGCAGCTCGCCGCGCGCGAGCGCGGGTTTGAGCATATTGGAGGCGTCCATCGCGCCGTCAGCCTTGCCCGCGCCCACGAGCGTGTGCAGCTCGTCGATGAACAGCACGATCTCGCCCGCGGCGGCGTTGATCTCCTGCAGCACGCCCTTGAGGCGTTCCTCGAACTCGCCGCGATACTTGGCGCCTGCGATCATGGCACCCAGGTCGAGCGACAGGAGCCGCTTGTCCTTGAGGGATTCCGGCACGTCGCCGTTGACGATGCGCTGCGCGAGCCCTTCGACGATGGCGGTCTTGCCCACGCCCGGCTCGCCGATCAGCACCGGATTGTTTTTCGTGCGGCGCGCGAGCACCTGGATCGTGCGGCGGATTTCCTCGTCGCGGCCGATCACCGGATCGAGCTTGCCGTCGCGCGCGGCCTGCGTCAGGTCGCGGGCATATTTCTTGAGCGCCTCGTACTGATCCTCGGCGGACGCACTGTCTGCCTTGCGGCCCTTGCGCAGTTCCTCGATGGCCCGGTTGATCGCCTCCGGCTTGGCGCCCGCCTTGGCAAGCGCATCGGAAGCCGGCGTGCCCTTCTGCAGCGCCAGCGCCAGCAGCAGGCGCTCGACGGTCACGAAGCTGTCGCCGGCCTTCCGGGCGATCTCCTCGGCCGTCTCGAATGTCTTCGCGGCCTCGGGCGCCATGTAAACCTGCCCTGCCCCGCTGCCTTCGACCTTCGGTTGGCGGGCAAGGGACGCATCGACGTCGCGCACGACCTTGGCGGCATCGCCGCCGGCGGCGCGGATCAGGCCCGCGGCAAGCCCCTCGGGATCGTCGAGCAGGGTCTTCAGCAGGTGGTCGGGCGTGATGCGCTGGTGGGCGCTGCGCTGGGCAAGGGTCTGCGCGTTGAGCAGGAACCCCTTGGCGCGGTCGGTATACTTGTTCAGATCCATGGTCGTGGCGTCCTTCTGGTGTCCCCCGATTCGGGCGGACAGGCGAGCCGGAACCCGCTTCGTGCGGCATCCCTATGCGCCATATGGATATCCCGGAAAGCCCCCGCAAGTCCCCTTGGATGCGGCATTCCGGCCCGGTACGTTGTGTCGCATGAGCCTCGAAATCGCCCGCATCTGCCGCTACCCCGTCAAGGGCCTCTCGGCCGAAAACCTCGAACGCGTGCGCGTCGCGCCGGGCGAAGGCCTTCCCGACGACCGCCGTTACGCGCTGGCCCACGGATCGACCGCATTCGATGTCGCGGCACCCGAATGGATGCCCAAACACAACTTCCTGATGCTTGCCAAGAACGAGCGGCTGGCGAAGCTGCGCACGATCTACGACTCGCAGACCCGCATGCTGACGGTCGAGCGCGACGGCAAGCAGGTCGTCCGCGCCGATCTGGGCAACGCGACCGGGCGGATGCTGGTCGAGCAGTTCTTCTCGGCCTACATGTCGGGCGAAACGCGCGGCAATCCCAAACTGGTCGAAGCGCCGGGCCACATGTTCTCCGACGTGGCGCGCAAGGTCGTGTCGATCATCGGTCTTGCCAGCGTGGCCGACATCGAGCGCGTCGCGCGGGCCCCCGTCGATCCGGTCCGCTTCCGCGCGAACCTCTACTTCGCCGGCGGGCGGCCGTGGGAGGAGTTCGACTGGATCGACCGCGAGATCGCCATCGGTGCGGTCCGGTTGAAGGTCGTGAAGCGGATCGTGCGTTGTGCCGCGACGACGGTCAATCCGCAGACCGCCACGCGCGACATGAACATCCCGCGCCTCCTGCAGGAAGGCTTCCGCCACGTCGATTGCGGCATCTACGCCGAGGTGCTGAACGACGGCGAGATTGCAGTGGGCGACCCGATCGGCACTTCCTAACCAGCCTGCCTCGCGATCTTCCGGACCGCGTCCGCCAGCCGGTCGAGCTCGGCCTGCGTATTGAGGTAGCTGACCGAGGCGCGCACGATCGCATCGAGGCCGCGCGCGATCATGTCGAGCGGCGTATAGGCCACGCCGTTCGCGCCGACATTGATCGCATATTCCGCTGCCAGACGGGACCGGACGGCATCGGCCGGAACGCCGCGGACATCGAAGGAAACGAGCCCCGATTTCGGGCCGTCGCCAAGATCGCGAAGCGTGACACCGTCGATCTCCGCAAGCCTTGCCCGCAGTTCGTCGGACAGGATCGCGATCCGTGCGCGGATCGCCTCGATCCCGATCGCGCGCGCCTGCGCCAGCGCCGTCCCCAGCCCCAGCAGCAGGGCCACCGGCTGGTCGCCCGATTCGAACGCGCGCGCGTCCCGGCGGATCTCGGGCGCAGACGGCGTCCACTGCGCGGCCACGACGTTGAGGAACGGCGGAACCATGCGTTCGCGCATCGAAGCACGCACGTAGAGAAGTGCCGTGCCGCGGGGTCCCCGCAGGAACTTCCGGCCAGCGCCCTTGAGCACGTCGCATCCGATATCCGCGACCGATACCGGGATCTGGCCGAGCGCCTGGCCCGCATCGACGAAATAGGGCACGCCGTGCCGACGGGTCACGCGCCCGACGGCCGCCGCATCGTTGATGAGCCCGCCATTCGCCGGCAGCCAGGTGAGCGAAACGAGGCGCACCCGGCCGTCGATCATGCGGTCGAGCGCGTCGGCATCGACACTGCCATCGCCCCGGCACGCGATCGTCTCGATACGCGCACCGGCCCTGCCGGCGGCGGCCTGCAGGGTCGCGAGATTGCTGCCCCACTCCTGCCGGCCGACGAGAATGCGCTCGCCCGCGGCAAGCGGCGGCAGGGCCGCGAACGCCATGCCCCAGCCGGTCGATCCGCTGCCCACGAAGGCGATATCGGCCGGATCGGCACCGAGCAGGGCGGCCGCATCGCCGCGCGCCGTCTCGACCTGCGCCATGACCGGAACATGCGCCTCGTGCGGGCCGATTTCCGCCTCGCGCCGCAGCTGGGCATGGATCGCGTCGAGAACGGGCTGCGACATCAGCGAGGCGCCGGAATGGTTGAAATGCACGATTTTACCGATCCCCGGCGTCTCGCGCCGAAGCTCGCCGATCTGGGATTCGTCCAGCATGCCCGGTCTCCGTCCGATGTCCGGCAGCCAGACTGCGGCACCGGCATGCAGGACGGCCAATTCAAACGGCAGGATCGTGCGATCTATTTTGTAGATCGGTGGGCGGCCCGCTAGAATTGGCCCGATGCGCCGCGTTGCCGATCTTCCGCCGCTGATGTCGTTGCGCGCCTTCGAGGCCGCCGCGCGCCTGCTGAGTTTCCGTCGGGCGGCGAAGGAACTCGCCATCGCGCAGAGCGCCGTCAGCCACCATGTCGCGCAGGTCGAACGCCATCTGGGCGTCCGGCTTTTCGTGCGCAAGGCACGCGGCATCGAACCGACGCCCGCCGCGCGGCGCTATCTCGGCGAGATACAGGGCGCGTTCGCGGCGATCGCGACGGCTTCGGCGCGGCTTCGCGCACACGAGAGCCGCGAGCGCATCCGCGTGAGCCTGCTCCCCTCGTTCGCCGCGAATTTCCTGGTTGCAAGGCTACCGGATTTTCTCGCGCGAGCGCCGGGGGTCGCCGTCGAACTGCAGCCGACACTTGACCTTGCCGACGTCGCCGCCTCCGAGGCCGATCTGGCGATCCGCTACGGCGACGGGAACTATGCCGGCGTGACGGCGCGCTGCCTTGGCGCCGAACGTCTCGTGGTCGTGGGCAGCCGGGTGCTCCTGCGCGCGCAGACTCGGATTGCGAAGCCTGCGGACGTGGGCCTGCATACGCTGTTGACGGGGATGCGGCTCACCGACTGGACCGCCTGGGCGGAAGCCGTCGGCATCGACCTTTCGACAGCCGAGTTCCGGCAGCTCACGGACTACAACATCGTTCTGCAGGCCGCCGCCGCCGGGCAGGGGCTGGCGGTCGGGCGGATGCTGATGATCGCATCGCACCTGAAGGACGGGCGGCTGGTGCAGGTGCTGCCGCACGTCGCCGTTTCGCCGCGCGCCTGCTACTGGCTGGTAAGCGCGCGCCACCGGCGCTTCACGCGCGCGATGACGGCGTTTGCGGACTGGCTGGGCGTGGAACTTCGCGAAGCGGGCCTGACACCGGCGCGACCCGCCGAGCCGCGCCGGATCGACGCGAAAACCCGGCGCAAGCGCGCCGGGCGCACGACCTAGCGGTTTTCTTCGCCCGGCGTTCCCAGGAACGACGGCAGCGGCCCCGCCGCCTGCATGTCGCCCTGCGGCTGCGGCGCGTTCGTGTGCACCACGACAGGCGCGCCCGGCTGCGGGCCCATGCCCGGCGGCTGCTCTCCGCCGACCGCCGCGTTCGGATCGCCGCCCTGGCCTTGCGCGTAGCCGCCCTGCGGATGCGGCTGGCCGCCTTGCGGGCGCTGCTGCGGGTAGGCTTCCTGGTTGGCGTTGATCAGGCGGAAATAGTGTTCCGCATGCTGGTAGAAATTCTCGGCCGCGATGCGGTCGCCGCTGGCCGACGCGTCGCGCGCCAGTGCGAGATACTTCTCGAGCACCTGGTACGCGTTGCCGCGGATGCGGACTTCCGGACCGTTCGAATCGAATGTCTGCGCGCGGAACGGCACGTTCGGCCGGTTTCCGCCGCCGCCGCCCCCGCCGCCGCCGCCGCGATAGTTGTTGCTGTGACCGCCGCCATGGCCGCCCCGGTTCCGTTGACGCTTCATCGTCGACTGCCTTGTGCTGACGGTCCGGATGGATTCCGCACGATTGCGGGTCCCTTCGAACCGTCGATGAGTGGTTGACCGCCCTGGGGGCGGACGACGGATGGGCACTGAAGGCCGCTGTCCGGTCGCGCGTCGACCGGAAATCCGCATGGCCGGTCCCGACGCAAGGGCGACACTAGTCCCCGCGGCGCGCCGATCCAAGCCCTATTTTGCGATCTGCACGCAGCGTTCGATCCCTGCCAGGTCACGAAGCGTTCCGGCGACGGAAAGGCCCTGCGCGCGCGCCAGTGCCGCCACGTCGCCGGCCTGCCCGACGCCCACCTCGAAGAAGCACATGCCGTCGTCGGCAAGGATTGCCGGCAGGTCGGCGATGATGCGGCGATAGCAGTCGAGGCCGTCCGGCCCGCCATCGAGCGCCTCGTACGGCTCGAAGTCGCGCACTTCGATCGCAAGCCCCGGAATCTCGTCGCGCGGAATATAGGGCGGATTGGACAAGATCACGTCGAACGTCCCGGCGAGCGGGCGGGCCCAGTCGGCGCACAGGAACGACGTGCGCCGCCCGAGGCCGAGCGAATCGGCATTCGATGCGGCCACGCCAAGCGCGGCCATGCTGCGGTCCACGGCAAGGCCCCATGCGGCCGGGCGTTCCGAAAGGAACGACAGCAGCAGGCAGCCGCTGCCCGTTCCAAGATCGAGCGCGCGCCACGGCCGCGCGGGGTCCGCGGCGAACGCAAGCGCCCCTTCGACCAATGTTTCGCTGTCCGCGCGCGGCACGAGCGTCGCCGAGGTCACGGCGAATTCAAGGCTCCAGAACTCCTTGTGGCCGACGAGATAGGCCATCGGCGCGCCGGCGACGCGCCGCTCCACCAGCGCATGCGCGAAGGCGACGCTGGCCTCGTCGAGTTCGCGCTCCGGATGGGCCACCATCGCCTCGAGCGGTGCGCGCGACGCTGCCCCGACGATCACGCGCGCCTCCAGCCGGGGGTTCTCGATCCCCGCTTCCGCCAGCGTGCGCGCGCTTTCCTGAACGAGGGCGTCGATCCTCACGAAAGCTCCGCCAGTTTCGCCGCGCGATCCTCCGCGATGAGCGCATCGATGAACCTGTCGAGATCGCCCTCGATCACGCGGTCGATCTCGTAGACCGTCAGGTTGATGCGATGGTCGGTCACGCGGCCCTGCGGAAAATTGTAGGTGCGGATGCGCTCCGACCGGTCGCCCGTCCCGACCTGGCCCTTGCGTTCGGCCGCGCGCGCGGCCTCGGTGCGCGCGCGCTCGGCCTCGTAGAGCCGCGCGCGCAGGATCTTCATCGCCTTCGCCTTGTTCTTGTGCTGCGACTTCTCGTCCTGCTGCGAGACGACGATGCCGCTGGGCATGTGGGTGATGCGCACCGCGCTGTCGGTCGTGTTGACCGACTGCCCGCCGGGGCCGGACGAACGGAAAATGTCGATGCGCAGGTCCTTCTCGTCGATCTGCACGTCGACTTCCTCGGCCTCGGGAAGAACGGCGACAGTGGCGGTCGAGGTATGGATGCGCCCGCTCGCCTCGGTTGCCGGCACGCGCTGCACCCGGTGGACGCCCGATTCGAACTTGAGGCGCGCGAACACGCCGGCACCCGAGATGCTTGCCGTCGCCTCGCGGTACCCGCCGAGGCCCGTCTCGCCGATTTCCATGACCTCGAATCGCCAGCCGCGGAGCTGGGCGTAGCGCTGGTACATGCGGAAGAGCTGGGCGGCGAACAGGGCCGCCTCGTCGCCGCCAGTGCCCGCGCGCACCTCGAGGATCGCGTTCTTCTCGTCGGCTGCGTCCTTCGGCAGCAGCATGGCCTGCAGCTCGCGCTCCATCGCCGGCAGCCGGCCCTTGAGATCGAAGAATTCCTGCTCGGCCAGCGCGCGCATCTCCGCGTCCTCGCCCGCACGCATCGCCTCCAGATCGACTAGCTCGGCCTTGGCGCGCTTCAGGTTTTCGATGGCCGAGACGACGGGGCCCAGATCGGAATATTCCTTCGACAGCCGGGCAAGGTTCTTTGCCTCCGTGGCCCCGCTCGCGAGCATGTCGCCGAGTTCGCGGTACCGGTGGACGACCTTGTCCAGCTTCAGATCGAAACTCACGTGTCTTTCTCCGTTCCCTCGATGCCGAACGCGCGCGCGATGTGTTCCTCGATCCGCGCCCGCTCGGCCGGATCGTCCTGGGCGATGCCGCGCAGATAGGCGCTGGGCCCGTGCAGCAGGCGCTGCACGAGAAGCTCCGTCGCCCTGTCCGCGTCGCTACCAGTCTCGGCAAGCGCGCGCAGCCGCTCGGCCTCGAAATGGCGGCGCAGGCGCACGATGGCGCCGTCCGCGCGGCGTCCGGCCCGCGCGCGCTCGAAACCCGCGATCTCCGCTTCGACGATCGCCCATGCCTCGCCGGTCGTCGCCTCGCGTTCGGCGCGCCCCTTCAGGGCAAGCGCCTCGAGATCGTCGATGCCGTAGCGGAAAGCCCCGTCGATCGCCTCGACGTCGTGCGCGACGTCTTCCGGAACGCCGAGATCGAGGAAGAGCATCGGCCGCCGCCGGCGCGTGCGCAGCGCCGCAAGGGCCTGC
>JAEUKX010000109.1 GCA_016794025.1 Rhodospirillales bacterium | reverse complement strand
CTAGTTGAGCCGCCGCGTGCCGGCCGCAGTCTTCGCCTCGGGCGGGGCGCCGGGAGCCCAGGCCATCTCGATGTCCCATTCCGCGCGGCTTGCGGCGTCGCGCAGGATCTTCATGAGACCGAACGTGCCCTGGTCGGACAGCGATACGTCCACGCGCGTGCCGTCGAGCGCCATCAGCGCGATCTTGTTCATGCCCTCGGGCGTGCGCTTGACCTGCATGCCCCACAGCAGGCGGGCCTGCAGGCGCGCATCGGTCCGGGGCGGCGTGGCCGCGGCCGAAGCGGTTTCGGGTTCGGGCGCGGGCGGCGGCGGGGCGCCGGCCTCTTCGACGGCCGCGACCGGCTCGCGGAAGGGCGTGGAGAAATCGGCCCCGGCCGTGGCGCGCGTCTCGGCCATCTCGAGCAGGAAATCGCGTGCCGCCGGGTTCTTGGTGTCGGCCATCGCCGCGCGCATCTCGCCCGCCAGCGAATTCCACAGCAGGCGCAGGTAGCGCCGGGTCACGAGCAGCTTGACGCTTTCCCGCTCGCCTGCGGCGGCCACGCGCAGCAGCAGCCGGTCCTCGATCGGCAGATGGTCGACGGCGAATTGCTGGATCGCGCTCATGCCGGAAGGCTACCTTGGACGGACGCCATGGACCATGCCGATCTCGACCTGCTGTTCGCCGACCCGCTTCCGCCGGGCCGGCTGCTTTTCCTGAACGCGAGCCCGCACCCGGCACTGGCGGCTGCGCGCGATCGTATGACCTGCGTGCAGGGCTGGAAGCCCGCCGCCGACGCGCTGTTGCGCGCCGGGCTGACGCTTGCCGCAGCCGACGGCATGTACGACGCCGCGTTCGTCCGGCTGGGCCGCCAGCGCGAGGTCAACCGCGCGACGCTGGCGCGCGCGCTCGACGCGCTGGGGCCGGAGGGGACCCTCCACCTCGCCGGTTCCAACGCGCTGGGCGCCGCAAGCTACGAGAAGGACCTGAAGAAGCTGGGCCTCGACGGACCTTCGCGCAGCAAGGGCAAGGCCCGCCTGTTCGTGGCCACGCGCGGCACGGCCGATCCCGCCGCCTGGCGCGGGCTCGACGCGCCGCGGGCCCTGGGCGCCACCGGCTTCGTGACGGCACCCGGCGTCTTCGCGTGGGACCGGATCGACGCCGGCTCGCAGCTGCTGGCCACCCACATCCCGGCGGACCTCTCCGGTCTTGCCGCCGATCTCGGCGCGGGCTGGGGCTACCTTGCAGATGCCGTGCTCGCCCGCGCGCCGGCGGTCGAACGGCTCGACGCCTTCGAGGCCGATTCGGCGGCCGTGGACTGCCTTGCGCGCAACCTTGCCCCCTATGGCGCGCGCGCGCGCACCTTCTGGCACGACGTCGCCACCGGCGTGGGCACCGCGATCTACGACGCGATCCTCGTGAATCCGCCCTTCCACGACGCGCGCGGCGAGAACCGCGCGCTCGGCCGGCGCTTCGTGGCGGTCGCGGCCGAGGCGCTGAAGCCCGGCGGGTGCGTGTGGCTCGTCGCCAACCGGCACCTCGCCTACGAACAGATGCTTTCGGAAAAATTCGGCGAAGTGCGGCGCCTCGCCGAGGACGCCGCCTTCAAGGTCTACACCGCGCGGAAGTGAGCGGTCAGATGCAGTAGGTCTTCAGCGGATCGATGCCGTTGAAGGCGACCGACGAATAGGTGGTCGTGTAGGCGCCGGTCGCGCGGATCTCCAGCCGGTCGCCCGGCTCGAGGTCGACCGGCAGGCGGTAGTCGGCCTTCTCGTACATCACGTCGGCCGAATCGCAGGTGGGGCCCGCGAGCACCACGCGCTCGACCTTGCCGCCCTTCTTGGCCGACACGATCGGGTACTGGATCGCCTCGTCCATCGTCTCGGCGAGGCCGCCGAACTTGCCGATGTCGAGATAGACCCAGCGCCGCGCGTCTTTCTTCGATTTGCGCGAGACGAGGACCACTTCGGTGTCGATGACTCCGGCATTGCCGACCATCTGGCGGCCGGGCTCGACGATGATCTCGGGCACGCGGTTGCCGAAATGCTTGGCGAGCGCGTTGTGGATCGCCTCGCCGTAGGTCCCCATCGCGGGGATGTCCTTGCGGTACTTGGTTGGGAAGCCGCCGCCCATATTGAGCATGTTGAGCTGCACGCCGGCGTCCTCGCACTCGCGGAAGAGCCACGCGGCCTGCGCCACCGCGGCGTCCCACGCGTTGGGATCCTTCATCTGCGAGCCGACATGGAACGACACGCCGTGCGGCACGACGCCCTTGGACGCGGCCGAGATCAGCAGTTCGCGCGCCATCTCGATGTCGCAGCCGAACTTTCGCGACAGCGGCCAGTCCGCGCCCTCGCCCGAGGTGAGGATGCGGCAGAACACCTTGGCGCCCGGTGCGGCGGCCGAGAGCTTCGCAAGCTCGGCTTCCGAATCGAACGCGAACAGGCGCACGCCGCGGCCGAAGGCGGCCGCGATGTCGTCCTTCTTCTTGATCGTGTTGCCGTATGAGATGCGGTCGGCCGAGACGCCCGCCTTCAGCGCCATGTCGATCTCGTTGACCGTGGCGGTGTCGAAGGACGAGCCGAGCTTGACGAGCGTCGTCAGCACCTCGGGCGCCGGGTTCGCCTTGACGGCATAGTAGATGCCGGCCTGCGGAACCGCGTCCTTGAGCTTGCGGTAGTTGTCGGCGACGACGTCGAGATCGACGACGAGATAGGGCGTCGGTCGTCGCTCGGCGAGGAAGTCGCGGATCTTCTTGGTGGTCATCCCGATGGACTCCAGTTCTCCAGAGATCGCGTCAGGTGACGCGGAAGTTGTCGAATTGCCAAGGATCGTCGCGGACGAGTCGCTCCGGAAAGAGTCTCTCGCGATCCTTAAGCGGGTTCCAGTCCGAATACGCGCCCACGACGGTGCCGAGATAGGGACGGCACACCTCCATGCAGCGCGCATGATCCATCTCGTCGGCCTCGACGGGGCCCTCGTTCGGGTTCTCGATGGCCCACACGAGGCCGGCGAGGACCGCGACGGTCACCTGCAGCGAGGTCGCGTTGTTGTGGGGAAGAAGCTTGCGCGTCTCCTCGATCGTCAGGCGCGAGCCGTACCAGTACGCCCCCTTCTTGTGCCCCATCAGGAGCACGCCGAGCTCGTCCATGCCGGTCGAGATCTCGTCCATCATCAGGCGCTTGGACGGCTGCATCTGCCAGTTCTTGCCGGCCAGCTCGTGCAGCGACAGCACGGCGTCGTCGCACGGATGGTAGGCGTAGTGGACGGTCGGCCGGTAGGCGACCTTCCCGCCCTCCGTGACCGTGTAGTAGTCCGCGATCGAGATCGACTCGTTGTGGGTCACGAGAAAGCCGTGATACGGCCCCTCGAGCGGCGTCCACGAGCGCACGCGCATGCCCGCACCCGGCCGCATCAGGTAGATCGCGGCATCGCAGCCGAACTCGTGGCGCTTGCCGTCGGCCGGGAACGTCTTCTCGTGGCTGCCCCAGCCCAGCTCGGCCGGCTGCGAGCCTTCGCCCACGAAGCCGTCGATCGACCAGGTGTTGACGAACTCGCCGACCTTCTTGGGGTAGGTGGCCACCTGCGTGTCGCGCTCGGCGATATGGATGACCTTGACGCCCAGTTCGCGGGCGAGCGCCGACCAGCCCGCCCGGTCCTTCGGCGTCGCCGCCTTGAGGCCGGTGTCGCGGGCGATGTCGAGCATCGCCTCCTTGACCAGATGCGAGACGAGGCCGGGATTGGCGCCGTGGGTGAGGACGGCCGTCGGCCCCTTGGCGAACTTCGCGCGCAGGGCGCGCGCGGATTCGCGCAGCGCATAGTTGGACCGCTGCGAGGGCGTGAGCGAGGGGTCGGTGTAGCCGCCGGCCCAGGGCTCGATGCAGGTGTCGAGGTAGAAGGCGCCCTTCTCATTGGCGAACTCGATGAGCGCCACCGACGACACGTCGACCGACAGGTTCAGCAGGAAGTCGCCCTTGGCGAGGCGCTTGTCGAGGACGGCGCGGTAGTTCTCGCGCGTCAGCGCGGTCTCGACGAACTCGATCCCGTACTCGGCCGCGACCTCGCGCCCGCGCGGCTCGGCCGTCACGATCGAGATCCGGTTCGCCGGCATGTCGATATGGCGCATGATGAGCGGCAGCACGCCCTGACCGATCGAGCCGAAGCCCACGATCACCAGCCGACCCCCGAATGCGACGTGCTTCTTGCTATAGACGTCCACTTCCACTTACCCCCAACGGCTTGCGCGGGATGGCTTCCGGCCATCGTGTGTGCGCAGCCAATGCCGATCTAGCGTGGCCCGAACCGGGGCCGGCGACTGAACCGGGAACTGAAAAGATGCGGGTCTGAAAAACCTGAACCGCGATGAAGGTCCGCTTGCGGGCGCCAGACGGCCGTCACCGGCCGGTTGAGCGCACCCGTTTCGCCTGCGGAGCCATCAAGCGGGGCTCCGCGCGGCGGCGGTTATCCTTGCATCGTCGGAAGGCGCGAAGCCCCGAACTCGGCCGCAACCATGTCCACATCCCTCGAGGAACACCGGCCCACTGTCGACCGGTTCGTACCGTAAAGGACGCGTCTACGTCGTTGCTTGACCTCGAGCGCTTGGTGGTCGAGAGACGTGAGTGCTCTTCGCGAGCTCTCCGCCCTGCCTCTTAGCGCTTGCCTCGTGGGCCTGGGGCACGTGCGATTGGCGTCTGAATCGCTAAATAACATAATTGTCCCGAGGCGCAAGAGTAAATCACCGGTGCGGCCGCATGCCTCGTCAATGCGGCCACGCGCTCACGTCATGGCGCGCGACTACCGGAATTTCGTCGATGCGGCGCGCAACGCCTTCAGCAGCTCGGCCTCGATACGCCCGCCGAGCCCCGTGATGCGCTGGGCCAGCACGACGTAGAGCGCGTCGATGTGGTGACTGACGATCACGGTGTTCCACGCGTTGGGCTCGGCGATCTGCGTGGCGTAGTCGTGCAGCGACTTGGCGATCTGCGTGAGCAGCGGGAACTTGAACGTGCCGCCGAGCCCCTTGATTTCCAGCGCGTCGCCGACAATCCGCTCGACCATCGCCTTCGTCGGCGCCTCGCCGTCGTCGAGGCCCGCCAGTTCCTCGCGCAGCGCCTTCAGTTTCTCGCCGATCTTGCGGGTGAACTCGTCCGACGACTTCTCGACGACGAGCTGGAGCTTCTGGGTCTCCTGCGGCGACAGGATGACGCCGAAGCCGGTCTTGAAATTGACGGCGCGCTTCCTGAGGTCCGTCGGCGCCTGAATGATCTGGACCTTGCCCTTGCCTGCCACGTCCGGCTCCGGATTCTTCGTTCGTTTGCTGGGATCTTACTTCTTCGCCGTCTTCGGGTCGACGGGCGGCGCGTTCGGGTCGACGCCGCGGCGTTCGGTCCCGTTGAACGGCACCTGCTTGCGCCGCCGCTCGGGGCCGAAATAGCCCGGCGCGTTCACGTACTGGCGCGGATAGGCGATGACGGCGGAAAGCCGCTTGTAGAGCGAATCGACCGTATAGGGCTTGGCGACGAATTCGTTGGCCCCGTGGTCGCGCGCTTCGTGGACGAAAGGCTCCTCCGAGCGGGCCGTCAGCACGATTACGGGAAGCAGGCGGTCGCGCGAGCTGGGGTCGTGGCGGATGAAATCGACCAGTTCGATGCCGTTCTTTGGCGTGATCTCGCGCTCGGTGATCAGGATGTCGATGTTGCCCTCCTTGAGGACGTCCATCGCCTTGTCGTAATCCGTCGCCCGGCGGACATAGTTGGCCCCGAGCATCGACAGGATGTCGTTGAGCATCTGCAGGGCAAGCGCGTTCGGGTCGACGATCAGGAACCGGACCTTGCTGAAGTCGATCTTTTCCGCCATCGGTCTTCGAACCAGAAAATTGCCGGACGACTAATAAGGAGTCCGCCGAACGGTTACAAGGTACGCGTGGGCCTTGAATATTTTCGGGTTGCGGTGCCTAATTCCGGAGGGTGCCGGATAAACTACACATTACCGAGGGATAAACCCGGAATGTGCGGAATGCGAATCCGGCCGGATGCGGAAATCTCATGGGCGAACGCGCATCCACGCGCATCGAACGGGACAGTTTCGGGCCGATCGAAGTGCCCGCCGACCGCTATTGGGGCGCCCAGACCCAGCGCAGCATCGAACTTTTCCGGATCGGCACCGAGCGCATGCCCGAGCCGATGGTGCGCGCCTTCGGCGTGCAGAAGAAGGCGGCCGCGCTCGCCAACATGGCGCTGGGCGAGCTTGACGCACGGCTCGGCGGGGCCATCGTGCGGGCCTGCGACGAGGTGATCGCGGGCCGGCTCTCGGACCATTTCCCGCTCGTCGTCTGGCAGACCGGGTCGGGCACGCAGACGAACATGAATGCCAACGAGGTGGTCGCGAACCGGGCAAACGAGCTTCTGGGCGAGCCGCTGGGCAGCCGCAAGCCCGTCCACCCCAACGATCATGTCAACCGGGGGCAGTCGTCCAACGACAGCTTCCCCACGGCCATGCACATCGCCGCCGTCGCCGAGATCCACGACACCCTGTTGCCCGGCCTTGGCCACCTGCGCGACGTGCTGCAGGCCAAGGCGACGGAGCTGGCCGGCGTCGTCAAGCTCGGCCGCACGCACCTGCAGGACGCCGTGCCGATGACGCTGGGCCAGGAAATCGGCGCCTGGGCCATGCAGGTCGAACTGGGGATCGCGCGGGTCGAGGGTACGCTGCCCCGGCTCTACCGCGTCGCGCAGGGCGGGACGGCGGTCGGCACCGGCCTCAACGCCCACAAGGGCTTCGCCGCGCGGTTCGCGCAGGAGCTGGCGCGGCTGTCCAACCTTCCTTTCATGCCCGCCGAGGACAAGTTCGAGGCCATCGCCGCGCACGATGCGCTGGTCGAATGCTCGGGCGTGCTGTGCACGCTTGCGGCAAGCCTCAACAAGATCGCCAACGACGTGCGCCTGCTCGCCTCCGGCCCGCGCGCGGGCCTGGGCGAGATCTCGATCCCCGAGAACGAGCCCGGCTCGTCGATCATGCCGGGAAAGACCAATCCCACGCAGGCCGAAGCGCTGACGATGATCTGCGCCCAGGTCATGGGCAACCACACGACCGTGACGTTCGCAGGCGCCTCGGGGCACCTGCAGCTCAATGTCTTCAAGCCGGTGATCGCGCTGAACGTTCTCCAGTCGATCCGGCTGATCGGCGACGCTTCCACGAGCTTCGCCGACAACTGCGCCAGCGGCATATCCCCCAATGCCGCCCGCATCGGGCGCAATCTCGAGCTCTCGCTGATGCTCGTGACGGCGCTCAATCCGCACGTGGGCTACGACGTTGCCGCGCGAATAGCAAAGCACGCCCATGCCCACGACATTTCGTTGAAACAGGCGGCCATCGACCTCGGTCTGGTGTCCGCCGCCGACTTCGACAGGTGGGTTCAGCCGATCGAGATGCTGGGCCCCCGCGAAGCGCGGCATTAACACCCGGGGGGAGTCATGTCAGGATCGATTCGCAAGCGTTCGGTCGTCATTGCCGGACATCGTACGAGCATTTCGCTGGAGCCAGAGTTCTGGTCGGCCCTGAAGGACATCGCGCGCAAGCGCAATGCGTCGATCAACGATCTCGTGACCGAGATCGACAAGATGCGCGCGGCCAGGGACGAGGCCGGCAACCTGTCGAGCGCGTTGCGCGTCTACGTGCTGCAGTCGCTGACGGGTGCGCCCCCGGCCGCCCCGGTCGCGGCGGCAAAACCCGCACCCTGACCTGGCGCGTCGCCGCGTTCGCGCTGGCGCTGACGGCGTTCCCCCCGCCGAGCTTCGCCCAGTACGACCGCGACGACGAATTCGAGCGCGGCGTCGCCGCGTTCCAGGCGCAGGACTATGACTCGGCGTGGTTCCGGTTCTGGGGCCTCGCGCGGGCGGGCGATGCCGAGGCGCAGTTCAATCTCGGCCAGCTCTACCGGCTGGGTCGCGGCATCCAGCGCGACATGGTCCAGGCCCGGCGCTGGTACGAGCGCGCGGCCGAGAAGGGCTACGGGCCCGCGCAGTATCAGCTGGGCGTCCTGTGGGAACGCGGCGACGGCGTGCCGGCCGACCCGGTCGAGGCGCGCGGCTGGTACGCGCGTGCCGCCGCACAGGGGCTTGAGCCCGCGCGCGCGGCGCTTGACCGCATCGACACCGCCGGAACGGCCGGAACCGGCCGCCGGGCGCTGGACGCCGAGCCTAGCGCCGAGGTGCCGGCGCGCGCGGCGGCGCGCCCGAACCCGCCGGCCTCGCCTCCGCGCCCGCCGCCGCGCTGAACCCGATCCGGACGTTCGGCCGGGCGGGCGGCCCCGCAATGGCGATGTGCGGCACCTGCCGCGCGCCGGGCGCGGCAATGTCGCCCGCAAGATCGACGCGCCAGTTTGCAAGATCGAAAAGACCGGAAAGGGCAAGCGCGCCGCCCGAAGCCGCCAGACGTGCATCGGAAAGCCGGGCTGTGCCGCGCTCGATCTTCAGTGTCGCGGTTGCGGCGGTGAACGCCCCGCTTCCGCCGCGCGCGAGGCGGCGGCCGAGTTCCGCAAGGTCGGGCGTGGCACTCGCGGCCGCATAGGCGAACAGCCCCGCAAGATCGACCCCGTCGAGCGTGCCGCCGGGCGAGTCGAGCATGATCTCGCCCGAAAGGCCGGCGGCCATGTCGGCCGGGTTCGTGCCGGCGGCGGCAAGTCGGCCCTTGAGCGTAAGCGGACCGCGCAGGACAGGCGGTGCACCGGCGGCCGACAGCAGCCGCGCGAATTCGGCACCCGCAAGCGTGAACTCCAGCGTCGCCTCCGGTGCCCTTGCGCGCAGGACCTGTCCGCGCGCGTCGAGCGTGCCGCCGAACAGGCCGCCCGACAGCGCGCCAATCTCGATCCCGCCGGCCTTGGTCGACAGCGCAAGCCGCGCATCGCGAAGCGCGAGGGCCGAATAGACGAGTTCGCGCGCCTCGAGCGTGAGTTCGAGCGGCATGCCGCCGACCAGGTCCGGCCTGAAGGGCACGCGCGACCAGCCGCCGGGACCGGCCGGCGGCGGTGCCGCGGCGGCGGCGGCCCGCGCCTGCTGGCTGCGCGTCAGCAGCGGCCCGCGCACGGCCGGGCGCGCGAGCGGCACGCCGAAGAACGGATCGAGCGACACCCGGTCGCCGGCAAGCGCCGCGACAAGCCTGCCGCCCGACCATTCGGCAGTCCCTTTCAGCGCCTGCCCGGCGAGTGCGATTTCCACCGGGCTCGCGCGCACGGTGCCGGCAGCCGGGTCGAACGCGAAGGCGCCGCGCAGCGACAGCGCACCCAGATGCCGGTCGCCCGGCACGCCCAGTGCAGCCAGGAAGCGGGCGGCGTCGGGCGCCTGCAGATCGACGATGCCATCACGCACGCGCACGCTTGCCTGCGCGATCGAGCGCACGGCCAGTTCGTCGAGCACGAACTTCCCGCCTTCGCGCGCGGCGACAAGGATGACACCCTGCGCCTCGCCCGATGGCCAGGCCAGTCGCCCGGCGCGCAGCCGCAGGTCGACATCGCCCCCGCGAGCCAGCGCCTCGCCCGCGAGGGCAAGGGCTGCGGCCAGCGGCGCATCGGCAAGGCGCAGGTCGAGCGACATCCGCGCCGCCTCCACGCGCAGCGATCCGTCGGCCCGCAGGTCCGGCCCTTCCAGCACGAAGCGCGCGAAATCCACGGCCTCCGCCGTGGCGCGCAGCTCGCTGGTCACCCGCCCGAGCGACGCGAAGGGCGATTCGAGCGTGCCCTCGAACGCACCTTCTGCCGGACGCGCAGTGCCGGAGAGCCTTGCCCCCTCGCCCGTCGCCTCGACCGAAAGGGCGGCACCGCCATCGGCCCAACGCGCCGTCCCGGACAGATGCACCGCATCCCAGTCGACCGACAGCGCGTCGAGCCCGGCCGCCGACGGCCGCCCCGACACGCGCAGCCGGTGGCCGGCAACAGTCGTCTCGAGGATCAGGCCTTTCGCGCGGTCGAGCCGCGCGGAAACGCCCTCGCCGGCAAAGGAGAGGCTCCCGCCCGCAGCGGTCAGCTCGCCGGTCCGGCCGAAAAGCGTGGCGCGTCCGGCGAACCGGTCGCCTTGTGCGACGAGCGATTCGAGGGTGCCCCAGCCCGCGATGGCGACCGACGGCATCTCGAGCCGCAGCGGCCATGCCCAGCCGAAGCGCGCACCCGGCCCCGCCTCGACGCGCGCGCCAGTCAGTGCCGCGATCTCGGCCGTCAGCCGCGCGGCCGCCGGGCCCGCCTGCGGACGCAGGACAACGGCCGCGATCGCCGCCGCAGCGAGCGCCGCGGCGGCAAGGATGCGGAGCTTATTCCTTGCCATCGCGAATCATTGTCCATTTTTCCCCTCTGGCGCCAGCCCGATACAGTGCCCATCTAGTGAAACTTCGGGGGCCGGCCGGCCGCCGCCAGAAGACATTCGCCAAAGCCGGGGCCCCTTTAAATGATTGCCGAAATCCTTTCTTCCATCACGCCCGACGCGCTCGTGGCGCTGGGCACCGTGATCATGATCGACCTGGTGCTGGCCGGCGACAACGCCGTGGTGATCGGCATGGCGGCCGCGGGCCTGCCGGCCGAGCAGCGCGGGCGCGTTCTGCTGATCGGCATCGTCGCGGCGACGCTGCTGCGCATCGCGTTTGCGGGCGTGACGACCCAGCTCCTGCAGATCGTCGGCTTGCTGTTCGCGGGCGGCGTGCTGCTGCTCTGGGTGTCGTGGAAGCTCTGGCGCGAGATCCGCGAGCAGGGCCGCCACGACGAGGCCGAGGGCGAAAAGGTCCTCGAGGGCGAGAACAAGGTCGACATGCCGCGCAAGACGCTGCGCCAGGCGATCATCCAGATCATCGTCGCGGACGTTTCGATGTCGCTCGACAACGTGCTGGCGGTCGCCGGCGCCTCGCGCGACCACCCCTACGTGCTGGTCTTCGGGCTTGCCGTCTCGGTCGTCCTGATGGGGGCGGCCGCCGCGCTGATCGCGCGCGCGCTGCAGAAGCACCGCTGGATCGCCTATGTCGGGCTGGCGCTTATCCTTTACGTGGCGGTCAAGATGATGTGGGATGGCAGCCACGAAATCGGCCAGGCGATCGCGATGTTCGCCGCACCGGCCGCAAGAGGCTGAACGAAGGAACCGCCGGAATGGAAGCCGACAACGTCCTCCTCGGTCTCGGCATGGCGCAGTGGGCCATGCTGGGCACCGTGATCATGGTCAATTTCGTCCTGTCGGGGGACAACGCGATCGTCGTGGGCATGGCCGCGGCGGGGCTTCCCAAGGAGCAGCGCAAGAAGGCGCTGTGGTTCGGCATCATCGCGGCGACGGTTTTGCGCGTGGTCTTCGCGCTGGCCGCGACGCAGCTCCTGCAGATCGTGGGCCTGCTGCTGGCGGGCGGCGTGCTGCTGCTCTGGGTCTCATGGAAGCTCTGGCGCGAGATCTCGCCGGCCGACGACCGGCTCGAGGCCGAGGGCGAGGCCCTGCTCGAGGGCCAGATGGTCGAGCATGTCGGCGAGACCAAGACCTTCTGGGACGCGATCTGGCAGATCCTGATCGCGGACGTGTCGATGTCGCTCGACAACGTGCTGGCCGTAGCCGGGGCCGCGCGCTCCGATCCGTTCATTCTGGGCGTCGGCCTGATCGTGTCCGTGCTGCTCATGGGCGTGGCGGCCGCGGCCATCGCCAAGCTGATCGAGCGCCACCGCTGGATCGCCTATGTCGGCCTCGCGCTGATCGTCTACATCTCGATCAAGATGATCTGGGACGGCGGCCACGAGGTGCTGGCCGCGACCGGCATAGCGGGCTGAGGCGCCCGCCCTACCCGCCCACCGCGCTGTACATCAGCCGCGGCAGCCAGACGACCACGTTCGGGAACAGGATGCAGATCGCCAGGCCGATCGCCTGCAGCCCCAGGAACGGCACGGACGAACGGAAGACCATCGCCATCGTGATGTGCGGCGGCGCCACGCTCTTCAGGTAGAAGAGCGAGTAGCCGAACGGCGGACTGAGGAACGCCATCTGCATGTTCACGATGAAGAGCACGCCGTACCACAGCGGCGCGTCGGCCTTCGACACGCCCGCAAGGCCCAGCAGGCCGTCGAACGGCAGGCTCTTGATGATCGGCAGGAAGATCGGGACGGTCAGCAGCAGGATCCCGACCCAGTCGAGGAACATGCCGAGGATGAACAGGATCACCTGCATGAGCGCCAGGATCCCGTAGGGCCCGAGGCCGCTGCCCAGGATCGACTGCGTGACGAAGGTCTGTCCGCCCTTGAGGATGAAGAAGCCGACGAACATCGTGGCGCCGAAGAAGATCCACATGACCATCGCGGTGGCCTTCAGCGTGGCGATGCAGGCGTCCTGCAGCGAGCGCCACGTGAGCTGCCGGTAGAGGCCGGAAACGACGAGCGCGCCGAAAGTGCCGATGCCCGCGGCCTCCACGGGCGTCGCCACGCCGAAGAAGATGACGCCGAGCACGACCGCGATCAGAACGACCGGCGCGCTGAGCCCCTTGAGCAGGCGCAGCTTCTCGGCGAGCGAGATGCGTTCCTCCGGCGGCAGCGCCGGGCCCATCGCCGGGTTGGCGTAGCTGCGCACGGAGATGTAGAGCACGTAGAGGCCCGACAGGATCAGGCCCGGAAAGATCGACCCGATCAGCAGTTCGCCCAGCGACTGCTGCGCCACGACCGCATAGACGATCGCCATGACCGACGGCGGGATGAGGATGCCCAGCGTGCCGCCCGCGAGGATGGCGCCCATCGCGAGATAGGGATCGTACTTCCGCTTGAGCATGGCGGGCAGCGCGATCATCCCCATCGTCACCTCGGTGGCGCCGACGACGCCCACCATCGCGGCAAGCACGGTGCACACCACGACCGTCGCCGAGGCGAGCCCGCCCTTGAGGCCCCCCAGGCTCTTGTAGACCGCGTCGAACAGCTCCTCGATGATGCCCGCCTTCTCGAGAACCGCCGCCATGAAGATGAAAAGCGGCACGGCCGAGAGCTGGTAGTCCGTCATGAACGGGAACAGCCGGCCCGGCAGCATGTTCAGCATCGAGGCGTCGCCGAACAGGAAGAGGAACACGCACGCGATGCCGCCCGTGACGAAGGCCATCGGCAGGCCCGCCATGAGGACGACCGCCAGCGACCCGAACAGGAGCAGCGACAGCCACTCGATGCTTATGTCGAGACCCATGGTTCAGCGCTTTCCCGCCAGAGTTCCGAAGTCGCGCATGAGGTTGACGACCCCCTGCGCCAGCAGCAGCGCCGCGCCGATCGGCATCGTCAGCTTGATCGGCCAGTACTGGACGCCCCACTCGGAGAACGACACCTCGCCGATCGAGGTCGCCTGCCAGGCGTAGGTGAAGCCCGTCCACAGCAGCGTGCCGACGAACACGAAGAAGAAGAACGACGTGACGATGTCGGCCAGCGCTTTCCCGCGCGGGGAGAACTTCGAATAGAAGACGTCGACGCGCACGTGCGATTCCGAGCGCAGCGCATAGGCGCCGCACAGCAGGTACTGCATGCCATACATCAGGAACATGCTTTCGTGGACCCAGTTCGTCGGCGAGTTGAAGAGGAACCGGACCACGACCTCGTAGTAGTAGACGAAGATCGAAAGCAGCGTCCAATACGAGACGAAGCGGCCCGCCCAGTCGACCGCGGCATCGAGCGCCCGATGCGCGGGCCCGGCCGGCGCGGCGGGCGCCGCCACGGGTTCCGGCGGCAGCTCCACGGGCTTGAAGCGGTGGGCCGGATCCGTGCGCTCGCGCTCGCGCGCGCGGCGCACGAGACCGGGCAGGAGGAAAACGTCGACCAGCAGCAGGACCGCGATCGCGCCGCCGAAGGCGCCGCCCACGCGATTCCATTCGCCGATGCGCGTCTGCGCGGCGGCCGTGCCGGCATGCGCCGTGGCGAGCTTCGCCTCGGCGGCCTTCAGCTTGTCCGCGGCCCCCGCGACGTTGCGCTGGGCCTCGTCGCGCGCGCCGCGAAGCTCGAAATTCGCCGTGCGCGCGGCCTGACGCAGGGCCGAGATCTCCTCGCGCACCTGCTTGATCTCGGCGTTGACGAAGACGACCGCCACGAACAGTGGCAGGAAGACGAAGCCCCAGCGGCTGCGGACGTAGAAGCGGTGGATGCCGAGAAACCCCGCGGTGACGAGGAAGATGTAGGCCACCGATGCCGAGATGTTCGGGGCACCGCCGTCGGCCGCGGCAGCCGCCATCTCGCGGCGCGCCGCAAGCATGGCAAGAAGCGGGAAGCCGCCGAGCAGCACCCAGTACAGCCACAGCGGCAGGACGAAATCGACATTCGGCATCGGGGGAGCTCGGTCGGGGGAAGGTGCGCTTGCGTGCCGCGCACGGGTACCGGAAAGGATCGGGGCGGCACCGCGAGGGCGCCGCCCCGACAGAGACGCTACAGGTCGAGCTTGAGACCCTGGTACATGTCCGGCGTGACGTAGCCGTAGGAAGGCGACTGCATCACGTCGAGCTGGGCCTTGAAGATGCGCGCGGCATCCTTGTCCTTGTTGGCCCACTTGAACCAGATCGGCACGGCGACCTTCTGGAACTTCGGCAGGTCCTCGGCCGGCAGGCGGTTGATCTGGACGCCCGCCTTCTCGAACTTGCCCCAGGCTTCCATGTCGGCCGCCTGGATCGCGGCGTGGTGCGCGTTCGAGTAGATCTGCACTTCCTCGTCGACGAAGGTCTTCATCTTCGGCGAGAGCTTGTTCCAGACGTTCATGTTCACGACGAGGTCCATGAGGTCGACCGGCTGGTAGATCGACTCAAGCCCCGGCGGACCCATCCAGATGTACTTCGTGACCTGCTGGAAGCCGAGATCCCAATTGACCGCGGGACCCGTGTAGTCGGCCGCGTCGACCGTGCCCTTCTCCAGCGCCGAGAAGACCTCGCCGCCGGGGATCAGCGTCGTGCGCGCGCCGATGGCCGCGAAACCCTCCGCGATCATGCCGCCGGGCACGCGCAGCTTGAGGTCCTTGAAGTCCTCGATCGACCGGATCGGCACCTTCGAGTGGATGATGTTCGGACCGTGATGGATGCGGTTGACGTAGTACATCCCCTGCTTGGCGAAGATCTCGCGCGCGATCTTCAGGCCGTTGTTGCCGTAGAAGAAGACGTCCCACTCGTGCGGGTAGCGCAGGCCCATCAGGTACGAACTGAGGAAGGCGGTGGCCGGCAGCTTGCCCGCCCAGTAGAGCGTGAAGGAGTTCATCGCATCGAGGACGCCCGACTTGACGGCGTCGAACATCTCGAAGTCGCCCACGATGTCCTTCGGGCCGAAGGCCTTGAACTCGAGTTCGCCGCCCGTCTTCTCGGCGATGGTCGAGCACCATTTCTTGAACATCGCGAGGCCGACGCCCGCGGGCCAGTTCGTCTGCACGCGCCACGACGTGGTCGCGGCGGCCGCGGTCCGGATGTGCGGAAAGCCGGTTGCCGCGACGGCGGCGCCGCCGACAAGGGCCGTCTTGAAGAATTTGCGGCGTGCGGGCTCGTCGCCCGAAACTGCTGTCTTCGGTGGCTTCGACATCGCTCCCTCCCAAAAAAAGCACATGGCCGGTGCGGCCTTCGGGCGCTTATTAGCTGCGCCTGAAAGAAGCCTAAGCCGATATCTTGCGGCCCGGCAATCGCAATTTGGGAATGCGCGGCCTGCGCCCGCGTGGTAGTCGCGCGCGATGATGGCGATCGACCTTGCCGGAACCTACGCGACCGACGGCGTCGTGCACGTGAAAGGCGTGCTCGACGCGCCATGGATCGCGCGCCTTGCCGCCGCCGTCGACCGCGCGATGGCCGCACCGGGCCGGCGCGCGATCGAGTTCCAGGCCCCCGGCGAGCCGGGGCGCTTTTTCGGCGACATGTTCATGCACCGGCGCGACCCCGATTTCCGCGCCGCCTTCTTCGAGACGCGCTGCGCCGCACTTGCGGGCGAAGCGATGGGGGCCCGGCAGGTCCATCTCTTCTACGACCAGATCTTCGCCAAGGAACCCGGTACGCCGCGCCGCACGCCGTGGCATCAGGACTTTCCCTACTGGCCCGCGACCGGCGACATGTTCTGCACGGTCTATCTGGCGCTCGACGCCATCGATGCACAGAATGGCGGTGTGGAATACGTCGCGGGCTCGCACCGCTGGGGTCCCGACTATTGTCCGCAGCCTTTCCGCGCCGGCGGCGAGGGTGCCGAGCGCTACCGGAACCCGGCGTTCGCGCCCGCGCCCGACATCGACGCGCTGCGCGACACGCTCGACATCCGCCGCTACGACATGGCGCCGGGCGATGCGGTCGTGTTCCACGGCAAGCTCGTCCACGGGGCGGGCGGAAACGACACGCCCGACCGGCGCCGGCGCACGGTGGCGCTGCGCTTCGCGGGCGAGGACGCGCGCTGGCGCGAAGGCGTGCCGACCTTCAAGGCGCTCAACGCGGCAAAGCTGAAGACGGGCGACCGCCTCGACGCGCGCGCCGACCTGTTCCCGGTCGTGTGGCGGCGTCCCTAGGCGCGGACGATCTTGCCCGGATTCATGATGTTGTCGGGATCGAGCGCCTTCTTGAGCGCGCGCATGACCGCCATCGCGGGCCCGTGCTCCTGGTCGAGGAAGTCGATCTTGCCGTAGCCCACGCCGTGCTCGCCCGTGCAGGTGCCTTCCATCGACAGCGCGCGCGCCACGAGGCGGTCGTTGAGGCGGTTGGCCTCGGCAACCTCCTCGGGCTTCGAGGTGTCGAGCACGATCGAGACATGGAAATTCCCGTCGCCCACATGGCCGACGATGGGGGCCGGAAAGCTCGCCTTCGCAAGATCGGCCTGCGTCTCCACGATGCAGTCGGCCAGCCGCGAGATCGGCACGCACACGTCGGTCGCCCAGATCGAGCAGCCGGGGCGCAGGCCCTTGGCCGCGTAGGCGACGTCGTGGCGCGCCTGCCACAGCCGCCGGCGTTCGGCCGGGTCGGTCGTCCACGTGAAGGCGCCGCCGCCATTGTCGGCCGAGATCGCCTGCACCATTTCGGCCTGCTCGGTGACGGACGCCTCCGACCCGTGGAACTCCAGCCACAGCGTCGGCTGGACCGCGAGGTTGAGCTTCGAATAGCGGTTGATCGCGTCCATCTGCAGGGCATCGGCAAGCTCGATGCGCGCCACCGGGATGCCCGACTGGATCGTGGCGATGACGGTGTCGACCGCCTCCTTGACCGTCGGGAACGCGCACATGGCGACGCTCGTCGCCTCGGGGATGCCGTAAAGGCGCAGCGTGACTTCCGTGATCACGCCGAGCGTTCCTTCCGAACCCACGAAAAGGCGCGTCAGGTCGTAGCCGGCCGAGGACTTGCGCGCCCGGTGGCCCGTGCGGATCACGCTGCCGTCCGCCAGCACGACCTCAAGCGAGAGCACGTTCTCGCGCATCGTGCCGTAGCGCACCGCATTGGTGCCCGAGGCGCGCGTGGCCGCCATGCCGCCCAGCGAGGCGTCCGCGCCCGGATCGATGGGGAAGAACAGGCCGGTGTCGCGCAGATGCTCGTTGAGCTGCTTGCGCGTGACGCCCGGCTGCACGCGCACATCGAGGTCGTTGGCGTTCACCTGCAGCACCTTGTTCATGCGCGTGACGTCGATGCAGATGCCGCCATGCAGCGCCGCCGTGTGCCCCTCGAGCGAAGTGCCCGTGCCGAACGGGACGACGGCAAGCCTGTGGCGCGCGCAGATCTTCACGATCGCCGAGACCTCGGCCGTCGATTCCGCGAAGGCGACCGCGTCGGGCGGCACCGCATGGTGATAGGCCTCGCCCTTGCCGTGCTGGTCGCGCACCGCGGCGGCCGTCGACAGCCGGTCGCCGATCAGCGCGCGGATCTCGGCGATGGCCGCCTCGCGGGCGACGGGTTCGGACTGCTTGATCTGGGCGATGCCGGCCATGGCGTGTCTCCGGTGGAAAGCTGCGGCAAATCTAGTCCCGCACCGGCGACCCCGCAACTTTTCAGGCTGTCGCGGCCGCGGCGGCTTCGCGCGCGCGCACGCGCTCGCGCCAGATCACGTAGAGGCCCGCGGCCACGACGATCGATGCCCCGTACCAGACATGCTCGGTCGGCCACTCGCCCCAGATGAACCAGCCGATGATCGCCGCCCAGACCAGTTCCGTGTAGTTGAACGGCGCGATGGCGCCCACCGGCGCCAGACGGAAGGCGCGGTAGCTCAGGAACTGGCCGAAAATGAGGAATACGCTCATCACGCCGATGGCGATCCATGCGGGACCCGGCACCGGATCGAACGAGCCGGGCACGAGCATCATGCCGACAAGACCCACGCTCATCTGCACGAAGCACTGCAGGACGATCATCGTGACGTCGCTTTCGGTGGGCGACAGCCAGCGCACCATGGTCATTCCCAGCGCGTAGAGCGCCGCCGCCCCCAGCGCCAGGACGGCACCGGCCGAAACGATCCCGTCTGCGGCCTCCGGCCCGATGATGACGCCGACGCCCGCGAACCCCACGACCACGGCCGTCCAGCGGTGGAAGCCCACCCGCTCGCGCAGCAGCACGACCGAATAGGCCGTCATCAGCAGCGGAGCGGCAAAGCAGATGGCGATGGCGGTGGCCAGCGGCAGCGCGCGCAGGCTTTCGAAGAAGCACCACATCGAGCCGGCCGCGGCAAGGCCGCGAAGCAGGTGCGCGAGCGGCCGGCGCGTGCGCAGCTGGGCGAGCTGGCCGGTCGAGGCGAGATAGCCGATCATCAGCACGAAAACGATCGTCGAGCGGATGCCCATGATCTGGATCGACGTCACATGGCCGACGGCGAACTTCGCGATGGCGTCCATGACCGACATCACGAAGACGCCGCCGATCATGTAGACGATGCCAACAAGAGGGCGGTTGGCGCGGACGGGGGCAGCGGCAGAATCGGACGGGGAGATGGCCATGGCGCGGGCGACCGATATAGCGGGTTTGGGCGCGCGGCGGGTTGAAAAATCGGCAGGCCATGCCCATATTAAAGGCATGACTTCACGCCGAATCCGTTCCCTCGCCCACGCGAGCCGCCTCATCGCCGGCTCTTAAGCCCCGGATTCCCTGCGCTTGCGCCCCGGGAAGCCCGGGGCCCCTGCCCGAACTTCCCGCAATTCCAGACGACGCGCGTGCGGATGCTGATCCGCGTGCGCAAGGAGAATGCCGCCATGGAACATCCCGACGCGACCGCCCACCGCCCCGACATCCGCATGATAGATGCGGAAAGCGAGCGCCTGTCCGCCCTCGCCCTCAGCGCCAGCGCCTGCCACCCGGCGGTCGCCGACCTGCTGCTGGCCGAAATCGAGCGCGCGCGCCTTGTGCGCGCCGCCGATATGCCGCGCGACGTGGTGACGATGGGTGCCGAGGTCGAATTTCTCGACCGGCGCAGCGGCGAACAGCGCGCGGTGCGTCTCGTGTGGCCGACGGAAGCCGACATCGACGCCGGGCGCGTGTCGGTGCTGACGCCGGTCGGTGCCGGTCTCATCGGCCTGTCGGAAGGCCAGTCGATCGACTGGCCCGACCGCGAGGGCCGGCCGCGCACCCTCAGCGTGCTGCGCGTGCGGCAGGCGGCGAACTAGCGCCGCCCGAACCCGCCGCCGCCGGGCGTCTCGACGACGAACAGATCGCCGGGGCCGACATCCCAGCTCGCGGTCGCCCCCTTCTCCTCGATGCGCCCGTCCGCGCGCTCGACCCAGTTCCGGCCAAGCGCGCCCGGCGCCCCGCCTTCAAGCCCGAAGGGGGCGACGTTGCGCCGGTTTGCGAGGATCGCGCACGTCATCTTCTCGAGGAACCGGATCTTGCGCACCACGCCGTCCCCGCCGCGGTGGCGCCCCGGCCCGCCCGAGCCTCGGCGGATCGAGAAGCTCTCCACGCGCACGGGGAAACGCCATTCGAGCACCTCGGGGTCGGTCAGGCGTGAATTGGTCATGTGCGTCTGCACGGCATCGCAGCCGTCATAGTCGGGGCCCGCGCCCGATCCGCCGGAGATCGTCTCGTAGTACTGGTGGCGGTCGTTGCCGAATGTGAAGTTGTTCATCGTGCCCTGCGCGCCCGCCATGGCGCCAAGCGCACCGTAGATCGCATCGGTCACGGTCTGCGAGGTCTCGACATTGCCCGCCACGACCGCCGCGGGATAGCGCGGGCGCAGCATCGAACCTTCGGGAATGCGCACGTCGAGCGGCTTCAGCACGCCCGCGTTCATCGGGATCTCGTCCTCGACCAGCGTGCGGAAGACATAGAGGACGGCGGCCATGCAGACGGCCGCGGGCGCGTTGAAATTGGTCGGGCGCTGCGCCGAGGTGCCCGCGAAATCGAGCACGCCCGTGCGCCGCGCATGGTCGATCGAAACCTTCACCTTCACGACCGAGCCATCGTCCATCGGGTAGGCGAATTCGCCGTCCTTCAGCACGTCGAGAACGCGGCGGACCTGCTCCTCGGCGTTGTCCTGCACGTGGCCCATATAGGCACGCACCACATCGAGGCCGAAATCGCGCACCATCTTGCGCAGTTCCTGTGCGCCCTTCTCGCACGCGGCGACCTGCGCCTTGAGGTCGCCGATGTTCTGCACGGGATTGCGCGCCGGGTACCTGCCCGACCGCAGCAGTTCCACCATCTCGGCCTCGCGGAAACGGCCCTGCTCGACAAGGAGGAAATTGTCGATCAGCACGCCTTCTTCCTCGACGGTTTTCGAATCCGGCGGCATCGAGCCCGGCGTGAGCCCGCCGATATCGGCCTGATGGCCGCGGCTCGCCACGAAGAAGAGGATCCCGGTCTTCGCCTCGTCGTAGACGGGCATGACCACGGTCACGTCGGGCAGGTGCGTGCCGCCGTTATAGGGCGCGTTCAGCACGTAGACGTCGCCGGGGCGCATCGTTTCCCCCCGCGCGCGCGTCACGGCCGCCACGCTCTCGCCCATCGACCCCAGATGGACAGGCATGTGCGGGGCGTTGGCGATCAGGTTTCCCTGCCGGTCGAACAGCGCGCAGGAGAAATCCAGCCGCTCCTTGATGTTGACCGAATAGGCCGTGTTCTGCAGCGCCACGCCCATCTGCTCGGCGATCGACATGAAGAGGTTGTTGAACACCTCCAGCATCACCGGGTCGACCCGGGTGCCGACGGCATGGGTGCGCGCCAGCGCCGCCACGCGGCGCAGCACCAGATGGTCCCGTTCGGTCACGCTTGCCTGCCAGCCCGGCTCGACGACCGTCGTGGCATTGGCATCCGACACGATGGCCGGTCCCGCCAGCGTCATGCCGGGCTTCAGCGCCTCGCGCCGGAACAGCGGCGTGTCGCGGAACTCGCCCTCGGTATAGACGCGCGTGACGGCCGCCGGTTCCGGCGCGGCGGCCGGGCCTGCCGGCTGGACCGGATCCTCCGCACTTTCCGTCCGCCCGACGACCTCGACCGCCACGGCTTCCACGACGACTGCCTTGCCGGGCATCAGGAAGCCGTAGCGCTGGCGGTGGGCCGCGGCGAAGGCCGCCTCGACCTGCGCCAGCGGCCCGAAATCGACGGCGAGCGTCGAATCGGTCCCTTCGTACTTGAGATGAAGGCGACGGTGGGTGTCGATCCTGGCGTCCTCGAGGCCCTGCGCGCGCATCTCTGCAAGCCCGCCGGCCGCAAGCTCGTCGAGTTCGGCGGAAAGCCGCGGCAGCAGAGCGTCGGCCAGCCGCGCCTCGACCGCCTTCTCGCGCATGGTGCGCAGGTCGGCGAGCCCCATACCGTAGGCCGACAGCACGCCCGCGAGCGGATGGACGAAAACGGTCGTCATGCCCAGCGCGTCGGCGACCTTGCAGGCGTGCTGTCCGCCCGCCCCGCCGAAGCAGTTGAGCGCATAGCCCGTCACGTCGTAGCCGCGCTGGATCGAGACCTGCTTGATGGCGTTGGCCATGTTCTCGACCGCGATGGTGAGGAAGCCGTCGGCCACCGCCTCGGGCGTGCGCACCGTCCCGGTCTTCGCGGAAACCTCCGCGGCGAGCGCGGCAAACTTCGTGCGCACGATGTCGGCATCCAGCGCCTCGTCGCCGTTCTTCCCGAACACCTTCGGGAAAAAGGCGGGCACGATCTTGCCGACCATCACGTTGGCGTCGGTGACCGCCAGCGGCCCGCCGCGCCGGTAGCAGGCCGGCCCCGGATTGGCGCCCGCGCTTTCCGGGCCGACGCGGAAGCGCGCGCCGTCGAAGAACAGGATGGACCCGCCGCCCGCCGCCACGGTGTGGATCTTCATCATGGGTGCGCGCATGCGCACGCCCGCCACGATCGTCTCGAACGCGCGCTCGAATTCGCCGTTATAGAGCGTCACGTCGGTCGACGTACCCCCCATGTCGAAGCCGATGATGCGATTGAACCCGGCATTGGCCGCCGTGCGCGCGGCACCCACGATGCCGCCCGCGGGGCCGGACAGGATCGCGTCCTTGCCCTGGAAGCGGTGCGCGTCGACGAGCCCGCCGTTCGACTGCATGAACATGAGCCGCGTGTCGCCAAGGGCCGCCGCCACGCGATCCACGTAGCGGCGCAGGATCGGCGAGACATAGGCATCGACCACGGTCGTGTCGCCGCGCCCGACGATCTTCATGAGCGGCGAGACGCGGTGGCTCACGGAGATCTGCGTGAATCCGGCCGCGGCCGCGATCTCGGCCAGCCGCTTCTCGTGTGCCGGGTAGCGGTAGCCGTGCATCAGCACGATGGCGATGGCCGCAATGCCCGTGCCGCGGATCGCGGCGAAATCGGCCGCCGCCTTCGCCTCGTCGAGCGGCACCAGCACCTGCCCCTGCGCGTCCACGCGCTCGCCGATTTCGACAACCGTCTCGTAGAGCATTTCGGGCAGCACGATGCGCCGCGCGAACAGCTTGGGCCGGTTCTGGTAGGCGATGCGCAGCTGGTCCTTGAAGCCCTGCGTGATCGCCACGGCCACGCGCTCGCCCTTGCGCTCGAGCAGCGCGTTGGTGGCGACGGTCGTGCCCATCTTGACGGCGTCGATGGGCTGGCCCGCGAGGCTGCCGCCGGTGGGCACGCCCAGCAGATCGCGGATGCCCTGAAGTGCGGCATCTTCGTAGCGGCCCGGATTTTCCGAGAGGAGCTTGTGCGTGACCAAACGCCCGTCCGGGCGCCTGGCGACGATGTCGGTGAACGTGCCGCCGCGGTCGATCCAGAACTGCCAGCCTGTCATGGGACCGAAGCTAGCGGGCCCTCACGCCGCGATCAATCCGCCGCCGCGAAGAGACCTCCGCGGCTTGATCGCACCCGACACGCCCCGGAAGGCATCCTTCGCGAGCGAGGCGGCGAGCAACCGCTCCGGCTTCTCGCCGGGCATGGCGAGGCCGAGCGGGGCGGCCGGCGCGAAGCCGAAGCGGGCGTAGTAGCCGATGTCGCCCACGAGCACGACGCGCGAATGGCCCATCCACGCGGCCGCATCGAGCGTGTCGCGCATGAGCGCCACGCCGATGCCCCGCCCCTTGAGCGAGGGTTCGACCGCGATGGGACCCAGCAACAGCGCGTTCGCATGGCCGATCGCGATGTCCCAATAGCGGATCGTGCCGAGCAGCCGGCCGTCGGCGTCGGCCCGTGCCACGCGCGAAAGCGGGGCGACCGGCGGGGCTTCGTGCCGGTAGCGGTAGGAGATCTTCGACTGCCGGTCGGGCCCGAAAGCCTTGTCGAGGAGGGCTTCGATGGCGGGCCCGTCGTCGGGCCGCTCGGTCGTCAGGTGGAACATGGCACGTCTACTCGCGGATGCAGGGGGAGCGTCGGGGGGACGCGCAACTCGCGGGAAATGCCAGATTTTACGGGGACTTGGGTCCGGCGATCCGTCGGCGAATCAACGCGCGCTGGGGCAAACGCCCAGCGTTCGTCGTCGCAGACACAGGATCGCGTGAGTGACCATGGCTCGCTTAATACAGGACGATTCCGTTTCCCGTCAACGTCAGACCTTGAATTTCGGGTCGAGCCAGTCGCGCAAGGAGTCGCCGAACAGGTTGAAGGCGAACACCGCGACCGAGATCGCCACGCCGGGGAAGAGGATCATCCATGGCGCCTCGCGGTAGAAGTCCGACGCGTTGCCCGACAGCATCAGCCCCCAGGCCGGCGTGGGTTCGGTCACGCCGAGGCCAAGGAACGAGAGCGAGGCCTCCAGCAGGATCGCCTGCGCCACGTAGGCCGTGAACATGATGAGGAAGGGTGCGGCCACGTTGGGCACCATGTGGCGGAAGATGATGCGCGTGTGCGTGAAGCCCGCGGCGCGCGCGGCGTCGATATACGGCATCTCGCGGATCGTGAGCGAGGCGGCGCGCACCACGCGCGCGACCTTCGGCATGACCGGGATGGCGATGGCGAAGATCAGGTTCACGTCCACGCCCGCGATCTGGTTGCGGCCCAGCATGGCAACGACGACGAGCGCCAGCACGATGATCGGGAAGGACAGGATCACGTCGATGAAGCGCTGGATGATCATGTCGGTCCGGCCGCCGAAATAGGCCGACGCCACACCCACGACCGCACCGGTCGTGCAGCCCATCAGGGACGAGAAGAAGCCGATCGTCAGCGCCGTGCGCGCGCCATAGATGACGCGGCTGAAGATGTCGCGCCCGAAGGCATCGGTCCCCATCAGGTGCTCGGGCGACGGGGCGGCAAGCATCGCGCCGAAATC
This sequence comes from Rhodospirillales bacterium, assembly GCA_016794025.1. Classification (GTDB taxonomy): domain Bacteria; phylum Pseudomonadota; class Alphaproteobacteria; order CACIAM-22H2; family CACIAM-22H2; genus Tagaea. The sequence goes on along the minus strand of JAEUKX010000109.1, from coordinate 21,142 downwards.
GATCTCGAACGGATCGTAGGGAGCGATCAGCTCGGAGAAGACGCCGCCGAACAGCATCACCAGGATGGCGACGCCCGAGATGGCGCCCAGCGGCTGGGCGGCCGCGAATTCCAGCAACGGATGCCGGCGCTTGCGGATCTTGTAGTTCACGGTGGGCTGGGTGACGGAACCGGCCATCTCAGCGGCCTCCGTAGCGGATGCGCGGATCGATCCACGCGTAGACGACGTCGACCACGAGGTTCGACAGGATGAAGATGACCGCGATCAGCATCACGATCGACTGGATCAGCGTGAAGTCGTTGCGGCTGACCGCCTGCACGAACAGCTTGCCGAGGCCGTTGAGGTTGAAGACCTGCTCGGTCACCACGAGGCCGCCGATGAGGAACGCGAACTCCAGCCCGATGACGGTGATCGCCGGCAGGATCGCATTGCGCATGGCGTGGCGCGAGACGACGAGCTTCTCGAACACGCCCTTGGCACGCGCGGTGCGGATGTAGTCTTCCTTCATCACCTCGATGATGGACGAGCGCACCATGCGCGCGACGACCGCCGAATAGCGGTAGCCCACCGCCATCGCCGGCCAGATGAGCTGGGCGATGTTGGCGACGGGATCGACATAGATGGGCGTATAGGTGATCGGCGGCAGCCAGTTGGCGTAGTAGAGCAGGCCGAGGATGATCAGCATGCCCAGCCAGAAGCTCGGGACGGCGAGGCCCGCGATCGTCACGAGCCGCACGACATAGTCGACCCACGTATCGCGGAACAGCGCCGATATCGTGCCGAGCGGTATCGCCACCATGATCGCAATGATCGAGGCCATGATCGCGACCTGGATCGTCAGCTCCAGGCGGACGCCGATCTCCTCGGTCACCGGGCGGTCGGTCCACATCGAGTTGCCGAGATCGAGCGTGGCGAGCCCCGTCATCCACTGCACGAACTGGACGTGGATGGGCTGGTCGAGGCCGAGCCGTGCGCGCTCGGCCTCGATCGTCTCCTGGGTGACGGAACCGCCGTCGCCGCGCAGCTTCACCTCGACGATGTCGCCCGGCACGACCCTCAGCATGAAGAAGATGAGGACCGCGACCCCCGCAAGCGTGGGGATCATCAGCAGCAGGCGATTGGCGAGATAACCGAGCACGGCGACGGCGTTCCTTCAGCTCAGGTGTTGAGCCAGACCGCGGTCAGGTCCTGACCGAGGTTGTGGCTGGGCGACATCTGCCAGCCCACGACCGTCTTGTGCGTGGGCACGATGCGGTACCACCACAGCAGCGGCACCTGGTAGGCCTGCTCGAAGGCACGCTTCTCGAAGGCGCGGATGAGGTCGAAGCGCTTCTTGAAGTCGCGTTCGTGCGACTGGGCGGCATAGAGACGGTCGAGTTCCGCGTCGATCGCGCGGCTGCGGTTCTCGGGCGCCCGGTTGAACGAAACGTATTTCGCCAGCGCCAGCGACGGCTCGTCCATGAACAGGTTCGAGAAGTCGATGGCGACGTCGAAATTGCCGCTCGACATGCCCGCGAGGTAGGGCGACGTCTCGGACTGACGGTGCTCGACATTGACGCCGATCTGCCGCCACTGGTCGACCAGGAAGATGCCGGCCGGCGTGTAGGGCTGGGCGAGGTTGCGGTTGTGGAGCGTGAAGGTCAGGTTCGGCACGCCCGCATCCTTGAGCAGCTTCCTTGCCTCCGCGCGCGCCGCCTTGATGTCGCGCCCGAAGCCCGGCAGCTTCGACAGGTCCTCGTCCTTCATCGCGAAGGGCGAGCCGGGGCGGATCAGGCCGCCGGCATCGCGCAGCACGGCCGTGCGCGCGAGGCCCGCGGCACCCGCACGACGGTCGATCGCCATGTGCAGCGCACGGCGCACGCGCGGATCGTCGAAGGGCTTCTTCTCGGTGTTGAAGACGACCATGAGGTTGAGCGTCCAGCTCGATTCCTCGATCCGGATCTTGTCGCCCATCACCTGAACGAGGCGGTCGCGCTCGGCCGGGCTGACGCCGCGGAACTCGGCCTGCACCTGGCCGCCCTGGAGCGCGTTGAGCATGGCGGCGGGCTGCGTCATGAAGACGCCGCGGAAGCCGTCGAGATAGGGCATGCCCGACTTGAAGTACTTGTCGAAGCGCGCGCCCGTGACGTGGCTGCCCTTGACGTGCTCGCCGAACGTGAAGGCGCCCGTGCCGATGATCTTCGTGCGCGGGCCGTTGGGCTCGGCCGCGAGGAGCGCCGCCTTGTAGATCCAGTTCCACGGGCTCGCGAAGTGCTCGAGCATCGCGGGGTTGCCGGCCTTCATGTTGAAGACGACGGTCGTGGCGTCCGGCGTCTCGATCGAGGCGATGTCCTCGAACGTCGCCTTGCGCGTGGAAACGACGCCCGTGGGCGGATTGCGCAGGCGCTCGTAGGTCGCCTTGACGTCCGCCGAAGTGAGCGGCGTGCCGTCATGGAAGACCGCGTTGGGCGTAAGCTTGAAGGTGTACTTCATCAGGTCGGGGGCGACATCCCACGACGTGGCGAGATCGCCCTTCACCTTGGGATAGTTGGCCAGATCGAACTGCAGCAGCGTCGAATAGAACGGCGCGCCGAAATGCAGCGTGGCGAAAGTGTCCGAGCCGTGGGCGTCGTAGTGCGGCGTCTCGGCCGAGATCGCAAAGGTGAGCGTGCCGCCGCGCTTGGGCGCGCCCTGCGCGCGCGCGGGCATGGCGTCCAGCAGGCCGAGGCCGGCGGCGGTGAAGGCGGCTGCCTTCATGAAATCGCGGCGGTTCGTACGCATGGGCTCTTCCTCCTCTGTTCGTCCCCGCAACGCCTTGTTTCGCGCTGGCGGGGTTTTCCTGCTTCGGGAAACCCGTCCGCCGGGGGGCCGGACGGGGTCGTGGGCAATGGGACTACTCTGGCTCCTTCACGTCAAGTTCGCGCGGTCTCACACCTTTATGCAGGCCACGAAGTGGCCGGGCCGCGCCTCGCGCGGTTCGGGCACGATGCGCCGGCAGTCGGCGTCGGCCAGCGGGCAGCGCGTATGGAACACGCAGCCCGTGGGCGGGTTCAGCGGGCTCGGCAGCTCGCCCTTGAGCGCGCGCGCGGCCCGGCTCTTCTCGATCTTCGGATCGGGCACGGGTGCGGCGTCGAGCAGCGCCTTCGTATAGGGATGCAGCGGCTCGGCGTAGAGCGCGTCGCCGTCGGCCATCTCCATCACGCGACCCAGATACATCACCACCACTCGGTCGGAGATGTGGCGAACTACCGCGAGGTCGTGCGCGATGAAGAGATAGGTGAGATTGAGCCTGTGCTGGAGGTTTTCCAGCAGGTTGATGATCTGCCCCTGGATCGAAACGTCGAGCGCCGACACTGGCTCGTCGCAGACGATGAACTCCGGCTCCATCGCCAGCGCGCGCGCGATGCCCACGCGCTGGCGCTGGCCGCCCGACATCTCGTGCGGATAGCGCTCGGCCATGTAGGCGAACAGGCCCACCTGCACGAGAAGCTCGGCCACGCGCTCGGCCGCCGCCTTGGCGTTCGGCACGATCTTGTAGACCATCAGCGGCTCGCTGATGATCTGCCCGATCGTCATGCGCGGATTTAGCGAGCTGAACGGATCCTGGAAGATCACCTGGATCTTGCGACGGACCGCGCGGAGCTCGGCCGGCGACTTGTGAGCGATGTCCTCGCCCTTGAAGCGGATCTCGCCCGCGGTCGGGTTGTCGAGGCGCAGCACCATTCGCCCGACGGTCGTCTTGCCGCAGCCGGACTCGCCCACGAGCCCCAGCGTCTCGCCCGGCGCGATGTCGAAGGAAACGTCGTTGACCGCGCGCACCTCGCTCGTCTGCGTGGACAGGAGTCCGCCCTTGCGCGCGACGGTGAAGAATTTCTTGAGGCCGCGGACCGACAGAAGCGGCTCGCTTGCCTTGCCGGCGCGTGCCGAGGCCTCGACCGGCGCGGCGGGTGCCGGCGCCAGCGTGCCGGCGACGAATTCCCTTGCGCGCAGGCACGCGGAGAAATGGCCCGCCTCGACCTCGTTCAGCGGCGGATCCTGTTCGCAGATGTCGGCCTTGAACGCGCAGCGCGCGGCAAACCGGCAGCCCTTGGGCGGATCGAGCAGGTTGGGCGGCAGCCCCTCGATCGTCTCGAGCTTGAGACCGCGCGGCCGGTCGAGCCGCGGCACCGAGCGCATCAGACCCATCGCGTAAGGATGACGCGGGCGCAGGAACACGTCGTCGGCCGTACCCTGCTCGACAACGCGCGCGGCGTACATCACGTTGACGCGGTCGGCGTAGCGCGCCACGACGCCAAGATTGTGCGTGATCACCACGAGCGCGATGTTGAGCTTGCGCGACAGCTCCTTCATCAGCTCCAGGATCTGCGCCTGGATCGTCACGTCGAGGGCCGTCGTCGGCTCGTCGGCGATGATGAGCTTGGGATTGCAGGCAAGGCCGATGGCGATCATCACGCGCTGGCGCATGCCGCCGGAAAACTGGTGCGGGTACTGCTCGAGCCGCCGCTCGGGATCGGTGATGCCGACCATCTTCAGCAGTTCCACCGCCCGCTCGCGCGCCTGCGCCTCGGTCATGTTGAGGTGGATGAAGAGCGGTTCCATGAGCTGCTGGCCGATCGACAGGACCGGGTTGAGCGACGTCATGGGCTCCTGGAAGATCATCGAGATGTCGCGCCCGCGCCGCTCGCGCATCTCCTCGTCGGAAAGGTCGAGGAGATTGACTCCCTCGAACATGATCTTCCCGTGGACGACGCGGCCTGCAGGCTTGGCGAGCAACCGCATGACCGCGAGCGAGGAGACCGACTTGCCGCAGCCGGACTCGCCCACGATCGCCAGCACCTCGCCGGGACGGACCTGGTAGGACACGCCCTCGACCGCGCGCACGACGCCGCGCGAAGTCACGAAATGAACGTGCAGATCCTCGACCGACAGGAGCGGCGGCGTGCCGGAGGGCGGAGCTGAAGTCGTCTGCTGCAAGCGTTACCTCGGGTTCCCTCGACGCCCTAGCGGGCTACCTGTTCTTCGCGGGTGCGGAATCCATGCCCCGCACCTCGTTTTTCAGAAGCGTTCGTCTGCCTAACACGGGATACGCCGGAATTGCCAGCGTTCAGGCATTGCCCGTGCGCACGGCGTCGACGACAGCATCCGTGACGGTTTTCGTGTCCGCACTGCCTCCCAAATCGGCAGTCCGGAAGCGCGGATCGGCGGTTACGCGCTCGATGGCCGCCATCAGGCGCCGGGCGGCGGCATGTTCGCCCAGATGGTCGAGCATCATCACGGCCGACCAGAAAGTACCCACGGGGTTGGCGATGCCCTTGCCCATGATGTCGAAAGCCGAGCCGTGGATCGGCTCGAACATCGAGGGGAAGCGTCGCTCGGGATTGAGATTGGCGGTAGGCGCGATGCCGATCGAGCCTGCGAGTGCCGCGGCAAGATCGGAAAGGATATCGGCATGCAGGTTCGTCGCCACGACCGTGTCGATCGATTGCGGACGGCGCACCATGCGCACGGTCATCGCGTCGACCAGTTCCTTGTCCCACGCGACATCCGGGAATTCGCGCGCCGTCTCGGCGGCGATCTCGTCCCACAGGACCATGCCATGGCGCTGGGCATTCGACTTGGTGACGACGGTGAGCTTCCTGCGCGGCCGCGAACGCGCCAGCGAGAAGGCGAAATACATGATCCGCGCCACGCCTGCCCGCGTGAAGATCGAGGTTTCGGTCGCCACTTCCTCGGGGAGGCCTCGATGCGAGCGCCCCCCCTGCCCGGCATATTCGCCTTCCGAGTTCTCGCGCACGATCACCCAGTCGAGATCGGCGGGCGTGATACCCGCCAGCGGCGAGGAAAGGCCCGGCAGGATGCGCGTGGGCCGAACGTTCGCGTATTGGTCGAAGGGCTGGCAGATGGCAAGGCGCAGGCCCCACAGCGTGACATGGTCCGGCACGTCCGGCATGCCGACGGCGCCGAAATAGATCGCGTCATAGGCCTTGAGCTGCGCCAGACCGTCCTCGGGCATCATGCGCCCGGTGCGCTTGAAATAGTCGCTGCCCCAGTCGAAATGGCCGACATCGAGCGCGAAGCCTTCGCGCGCGGCAAGCGCCTCGAGGACGCGCAGCCCGGCCGGGACGACTTCCTTCCCGATGCCGTCGCCGGGAATTGCGGCGATCTTGTGGCGTTTCATGGCGGCCCTCCGTTCTTGCATCGTGCGCATGCGTGCCGTCGTCTGATATACGAAATCGGCGCCCCTCGGTAGCGGCGGCGCAAGGGGACGCATGTCGATCTGGGGAAGTCTGCTCGGCGGGACGGCCGGCTACGCGCTGGGCGGGCCGTTGGGGGCGCTCATCGGCGCGGCCGCCGGCCACGCGCTCGCCAAGGCCGCATTCGCGCCCGAGGCCGACAAGCCGCCGGAAAAGCAGATCGCCTTCACGATCGCGACCGTGGCGCTCGCCGCGAAGATGGCCAAGGCCGATGGCGAAGTGTGCGCGCGCGAGAAGGCTGCCTTCGCGCGGCTTTTCCGTTTCGACGAATCCGAGCAGCGCAATGTCGAGCGCGTCTTCGACCTCGCCACGCGCTCCACCGCCGGCTACGAGGCCTATGCCCGCCAGGTCGCCGGCATGTTCGACGCGGGCGCGCCGGCGCTCGAGGAACTTCTCGACTGCCTGTTCCACATTGCCGAAGCCAACGGCGAGGTGACGGCCGAGGAGACCGCCTACCTCGCCGAGGTCGCGCGCATCTTCGGCATCGACGCGCCCGCCTTCGAGGCTCTGCGCGAATCCCAGCGCGGCGCCGAGGGTGCCGATCCGTGGCGCATGCTGGGCATTGCGCGCGACACTGGCGAGGAAGCGGCGCGCAAGGCGTGGCGCGAGCTTGTCCGCACGCACCATCCCGACGTGCTGACCGGCCAGGGCATGCCCGCGGAGTTCGTGGCGCTCGCCCAGGAGCGACTGCAGAAGATCAATGCGGCCTGGGATCGGGTGCGCAAGGCAAAGGGCTGGAAATGAAACCGGTCGATGTGGCGCTTGTCGTCGTCGTCATGGCGCTGTGGGGCGTCAATTTCGTCTTCGGGAAGTGGGCGGTTTCCGAACTGCCGCCCATCTTCGCGATCGCCTGCCGCTTCGCGATCGTCGCCCTCGTGCTGCTGCCGTTCGTCAAGGTCCCGCGCGGCAACCTGAAGCGCATCGCGCTCCTGTCGCTGACGCTGGGCTGCGTGCATTTCAGCATCTTTTTCACCGGAATTTCCGGCTTGGAAGCGGGACTGAGCGCGATCATCGCGCAGAGCCAGGTCCCGTTCGCCACGCTTCTCGGCGCAATTCTCTACAAGGACTATCCGGGCTGGCGGCGCTGGCTCGGCATGATCCTGGCGTTTCTCGGGATCTGGCTTGCGGCGGGCGAGCCGCGACTGGGCGGCGGCGCGTTCTATATCGGGCTTTGCCTTGCCGGGTCGTTCGCCTGGGCGGTCTCGAACTTCCAGATCAAGGCGCTGAGCCATGTCGACGGGTTCGCGCTCAACGCGTATATGGCCTTCTTCGCCGTGCCGATGCTCCTTGCGGTGTCGTTCACCATCGAGAGCGGGCATGTCGCGGCCGTCCAGGCGGCAAGCCTGCACGCGTGGTTCGGCGTCGCCTACATGGCGATCGTCACGTCGGTGTGCACCTATTGGGTCTGGTACCGGCTCATCCGGCTCTACGAGGTCAACCTCGTGATGCCCTATACGCTGCTGGTACCCGTGTTCGGCGTTCTGTCGGGCGTGACGATCTCCGGCGATCCGCTGGGCTGGCGCACGATCGCGGGCTGCCTGCTGACCGTCGCGGGCGTGGGCATCATCACGATCCGCCGGCCCGGTCAGGCCGATCCCGAGACGCGCTCGAAGTCGGCGTGACATGCGCATCGTCCGCACCCCCTCGCCCAACTGCGACGAACGGCCGGCGGGCGTGCGGCCCGAACTCCTCGTGCTGCACTACACCGACACGAACACGCTCGACGAGACGCTGGCGATCCTTCTCGATCCCGCGCGCGAGGTAAGCGCGCACTATGTCGTGGCCGAGGACGGCACGATCCACGCGCTCGTCGACGAGAGCCGCCGCGCCTGGCACGCCGGCAAGGCGTGCTGGCGCGGCATGCGCGACGTCAACGCGCGCTCGATCGGCATCGAGATCCAGAATCCGGGCCATCGCTGCGGCTACCGCGCGTTTCCCGACGCGCAGATAGATGCCGTCATCGGCCTCGCGCGCGACATCCTCACGCGGCATGCGATCGCGCCGCGCGACATCGTCGGCCATTCCGACATCGCGCCGACGCGCAAGCGCGATCCGGGCGAACTGTTCCCGTGGCGACGGCTTGCGGCAGCGGGCGTCGGTCTGTCTGCGGAACCGGTGGGTGCGCCGCGCGATCCCGGCGACATCGCCGGCGCACAGCGTGCACTTGCCGAGATCGGCTACGACTGCCCGCAGTCCGGGACCCCCGACGAGGGGACCGTCGCCGCCCTCGTCGCCTTCCAGCGCCATTGGCGCCAGCACCTTTTCGACGGTCGCCTCGACGGCGAGACGCGCGCAATTCTTGATGCAGTCCGGGCCCAAATTTTCCCCTAGACTTTTTCCATCGATAAGTTATAAAAACTCAATAATCTCAATATCTTACAATCGTATAGGGGTCACGATGGTAGTCGCGCTTTATCCGGCCATCCTCGAGTTCCACGGCGGCGAGTTCTCAGTGACGTTTCCCGACCTTCCCGGCTGCCGCGCCGCAGGCGGCACGCAGGATGAAGCCGTCGTCAACGGCCTGTCGGCGCTGACGCTCTGGCTCGAAAAGAAGACGGCGGCCGGCGAGGAACCGCCCGAGCCCACGCCGCTCGACCAGCTGCCGGCCGAACGCAGTGCCAAGGAAGTGGCGCGGCTGCTGCTGAAGGCCGATGTCACGGGCCGCGTGCTGCGCCTCAATATAAGTCTCGACGAGGGAATCGTGTCGCTCGCCGACCGCCGCGCGGGCCATCAGGGCATGACGCGCTCGGGCTACATCGCCTCGCTGATCCGCGCCGACGTTGCCCGCGTCGGCCGCGCGCGCCGCTAGGTCTTCCGGCGGCTTGACCGCGCCCGCGGTTGGGCGCATCTAGTCGGCGCCAGACGGCCGGATGACCGCGGCGGCGCAAGCCGTCGAGGAAAGTCCGGGCTCCACGGAAGCGAAGGTGCCGGGTAACGCCCGGCGGGGGCGACCCCAGGGACAGTGCAACAGAAAGCAGACCGCCAACCGGGCTTCGGCCCGCGGCAAGGGTGAAACGGTGGAGTAAGAGCCCACCGCGATCCGGGCAACCGGATCGGCACGGCAAACCCCACCTGGAGCAAGACCAAATAGGGACGGCGCGCGGGACTTCGGTTCCGCAGGTCTGTTTCCGGATCGCCGTCCGGGTCGGTCGCGCGAGGTGCCCGGCAACGGGCATCCCAGAGGAATGGTCATCGCCGGCCCGCAAGGGCCGTCACAGAACCCGGCTTACAGGCCGTCTGGCGTTTTCCTTCCGGTCCTGATCCCGACACGGCCCTGCCGTGCAAGCGCCCCGGTGCGGCCATCGGCGTGTCCAATTTTCCGATTAAACTACTCGGGTATTGGCCGTTAAATTTGGTTAATACGAGCCTGTTTGCGACCACTAGAACGGAACGTGTTCAAGGCGAAACAGAGACTTAGCCCATTGACGCCCATATACACCCATGATATCCCATATTGTCCCACGACCTATAACCTGCGCGCAGGAAGGGCCGTCGGGACCGCGCGGAAAGACGAAACTCTCCCGTTTTTCAATGCGTTGCGTGAGTGGGGACGGGACTGGGAAGAACGTCGCGGACGATGGCCAAGACCACGTTCATCGGCACCTACCGCTTCAGGATCGACCGGAAAGGGCGCGTGTCCGTCCCGGCCGATTTCCGGGCGGTGCTCGCCCATAAGGGCGAAGAAGGGCTGAACGTGCTGCCCTGGGGTGGCCCGTGCGTGCGCGCCATCGGCAACGACGTGCTTGCGAAGATCGCGCAGGCCGCCGATCCGCTCGCGGCCTTCAATGCCGCCCCGCTCGACAACGCCGCGATCCTCGCCGCAGACCTGATCCCGCTTTCGCTCGATGCCGAAGGCCGCGTGACGCTTCCCGAATCCCTCGTCGCGCATTGCAGCCTCGGCGAGTTCGCGTCGTTCGCCGGCCGCAACACGTTCTTCGAAATCTGGAACCCCGAAGCGCTCGAGGCCTATCAGGCCCAACGGCGCGCTGGCCAGGGAGCCTGACCGGCATGCGCGAACCGGCCGCGCCCCAGCCCGCTTCGAGCGACACGGCGCATGTCCCGGTCCTTCTCGATGAAACGATCGCCGCGCTCGCGGTCCGCGACGGCGGCCGCTACCTCGACGGGACGTTCGGGGCCGGCGGCTATACGCGCGCGATCCTTGACGCGGCCGACTGCAAGGTGGTGGCGCTCGACCGCGATCCGGACGCCATCGCGCGCGGCGGCGCGCTGAAACAGAAATACGGCGCCCGTCTCACGCTCGTCGAGGGGCGCTTCGGTGAACTCGACCGCGCGGCGCGGGAAGCCGGATTTTCCGAGCTCGACGGCGTGGCCCTCGATCTCGGCGTCTCCTCGCCGCAGATCGACACGCCCGAACGCGGCTTCTCGTTCCGCTTCGACGGCCCGCTCGACATGCGCATGGAACGCCAGGGCGCGTCGGCGGCCGATATCGTCAACACATGGGGCGAGAAGGAACTTGCCGACGCGATCTTCGCGCTGGGCGAGGAACGCCATTCCCGCCGCGTGGCGCGCGCCATCGTCGCCGCGCGCGCGGAAAAGCGGATCGAGCGGACGGGCGAGCTTGCGCGCATCGTGCGCACGGCGGTTCCCCGCTCGAAGGATGGCATCGACCCCGCGACCCGGACGTTCCAGGCGCTGCGCATCGCGACCAACGACGAGCTGGGCGAACTTGCCCGCGCGCTGAACGCGGCAGAGCGCATCCTTGCGCCCGGCGGCAGGCTTGCCGTCGTGTCGTTCCACTCGCTCGAGGACCGCGCCGTGAAGCGCTTCCTCAAGTCGCGCGCAGGCGAAGTCGACCGCGGCTCGCGCCACATGCCCCAGCGCGGCCCCACCGCCGCCCCCACTTTCCGCCTCGTCCAGCGCAAGGGCGTCCGCCCGTCCGCCGCCGAGGCCGACGCCAATCCCCGCGCCCGTTCGGCCACGCTGCGCGTCGCCGAACGAACCGCAGCGCCCGCCGGGGAGGCCGCATGATCCGCATCGCGACATGGCTGTGGATCCTCGTCGCCGGCCTGATGGGCTACGGCCTTTACCAGCTCAAGCACGAGGTGATCGCGCTCGAGAACGACCTCAGCCGCCTGAACCGGCAGATCGTGCAGGAGCAGGAGAACATCCACGTGCTGAAGGCGGAGTGGAGCTACGTCACCCAGCCCGCCCGCCTGCAGGCACTCGCCCAGCGCTTCCTCGACCTCCAGCCGATGGCGCCACGGCAGTTCGCGCGTCTTGATGCGCTTCCTGCCCTGCCGGCGGCGTCGCTCCAGGCCGTGTCGGCAGGCCCCTCGCAACGCGCGGGCACGCGCACCGGCGAGGTGCGCTGATGGCCACGCGCCTATCCGACATCGTCCGCGCGATCCCGGCGCGCCTGCGCCTGCAGGGCAGTGCCGCACGTTCGATGGAAACCGCGCGCCATCGCCTTGTCGTCGCAGGCCTGCTCTTCTCGGTCTGCTTCGCGGTGGTCGGCGTGCGCCTCGTCGACGTGACGCTGCTGGCCGAAGCGCGCGAACCGCGCGTGCCGCGCGTGACGAACACCGGTCCGCTCGACCTCGCGCGTGCCGACATCGTCGACCGCAACGGCGTCCTGCTGGCGACCTCGCTGGTCACGCAGTCCCTCTATGCCAACCCGAAGGTGATCGCCGATCCGGCCGCCACGGCGCGCCGGCTCGCAAGCGTCCTGCCCGGGCTCGACGAGACGGCGGTGCGCGAGCGCCTCGCCTCGGAGAACCGCAGCTTCGTGTGGATCCGGCGCAACATGACGCCGCGCCAGCAATACGAGGTAAACCGGCTCGGCGTGCCCGGCCTGTTCTTCCAGCGCGAGGAACGCCGCGTCTATCCGGCGGGGTCGCTCGTCAGCCATGTCGTTGGCTTCACCGATCTCGACAATCGCGGGCTTGCCGGTGTCGAGCAATCGTTCGACGAGCGGCTCAAGACCGAATCGGACCCGCTGAAGCTCGCCATCGACGTGCGCGTGCAGCATGTCGTGCGCGAGGAGCTGCTGCGCGCGATCGAGGAATTCAAGGCGATCGGCGGCATGGGGGTGCTGCTCGACGTCGACAGCGGCGAGACGCTCTCGATGGTCTCGCTGCCCGACTTCGATCCGAATGCCCCCGGCCTTGCGGATGCCGACGCGCGCTTCAACCGCAACACGCTCGGCACGTACGAGATGGGCTCGACGTTCAAGATGTTCACCGCCGCCATGGGGTTCGACTCCGGCACGGTGCGCATGAACGATACCTGGGACGCAAGCCGCCCCTACACGATCGGCCGCTTCACCATCCAGGACTTCCACGGCAAGCATCGGTGGCTGTCGACGCCGGAGGTGTTCATCTACTCCTCCAATCTCGGCGCGCTGCGCATGGCGCTGCAGATCGGTGTCACGCGCCAGCGCGAGTTCCTCGACCGGCTCGGCTTCCTGAAGCCCTCGCCCATCGAGCTGCCGGAGGTTTCCCACCCGCTGATCCCGCGGCCGTGGCGCGAGATCAACTCGCTCACCATCGCCTTCGGGCACGGCATCACCGTTTCGCCCATGCAGCTTGTCTCCGCCGCCGCGGCTTCGGTCGATGGCGGCATCCTGCGCGCGCCCACGATCCTTGCCCGTGCCCCCGGCGCGCGCGCCGGGGGCGAGCGCGTGATGAGCGCGCAGGCCTCCGCCCAGCTCAACCAGCTCATGCGCCTCAATGTCGAGAAGGGTTCGGGCAGGAGCGCCGAGGTCGCCGGCTACTTCGTCGGCGGAAAGACCGGCACGGCCGAGAAGATCCAGCGCGGCGGATACAAGAAGAACGCGCGCATGTCGTCGTTCCTCGCCTCGTTTCCCGCGCATGCGCCCCGGTACGTGCTGCTCGTCATGGTCGACGAACCGCAAGGCAAGCGCGAGACCGGCGGATACGCCACGGGCGGCGTCGTCGCCGCACCGACCGCCGGACGCATCATCGCGCGCGTCGCCCCGATCCTGGGCGTCACGCCGATGACCGAACCGCCCCCCGACATCACCCGGCCGCTGCTGGCGGCCGCCATCGTCCGGTAGGGAGCGGATGAAGTTGAGCTCCCTCCTCGACCACGAAACGAGCTTGCGAAACGCCGCCGGGCGCGATCCCGAGATCGCGGGCGTGACGGCGGATTCGCGCAAGGTCGAACGCGGCTATCTGTTTGCGGCACTGGCGGGATCGAAAAGCGACGGGCGCGCCTTTGTCGGCGAAGCTCTGCGCCAGGGCGCTGCTGCCGTGCTGGCGGCACCCGGCCTCGACCTGCCCGCCGGCGTGCCCTATGTCGAGGCCCCCAACCCGCGCCGCGCCTATGCGCGCGCGGCCGCGCGCCACGCCGGCGGCCAGCCGCGCACGATCGTCGCGGTCACCGGGACGAGCGGCAAGACGTCCGTCGCCAGCTTCACGCGCCAGATCTGGATGCTCGCCGGCCGCAAGGCGGCAAGCCTCGGCACGCTCGGCCTCGTGGCGCCGCACATCGAGCGCTACGGCACGCTGACGACGGCCGATCCGGTCGAGCTCCATGCCGATCTTGCCTCGCTCGCGCGCGCAGGCGTCGACCATGTCGCGATGGAGGCCTCGAGCCACGGGCTCGACCAGTGCCGGCTCGACGGCGTGATTCTGACGGCCGCCGCCTATACGAACCTTTCCCGCGACCATCTCGACTATCACCCGACGATGGAGGCGTATTTCGCCGCCAAGCGCCGGCTGTTCGACACGCTGCTGCCGCGCGGCGGCGTCGCCGTGCTCAACGCCGACGCGCCCGAGTTCGTTGCGCTGAACGAGGCCTGCGTGGGCCGCGGCCAGCGCGTGATCGCCTACGGACACGGCGGCGCCGACCTGAAGCTCGTCGCCGCGACGCCCGTGCCGCAGGGCCTTGACGTCGAGATCGCGGCTTTCGGCCAAACCTTCCGCGCGCGCCTGAAGCTTGCGGGTGCCTTTCAGGCGATGAACGTGCTCGCCGCCGCCGGCCTCGCGATCGGCTCGGGCCTGTCGCCGCACGCCGCCCTGTCGCAGATCGGCGCCCTCGAAGGCGTGCCGGGCCGGCTGGAGCTGGCGGGCACGAAGGAAAACGGCGCGTCGGTCTATGTCGACTATGCGCACAAGCCCGGCGCGCTCGAGACCATGCTGAAGGCGTTGCGCCCGCACGTGGCGGGCCGGCTGTGGGTCGTGTTCGGCTGCGGCGGCGACCGCGACGTGGGCAAGCGCCCGATCATGGGCCGGATCGCGCATGAACTGGCCGACCGCGTCATCGTCACGGACGACAATCCGCGCTCGGAGGATCCCGCCGCGATCCGCAAGGCGGTTCTCGAGGGTGCTCCCGGCGCACACGAAATCTCCCCGCGCGAGGACGCGATCCGCGCCGGCGTGGAAGGGCTCCTTTCCGGGGACGTGCTGGTGATCGCAGGCAAGGGCCACGAACGCGGCCAGATCGTCGCCGGCAAGGTGCTGCCCTTCGACGACCGCGAGCAGGCGCGCGCCGCGTTGGCCGGAGGTGGCGCATGAGTGCCGCACTCTGGACTGCCGCGGAAGCGCAGGCCGCCACGCAAGGCACGCTCGCCGGTCCCGCCGGATGGCGCGCCACGGGCATTTCCATCGATACGCGCACGCTCGTGCCAGGCGACCTGTTCGTGGCGCTGAAGGGCGATGCCGCCGACGGCCACACGTTCCTTCCGGCCGCCTTCGAGAAGGGGGCGGCCGCGGCACTCGTCAGCGAACCCGCCGCCGGCAAGCCCTGCCTCGTCGTGTCCGATACGCTCGCGGGTGTAGCCGACCTCGGCCGTGCCGCGCGCGCGCGCGCCGATGTGCGGGCGCTGGCCGTCACCGGTTCGGTCGGCAAGACGAGCACCAAGGAAGCCATCGCCCTCGCGCTCGCCGAGCAGGCCGCGACGCACGCCGCGCGCGCTTCGTTCAACAACCATATCGGCGTGCCCGTGACGCTTGCGCGCATGCCGCGCGAGACCATCTACGGCGTGTTCGAGGTAGGCATGAACCATGCAGGCGAGATCGCGCCGCTCGCGGCCATGATCCGGCCCGAGGTGGCACTCGTGACCACCGTCGAGGCCGTCCACACCGAGAACTTCGCCGACGGTATTGCCGGCGTCGCCGCCGCCAAGGCCGAGATCTTCTCGGCCGGCGGGCCGTTCGCGCACGGCAACCCCGGCACGGCCGTGCTGCCTGCCGACAACGATTTCTGCGACTTTCTGGCCGACCGCGCACGAAAGGCCGGCTGGGGACGGGTCGTGCGGTTCGGCACGAAAACAGGCGCGGAAGTCCGCCTCCTCGACTGGTCGGGCGATGCCACGAAAGGCCGCGCCAAGGTCGATCTCGCCGGGCGCGTGCTCGATTTCGAGATCGGCGCGCCGGGCCGGCACTGGGCGCTCAACCTTGCGGGCGCGCTTGCCGCCATCGATGCCCTGGGCGCCGATGCGGCACGCGCCGCGGCATCCTTTGCCGCCGTCGCCGCACCCAAGGGTCGCGGCCAGCGCCATCAGGTCAATCTCGGAACCGGCACGTTCCTCCTGATCGACGACAGCTACAACGCCTCGCCGCCCTCGATGCGCGCGGCCTTCGCCGTCCTTGCCGCAGCCCCCGCACGACGGCGCGTGGCCATCCTTGGCGACATGCTCGAGCTGGGCCCGAAGGCCGGCGAGTTGCACGAGGGGCTTGCGCAGCCGCTCGGCGAATGCCGGATCGATCGCGTCTATTGCTGCGGCCCCAACATGCGCCGCCTCTACGAAAACCTGCCCAAGGCGATGCGCGGCGCGCACGCGAAGGATTCGGCGGAACTCGAACCGGTCGTGCTCGAAGCGGTCCGGGCGGGGGATGCCGTCGTGGTCAAGGGCTCGCTCGGCAGCAAGATGGGCCGCGTCGTCGACGCGCTCAGGGGACTTGGCGCCGCCAACGAAAATGGCCGCCACGCAGCGGGCGGAAGGCAAGGCTGACGATGCTCTACAACCTCCTCGTTCCCTTCGCCGACAGCTTCGCGCCGTTCAACGTGTTCCGCTATATCACGTTCCGCTCCGGCGGCGCGGTGATGACGGCACTCCTCATCGCCTTCCTGTTCGGCGAGGGCATCATCGGCTGGCTCAAGTCCAAGCAGCCCGAGCCGCCGATCCGCGCCGACACGCCCGAGCGTCACGCGCTGACCAAGAAGGGCACGCCCACGATGGGCGGCGTGCTGATCCTCCTGTCGCTGGGCGTCTCGACGCTGCTGTGGGCGGACCTGCGCAACGGCTATGTGTGGGCGGTGCTGACCGTCACGCTGGGCTTCGGCGCGATCGGCTTCTACGACGACTATCTCAAGCTCACGAAGAAGAACTCCAAGGGCCTGTCCGGGCGCGGCAAGCTCCTCTTCCAGTTCCTGATCTCGCTCGCGGCGACCGCCTGGATCGTCTACCTGACGCGCGAGCCGCTTTCCACGCAGGTCGCTGTCCCGTTCTTCAAGGACCTGCTGGTGGACTTCGGCCTGTTCTTCTTCCCCTTCGCGATCTTCGTGATGGTCGGCGCTTCCAACGCCGTCAATCTCACCGACGGGCTCGACGGGCTTGCCATCGTGCCGGTGATGATCGCGGCGGGCTGCTTTGCGGCCTTTGCCTACGTCGCCGGTAATGCGATCTTCGCGAACTACCTCCTCATCCACCACGTTCCGGGTGCGGGCGAGCTTGCCGTGCTGTGCGCGGCGATCGTGGGCGCCTCGCTGGGCTTCCTGTGGTTCAACGCGCCGCCCGCCATGGTGTTCATGGGCGACACGGGCTCGCTGTCGATGGGCGGCGCGCTGGGTGCGGTTGCCGTCGTCACCAAGAACGAATTCACCCTCGCCATCGTCGGCGGCCTCTTCGTGGTCGAGGCGGTGTCGGTCATCGTGCAGGTCGCCTCGTTCAAGCTCACGGGCCGGCGCATCTTCCTGATGGCGCCGCTGCACCATCATTTCGAGAAGATGGGCTGGGCCGAGCCCACCATCGTGATCCGCTTCTGGATCATCGCCTCCATCCTCGCGCTCGCGGGTCTCGCGACGCTGAAGCTGAGGTGACGATGATCGACGTCCGCTCCTTCCGGGGTCTGCGTGTCGCGGTGCTGGGGCTCGGCAAGTCCGGGCTGCCCAGCGCACGCGCGCTCGCCGCCTCGGGTGCCGACGTGCTCGCATGGGACGACAGCGCCGAGCGTCGCGCGGAAGCAACCGCGGCCGGCGTGTCGCCCGTCGACCTGACGACGGCGGACCTCGCCGGAATGAAGACGCTTGTCCTGTCGCCCGGCATCCCCTCGACCTTCCCGGTGCCGCATCCGGTCGTCGTACGCGCGCGGGCGGCCGGACTCGAGATCGTGTGCGACGTCGACCTGCTGTTCCGCACGCAGGGCGCCGCGACCTATGTCGGCATCACGGGCACGAACGGCAAATCGACCACGACGGCCCTCGTCGGCCATGTGCTGCGTCGTGCCGGGCGGCCGGTCGAGGTCGGCGGCAACATCGGCACGGCCGCGCTGTCGCTTGGCCCCCTCGGCACGGGTGGTACCTACGTGGTCGAGATGTCGAGCTACCAGCTCGAACTGACGCCCCACGCAAGATGGGACGTGGCGATGCTCCTCAACGTCTCGCCCGACCATCTCGACCGCCACGGCGGCATGGACGGCTACATAGCGGCCAAGCGGACGATCTTCCGCGACTGCCGGACCGCCGTCGTCGGCGTGGATGATGCGATTTCCACCAGGATCCATTCGGCACTCGGCCCGGCCGCCATCGCGGTTTCCGGCAGCCGCCGGCTCGAGCGTGGCGTCTATGCCCACGGCGGCACGCTGTGGGACGCGCGCGAAGGAACACCCGCCGCCATCGTCGATCTCGCGCGCTGCCTGACGCTTCCCGGCGCGCACAACCACCAGAATGCCGCCGCGGCTGCCGCGGCCGCACTGGCGCTTGGCGTCCCGCATGCGGCCATTGCCGAAGCGCTTGTCTCCTATCCCGGTCTTGCGCACCGCCAGGAGCGCATCGCGGAGATCGACGGCGTGCTCTACGTCAACGACAGCAAGGCGACGAATGCCGACGCGGCCGCGCGCGCGCTGGGCTGCTACGAGAACATCCAGTGGATCGCAGGCGGCCAGGCGAAGGAAGGCGGCATCGCCGCCCTTGCCCCCTATTTCCCACGCATCGCGCACGCCTGGCTGATCGGCGAGGCCGCCAACGATTTCGCGACGACGCTCGGCAGCGTGCCGCACACGCTGGCAGGGGATCTTGCGGCGGCCGTGAGCGGGGCAGCGAACGCCGCCCGCCCCGGTTCCGTCGTGCTGCTGTCGCCGGCCTGCGCATCGTGGGACCAGTTCAGGAGCTTCGAGCATCGCGGCGAGACCTTCCGCAAGCTCGTCGCCGGACTCTCCGGAAAGGAGGGGCTGGCCGCATGAGCTTCGCGCGCGCCGACAACTCCGTGATGGCCCGCTGGTGGTGGACCGTCGACAAGTGGATGCTGGTTTCGCTGGGCCTGCTCATCGGCGTAGGCGCGGTGCTGATCATGGCCGCCTCGCCGGCTGTCGCCTCGCGCGTGGGTCTCGACTCCTTCTACTTCGTGCGCAAACAGCTCCAGATCCTGCCGCTCGCCATGATCGTCATGCTCGGCGTATCGATGCTCGAGCCGCGCCAGGTCCGGGCGCTCGCGCTCGCCGGGCTCGCCATGGCCGGCGGCCTGCTGTGCCTCACCTTCGTGGTCGGCACCGAGATCAAGGGCGCCAAGCGCTGGATCAGCCTGCCCGGCATGTCGCTCCAGCCGTCGGAGTTCGTGAAGCCGACATTGGCGATCGTGTCGGCCTGGCTCTTCGCGCTCGCGCGCAAGAAGGAGGGTTTCCCCGGCGACGCGATCGCCATCCTCCTCTATGGCGCCACGCTGGCGCTGCTGCTGATGCAGCCGGATATCGGCATGGCGTTCGTCGTGTCGGTGGTCTGGTTCGCGCAGTATTTCCTCGCCGGGCTGCGCGTGCTGTGGGTCGCAGCACTGGGCCTGCTCGGCGGCGGTTCGGCCGTCGTCCTCTATTTCACCTTCCCGCACTTCCACAGCCGCGTGGACCGCTTCCTCGATCCCGCGTCGGGCGACACCTACCAGATCAACACGGCGATGGAAGCCTTCATGAACGGCGGCCTGCTCGGCCGCGGTCCGGGCGAGGGCACGGTCAAGTCGGGCCTGCCGGACGCCCATTCGGACTTCATCTTCGCGGTCGCGGCGGAGGAGTTCGGCCTGATCCTGTGCCTCATCGTCGTGGCGCTGTATGCCTTCGTCGTCCTTCGCGGCTTCAGTCGCGCGCTGCAGGAGACAGACCTGTTCTCGCTGCTCGCCGTCTCCGGGCTGTGCGTGCAGTTCGGCGTGCAGGCGCTGGTCAACATGGGGTCCACGCTGCACCTGATCCCGACAAAGGGCATGACGCTTCCTTTCGTCAGCTACGGCGGTTCCTCGCTTCTCGCCATCGCACTGGGCATGGGCTTCGTGCTGGCGCTGAGCCGCAAGCGCTTTGGTGCAGGAGAGACGCTGTGAGCGCGCCCCTCGTCATCCTCGCGGCCGGCGGCACCGGCGGGCATGTCTTCCCGGCTGAAGCGCTGGCGGGCTCGCTCGCCCGCCGCGGATTCCGTCTTGCGCTCGTCACCGACGATCGCGGCACGAAATATGGCGGCAATCTCGGCGAGATCGACACGCACCGCCTGCCGATCCGCAAGATGACGGGCGGGTTGCTGCGCCGTCTCGTCGGCTTCGCGAGCCTGCTGCCGGGCTATTTTGCGGCGCGCGCGCTCCTCGGGAAGCTCCAGCCCGCTGCCGTCGTCGGCTTCGGCGGCTACCCCAGCCTTCCCACGGTGGCCGCCGCGCGCCGGCGGTTCCGTACCGCGATCCACGAACAGAACGCCATCCTGGGCCGCGTCAACCGGCTCGTCGCCACCGGCGTGGATGCGGTTGCAACCTCGTTTGCCGAGACGCGCGGCGCCGGGAACAACGCCACCCTCGTGGGCAACCCCGTGCGCGGCGAGGTGACCGCCCTGCGCGCGCGGCCGTTCGAACTTCCCGCACCCGGCGCGCGCCTGCGCGTGCTCGTCACCGGCGGCAGCCAGGGGGCTTCGGTCTTCGGGCGCGTCGTGCCCGCGGCACTCGCCCTGCTGGCACCGGAGAAGCGCGCGCGCATCTCGCTGGTCCAGCAGACGCGCGAGGAAGATGCCGAGACGGTGCGCCAGCGGTATCGCACGCTCGGCTTCGCGGCGGAGGTGGCACCGTTCTTCGCCGACCTCCCCTTGCGCGTTGCCGATTCCCATCTCGTGATCGCGCGCGCGGGCGCTTCGACCGTGGCGGAGCTTGCCTGCATCGGCCGTCCCTCGCTGCTCGTCCCCCTGCCCGGCGCCACCGACGACCACCAGACCGCCAACGCCAGGGCGCTGGCGGCCGCGGGTGGTGCGTGGATCGTGCCGGAAGCGGAGTTCACGCCCGCCGATCTCGCCGCACGTCTCGCCGCACTCGTGGACGATCCTCGCCCGCTTTCTTCGCTTGCGGACGGCGCCCATTCCTTCGGCCGGCCCGACGCGGGCGAACGTCTGGCCGACCTCGTCCAGAAACTCGCGGGAGCCGCTGCATGAGGGCGCTTCCGCTCGACATCGGCACGATCCATTTCGTCGGCATCGGCGGCATCGGCATGTCCGGCATCGCCGAGATCCTGCACAATCTCGGCTACAAGGTGCAGGGCTCCGATCAGTCGGACGGCGCCAACACCAAGCGCCTCGCGAGCCTCGGCATCCGCATCGGCATTGGCCACCGGGTCGAGAATCTCGGCGAGGCCGAGGTCGTCGTCGTGTCGACGGCGGTCAAGGCCGACAATCCGGAAGTGGTGGCCGCGCGCGAGCGCCTGATCCCGGTCGTGCGCCGCGCCGAGATGCTGGCCGAGCTCATGCGCCTCAAATGG
>JAEUKX010000036.1 GCA_016794025.1 Rhodospirillales bacterium | reverse complement strand
GAAGTTCACGACCAAGTACAAGAACGAGATCCAGCAGCTCCGCAAGGACGTCTCGGAAATTTCCGAGCGTTCGGGCCTGCCGACGGGCGAGTTCAAGAAGACGGTCAGCCAGGTCCAGCAGGGCGAGCGCGAGGCCGCGCGTGCCAAGAAGGAAATGGTTGAGGCCAACCTCCGTCTCGTCATCTCCATCGCGAAGAAGTACACGAACCGCGGCCTGCAGTTCCTCGACCTGATCCAGGAAGGCAACATCGGCCTCATGAAGGCGGTCGACAAGTTCGAGTACCGCCGCGGCTACAAGTTCTCGACCTACGCGACATGGTGGATCCGGCAGGCGATCACGCGCTCGATCGCCGACCAGGCGCGCACGATCCGCATCCCCGTCCACATGATCGAGACGATCAACAAACTCGTGCGCACGAGCCGCCAGATCCTGCACGAGATCGGCCGCGAGCCGACGCCCGAGGAACTGGCCGAGAAGCTCGGCATGCCGCTCGAGAAGGTCCGCAAGGTCCTCAAGATCGCCAAGGAACCCATCAGCCTCGAGACGCCGATCGGCGACGAGGAGGATTCGCACCTGGGCGACTTCATCGAGGACAAGAACGCCGTCCTGCCGGTCGAGGCGGCCATCCAGGCGAACCTGCGCGAGACCACGACACGGGTGCTTGCCACGCTCACGCCGCGCGAGGAGCGCGTGCTGCGCATGCGCTTCGGAATCGGCATGAACACCGACCACACGCTCGAAGAGGTCGGCCAGCAGTTCAACGTGACGCGCGAGCGCATCCGCCAGATCGAAGCCAAGGCGCTGCGCAAGCTCAAGCACCCCAGCCGTTCGCGCAAGCTGCGATCTTTCCTCGATACGTGAGCGGAGATTCGCGGACCGGGCCCGTCAGGCTGTCCGCGCCACGTCGATCGACACCGTTCCGCTGAGGCTGTCGCCCGGATCGAGGTTGCGCGTGCCCGTCCCGGCCACGCCGCGCGCCGCGAGATTGAAGCCGTCGGCCACGTGGCTGACCGGTTCGACGCAGATATAGTCGATGCCCGCCGGCCGGTGCAGCACGAGATGCGAAAGTACGGGATCGGCCTTCAGGCTTACCGACAGTCCCGAACCCGTGTCGAACGCACAGGTCCCCGACCACTCGCCGAAATAGAGTGTGGTCCCCTCCGGCCCGAGGTCGACGGGCGCATTGTCGGGCTGCCGGCGTTCGGTCTTTCCTGTAGCGACATTCTCCGGCGTCTGGTCCCACAGCGCACCAGCCTTGAAGGCAAGGCGCGGGGTTCCCTTGGTCGGAAAGTAGGGGTGCCAGCCGAATCCGGCGGGCGAAGGCCTTGCGTCGCGATTGGCGAATGTGAACGCGACCTTCAGGCATGTGCCCGACAGCGTGATGCGCTGCTCCACCATGAACCGCCAGGGCCATTCGCCCGATCCATCATGCTCGAACGCCATCGTCGCGCCGTCGGCGGCCAGATCGAGCAACTTCCACGGCATGCGGTGCGCGTGACCATGGACGGTGTGGGGCATCGCCATGGGGTGTGGGGGCAGCACGTGCGTCTGCCCGCGGAACGAAAGCCGGGCATCCGCGATTCGGTTGGAATAGGGCGCGAGCGGATAGGCGCCGGCCTTCGGCCAGCCCGGCGGCAGCGTCGGCTCGCCCGTCAGCGGAACGAGCACGTCCCGCGGCGGGCCTGCCCCGTCGTCGAACCGCAGGGCGACGATCCGCCCGCCCAGCTCGGGCATCAGGGTGGCGGCAAGCGCGCCGCCGGCAATCCGGTGGGTCTTCATGGCGTCATCCTGCCTCGCGCTCGCATGAATGTCCGTATTTTTCATGCCCTTGGCGGCGGCGTTCGGGCGGGCTAGAAGGGACGCGATCCGCTCCGCGGGAAGGGCCCGTAGTTCAGCGGTCAGAACGCGCCGCTCATAACGGTGTTGTCGCAGGTTCGAATCCTGCCGGGCCCACCGGCGCTTGTCCCGATCGTCCCCCAAGGAAGGCAGGATCGCCGGCTGGCGGTGCCGTCGCACTTCATCGACATTCGCGCTCCTTCAACGCGAGCGAGCGAGGACAACGATGAAGCGTTACGTGATCGAACGAGAAATTCCCGGCGTGAACAAGCTGGACGGCAAGGGCCTGAAGCAGGCGGCGGCGACGTCGAACGAGGCGCTCGCCAAGCTCGCCGGAAAGGCGCAGTGGGTCGAGTCCTACGTCGTCGACGACAAGACGTTCTGCGTCTACATCGCGGAGAACGAGGCGGCCGTGCGCGAGCACGCCAAGCTCAGCGGTTTTCCGGCAACGAAGATCAACGAAGTCCACAGCGTCATCAGCCCGATGACGGCGGTCTGACGGGATCTGCAGCCGGCTGGGCCCTTCGCGGGGTCAAGCCGGCTGCGTACACTGGCAGGACGCGGCGCGATGGAACCCATCCCTTTTGGCTGGCACGATCTGGCATGCGACGACGTCGCGCGCGCCGCCGATTTCTATGCCGCGACCTTCGGCTGGCAGTGTCGGGCCGCGCGAGCCAATGGCGGCGTCTATCACCGCCTGTCGATCGGCGGACGGGATGTGGCCTCGCTTTATCGGATTTCGGCACCGGCGAACGCCAACCGACTGCGGCCGCATTGGACGTCCTACATTTGTGTTTCGTCCGTCGACGAGTCCGCGGCAACCGCTGTGCGCGTCGGCGGAACCGTGCTGGTACGGCCGTTCAATGTCGTTGACGACAGCAAAGCGCCGGTTGCCCGGATTGCACTGATTGCCGATCCGCAGGGCGCCACGTTCGGGCTTTGGGAAGGCCCCTTGCCGCCGGCTTGACGAGGCCCCCGGATATGTCAAGATCGCCACCTAACGATGTCAATAATGCATCTGGCCGGTGGTGGCCGATGCGGGACATGTGTTGTCGCCCGCTGCCCTGTCCGGGGATTCGCCGATGCCAGATGACCAAAGCTTTGCCGCCGCCCTGCCTTTCGTTCCGCCCGAACGCCTGCCCAACGATGTCATCGATGTCGCCGTCCTGCTGCTTGATGGCGGCTACGCCTCGACGGGCGTGGCACCGATCGAGATCTTCGCTTCGGCGGGCGTGATCTGGAACTGGCTGAGCGGCGTCGACCAGAAGCCGCGATTCCGCGTCAAGGTCGTGTCGCGCAGCGGCAGGAAGGTCGACGGCATGTTCGGCCTGTCGATCGCGACCGACTGCGCGATCGACGAGGTCGAGAAGGCCGACATCGTCGTGATATCGGCGTCGAGCTGGAACCTGCAGGACAGGATCGTGCGCGACGGATCGTTGATGGGCTGGATCCGAAAGTGGCACGCGAAGGGTGCCTACGTCGTCGGAATCTGCTCTGCCGTCGCATTCCTCGCCGAAAGCGGGCTGCTCGACGGGCGCACCGCGACCACGCATTGGGGGGTGGCCGACATGTTCCGGCAGCGCTATCCGGCCGTCCGGTGGCATCCCGAACGGTTCGTGACCGAGGACGAGCGCGTGCTGTGCAGTGGCGGCGTCTATGCCGCCGTCGACGTCAGCCTCTATCTCGTCGAGAAATTCTGCGGCCGGGAAGTGGCGCTGCAGACCGCGAAATCGCTGTGCCTGGGCATGCCGCGGAGCTGCCAGTCCGGCTATTCCGCCGTGCCGCAGGTGCGCCCGCATTCGGACGAACGGATCCGCGAAGTCGAGGAACACGTCCGGGCGAACTACGCGCGCGATCTCCCCATTGCCCGGCTCGCCGAGCGGGCGGCGATGGGGCCGCGGAATTTCATCCGGCGCTTCAAGGCGGCGACCGGCTTCGTTCCGGGCGCCTATGTCCAGATGTTGCGCGTGACGGCCGCCAAGGAACTTCTCGAGTCCGGCAACGAGACGGTCCAGAGCATCGCCCTCAAGGTCGGATACGAGGACCAGGCCTTCTTCCGGCGCGTGTTCAAGCGCCAGACCGGCATGACGCCGGCGGAGTATCGCGGGCGCTTCGCGCAGCTCGCCGTTTCGCGTGCCGAGCCTGCGCGCGGACCGTTGCGCGCGGCCTGAGGGCGAATGGCGGATTGCGCTTTGCGCAGGCCGGCAATTCACGCCAGAATTCCGGGGCCGGCGAAGCCCGGCGGCGCCTTTCGAGGGCGCCAATCAACTGGGGAGTGACACGCAGATGTGGACGCAGGCCGAAACCTATCCCGATCCGGCAATCGAGGTCCTCGACAAGCGGTTCGAGAAGTACCGGATCTTCAACGGTTACGTGGAGCGCCTGTTCCATGGTTGCCGCTGGAGCGAAGGGCCGGTCTATTTCGGCGACGGACGCTTCGTTCTTTGGAGCGACATCCCCAACAACCGGATGCTGCGCTGGGACGAGGCAAGCGGCGCCGTTGCCGCGTTCCGCCAGCCGTCCAACAACTCGAACGGCAATACGCGCGACCGGCAGGGCCGGCTCGTGACGTGCGAGCATCTCACGCGCCGCGTCACCCGCACCGAGATCGACGGCAGCATCACCGTGCTGCTCGATAAATTCGAGGGCAAGCGACTCAATTCGCCCAACGATGTCGTCGTGAAATCGGACGGATCGATCTGGTTCACCGATCCGACCTTCGGCATCGGCGGCTACTACGAAGGCGAATGGGCCGAAAGCGAACTTCCGATGGCCGTCTACCGGATCGACGGGAAGACCGGCAAGGCGACGATCGTCGCCAAGGATATCGAGGGGCCGAACGGCCTGTGTTTCTCGCCCGACGAGAAACTCCTCTATCTCGTCGAATCGGCCTCGCGCCCGCGCAAGCTGCACGTATTCGATGTCGTGGGCGACGGCACGAAGCTCGCCAAGCGCCGGCAGTTCGGCGACTGCGGCAACGGCACGCCGGACGGCTTCCGCTGCGATGTCGACGGCAACATCTGGGCCGGCTGGGGCATGGAGCCGGGCCTCAATGGCGTGCGCGTGTTCGCCCCGGACGCGACGCCCATCGGCCACATCCACCTGCCGGAACGCTGCGCCAATCTCTGCTTCGGCGGACGCCATCGCAACCGGCTGTTCATGGCGGCAAGCCAGTCGCTCTATTCGGTCTTCGTGAATACCCAGGGCGCATCGGGCGGCTGAATGGCCATCGTTAGCGCCATCAGGAGCCAGCACAGGAGCGACAGGGCGGCGGCGTAAGCCGCGAAGCGCCAATAGGTCTCCGCGAGTATGCCCACGATGACCGGCTGCGCGCGGGCCGCCGGCATGTCTGTCTGCTGGCCCATGAGGAGCCAGGTTTCCGTCCGCCGATAGTCCTGACGGCGTGCGAGCGTGCGGCGCAGCTCGAGCACGGCCGCCATCAGGGCCATGAGAATGGCGCCGCTGCGGAATGCCAGGATGGGCCACGAGATGAGGCCGAACATCGTCATGCCGATCGCGAGCAGCGCGAAACCGCAGCCGCGACCGACCGACTGCGCAGCCGCCCGGCGAATGCGGTCGATTTCTTCCAAGGGGCTTTCCGGCGGCGTACGCCGGACGGGCTAGTGAGCGACGAGGAAGAATAGCCGCGCAAGGCCCGGCAGCGTCAAGACGAAGGCCGCCAGTGCCCAGATTGCCATGGCGCTGACGCTCCCGCGCAGGCCGTGCACGAAACGCTCGGCCAGGGCTGCCGGAATTCCGGATACCAGGAGCGTCGTCGTCGCCGTCAGCATGCTGGACGCGTAGAACAGGAGCCCTGCGGACTCGGGCAGCCAGGTCGGCAGCCAGACCGGCGAGAGCGCCAGCACGAGGTCGAGATAGGGCGAGAAGATGCCGTTCGCGGCCGAGAGGCCGAGGACGAGCGCGAATGCCTGGGAGCGTGTCATGTCCGCCCCCTCAGCCTGCCGCAACCGGCGGCACGAGGCCCCAGCGCCACATCACGAGGAACGCGACCAGCCGCAGATGGAAGATCCAGAATGCGGCGATCGGCGGCAGGAGCAGGGCCGGGACGAAGCTTGGCGTGACCACGGCGGTTGCGCGAACGGCCCAGTCCGTCAGCGCGACGAAGCATCGCCAGATGTAGTTCGTCGGCTGCATCGACGGAACGAAGAACGCCAGCAGGAAGCGGCCAAGGCACGACCACAGGACGATGGCGAGGCCGTAATTCACGACCCAGAACGGCAGGTAGTTCAGGAAAAACGCAGAATCCGACATCCGCCCGGCCCCGTCGCAAGTGAAAAAAAGGGCGGATCCCTTTCGGGATCCGCCCCTAGCCGCGGACGCGGGGGGCGTCCGCGGTCGTTTGGTCTCAGTCCTTCGCCGCCATGCCGGGCAGAAGGGCAACGTCGCCCGTCGGGACCCGGATGGAGTCGATGAAGGTCTGCATCTCGGGGGTCGCCTCGGAGCCCATCTTGACGCCGATCCACTGGGCGATGAATGCCGCAGGGATGCCGAAGATGCCCACCGAGATGTTGTTGATGCCCCAGATGTAGGCGACGTCGCGGCCGCGCACCTTCACGATCGTGACGAGGTCGCCGAGCATGCCCTTCAGGGCCGGCCCGTAGAACTCCGTCGTGATCAGGAAGAACATGCACACCGCGTAACCCACGAGCATGCTGGCAACGCCGCTGCTGTCGCCGGCCCGCTTCCACCAGATGCCGAGCACGAGGGCTGCGAACAGCCCCGACGCGGCGATGGAGAAGGCCCACGACACCAGGAACAGGATGCCCGCGCCCAGCGTGCCCGCGACGTACGCCGCGATCACGGCCACCAGCGCGAGGAGCACTCGGCTGATGATGAGGCGGCGCTTCGTATCCGCCTCGGGGTCGATCATCTTGTAGTAGATGTCGTGCGAGAGCGCGTTCGCGATCGCCAGCAGCAGTCCGTCGGCGGTCGACAGCGCTGCCGCGAGACCGCCGGCGGCCACGAGGCCCGCGATCACGTAGGGCAGGCCGGCGATTTCCGGCGTCGCCAGCACGATCGCGTCGGGATGGATGCGGAACTCCGAAAGCTGGAGGATTCCGTCTCCGTTACCCGTCACGCCCGTGCAGAGCGGGAACAACTGCACCGCATTGGCCGCGTCGCAGGCTCCGACCAGTGCAAGACCCGGCTTGCCCCAGGAGGCGACCCACGTCGGCAGCGAGGCGACCGAAGTGCCGATCACGTTCTGGTACACTTCCAGCTTGGCGAAAGCCGCGTAGGCCGGCGCCGTGAAGTACAGCAGGAAGATGAAGAACAGCGACCAGCCGACCGAATCGCGGGCCTGGCGGACCGACGGCGTCGTGAAGTAGCGCATCAGGATGTGCGGCAACGACGCCGTGCCGACCATCAGGCAGATCATCAGCGCGAAGTAGTTGATGGCCACCTTGAAGTCGAAGGCGCCCTTCGCGTCCGAGAAGGCCGCGACGTGGCTCTTCGCGACGCCGAGGGTCTTCTCGAGCGCCTCGATCTTCTCGAGCGCCTGGCCGTACATCAGCTGCGGGATCGGAACGCCCGTCACCTGCGCCGACATGATCACGACCGGGATCAGGTAGGCGAGGATCAGGATGATGTACTGGGCGACCTGCGTCCACGTGACCGCCTTCATGCCGCCGAGCATCGAGCAAACCAGGATGCCGACGAGGCCGACGAAGCACGCGGTCTGGTAGTCGAGACCGAGGAAGCGGGCGGTGATGATGCCCACGCCGTTGATCTGCGCCACCACGTAGACGAACGAGGCCGTGATCAGCACGATCACCGCCAGCGTGCGCGCCGCGTTGCCGCCGTAACGTGCGCCGCAGAAGTCCGGCACCGTGAACTGGCCGAACTTGCGCAGGTACGGCGCCATCAGGATCGACACGAGCACGTACCCGCCCGTCCAGCCGAGCACGAAGGCAAGGCCGTCATAGCCGCCGAAATAGAGCGAGCCGGCCATGCCGATGAACGACGCGGCCGACATCCAGTCGGCGCCCGTCGCCATGCCGTTGTAGAAGGCCGGCACGGATCGTCCGGCGACGTAGTATTCCGAGACTTCGGCCGTTCGCGACAGCCAGCCGATCAGCGCGTAGACGCCAATCGTCAGGAAGACGAACAGGTAACCGAGGATTTTGTCGGGCACCCCGAGGAACTCGAGGATACCGATGACGATGACGAATCCGACGAACGTCCCGGTGTAGATCCCGTAGATCCGGCCCAGGTTGTTCAGGAAACTGCTGTTTGCGGCGGCTCCGGCCATTTCGGCTCTCCCTCGCTCTTTCTTATTCGTCCGAGACGCCGAACTCTTCGTCGATCTTGTTCTGGGCGCTTGCGTTCCAGAAGCACATCACGACGAAGGCGATCAGCGAACCCTGCGCGGCCATGTAGAACCCGAGCGGGAAGCCCAGGATCCGGATGCCGTTCAGCTGCGGGGCGAACATGTGGACGATGAACCCGAAGAACAGCCACAGGACGAGCAGCGTCCACATCAGCGAGGACGTCCGGCTCCAATAGGCTTTCATCTCGTCGGGGGATAGTTTCTTGCTCATTCGTCGTCTCCTCTCGTTTCGCAGGTATCTTCCGCCCTGACGCGCTTTGACTGGCGGTTTTGGCGAAAATACCCCGGGTCGATTGCACACGACCGCTGGTTACCAGGGGACACCGGTCGGCCCGATGAGCCCCCCGGTATGGCGACTTGCTGTTTTTTTCAGTTTACCGGCGTGTACCCACGTTGTTTCTGCGCGTACTTTTCGACGCACTTGATACACCGTGTAACATGGGATTCGCTGGCTAGACAACAGTTTCTGAAACATGGATAAAGTTGAAAATCCATGCGGCAGGAAGGGTGACGGCAGATACACATGTTCGCGTCGTTGATCCGGACATTGATGGCGCGGCCGATCGCCGATCCATCTGAAATGCGGCGGTTTCTGAGCGGCGAGGCATCCTTGCTCGCGCAGCGGCTGACCTACGAATTCTCCCGGAACACGCTTGCGTGGTACGGGCAGCACTATTTTAACGACAAGGGTTTCAACGAGGTCTTCCGCCGGTGCCGGTGGGAGACCTTCGCGCGACTCGCGGCCGACATGTCGCTGCTGACGTTCGCGCGGATCCCCGAGGCCTGCCAGGACGGGCGGGCTGACTTGGAAGGGCGGATGTGCGCGCTCTATGCCGCAATTTTGGGCGAATATCCGGTCCCGGACCATCGGACGGACGGCTGGCGCGACATGGCCGACGCTTTCGCCGCCCGCCTTGCGCAGGCCCAGCCGCCGGTCGAACCGGAACGCCTGACCCTCGACTCGGCGAAATCGATCTTCGCGACCCTCCCGGTCTTCAGCGACAATCGCGCTGGCGATTTCGATGTCGTCCGGAATGCCGTGGCCTTCGGCCTCGTCGGCTTTGCCAGCCAGCTGCGCCGTCGCGTCGCGTTTGATCGGATCGGCGCTGCACTGCTCGCCGGCGCGCCGCTCGACGGGGATCGCGAAGTCGCGGTGAGCTAGGCCGGACATGGTCGGTCGGACAGCCACGGCGCTATTCCTGGGCACTGCAGGCGACGCCATGCGCGAGGTCCCCGTGCTTGCAGAAGCCGCCAGGATCGACGAGGCGCTCGCGGCAATGGCCCGAAGCAAGAGCTCGTCGGTGCTGGCCATCGATGCGGCCGGCCGGCTGACGGGTCTGCTGACCGAGCGCGATATCGTCACGCGAGTGGCCCTGCGCGTCGCGCCGGATGCCGCACTGGCCACGGTCATGTCGCGCGACCCGGCGGCGGTCGGGCCCGGCGAGCACCTCTATAGAGTCGTCGGGCGGCTGCGCCGCCGTGGCTGGCGCCACATGCCGGTCGTCGATGCCGAAGGTCGCCCGCTCGGTGTCGTGGCGCGGGCCGATGCGCTGGCGGCGGCCGGCGCCAGGGTGATGCGCGAGCTCGACGTGCTGGGCTCCCTCGAGGACGGAATCGAGGACCATCGCGAAGCGAAGCGTGCGCAGGTCGAGCTTGCGCAGGCACTGCTCGACGACGGTTTGCCCGCTCCCGAAATCCAGCGGATCGTCACCGAGATCAACCGCGACATCCACCGGATGGTCTTGCGCGCATGTCTGGCCGTGTTCGGTCCGCCGCCCGTGCCGTTCACGCTGATCATCATGGGGTCCGGCGGCCGCGGCGAAAGCTTCCTTGCGCCGGACCAGGACCACGGCTTTATCCTGGGCGACTATCCCGACGACCGGCATGACGCGATCACCGAGTGGTTCGTCGGCCTTGCCGTTCGGTTCGAGACGATGCTTGCAGACGTCGGCTTCGAGCTCTGCAAGGGCAACGTGATGTCGTCGAACCCGATGTGGCGCAAGACCCTGCCGCAGTGGCGCGAGCAGGTGACGGCGTGGATTGCCAGGAAGACACCCGCGGCCCTTCTCTATGCCGACATCTTCCTGGATTTCGAGCCGATCTGGGGCGACCCCGCGCCCGCGGCGGCACTGCGGGCGACCGTCTCCGAAGCGCTCGCGCGCCATGCCGGATTTGCCGGCGCGATGCTGGGTGAGGACCGGCGCCTGCATGTGGCGCTGGGTTTCCTTGGCCGCCTCTCCACCCAGGGATCGGGGGAGCATGCCGGGGAGATCGACCTCAAGCTCAACGGCACGATGCCACTTGTGGCGGCGGTGCGTCTGCAGGCGATCGCGCGCGGCATTGCCGAGACGGGTACCCGCGCAAGGATCGCGGCCCTTGCGGCGAAGAAAACCCTGCGCGCGGCCGATGCGGAAGCCCTCGACGGCGCGTTCGACACGCTGACCCGCCTGATGCTGCGCGCCCAGCTTGCCGATGCCCGCGAGGGGCGCCGGCCCGACAATTTTATTCGCCCCGACTCGCTTTCGAAGGCCGAACGATCGGCACTCGTCGAGGCGCTGCGCGCCGTCGACGACTTCCTTGCCCGGACACGGGCGGACTTTACCGGCCGGCTTCTGGGATGAAACGCCGTGCCGCGGCGTGGATCTCGAGCGCCATGTTCGAGGATTCGACGAGCGCATCGTAACTCGCGATGCCGCGCCGTTCGCAGATGCCGAGGAGGCAAGCGAAGATCGCGGCCGTCGCGAGCGCATCGTCGAGCGCCGAATGGCGCCGCTCGATCGTCAGCTCGAGCCTTGCGGCGAGCCCGTCGAGGCTGTGGTCGGCGAGGTCGGGAAAGAGCCAGCGCGCGAGCATCAGCGTATCAAACGGAGGGTGGTCGGCGGCGATGCCGGCTTTCGCCGCCGCGCGCCGCAGGAAGGCAAGATCGAACGCGGCATTGTGCGCCACGAGGATTGCGTCTTTCGCAAAGCGCGCGAAACCCGCCACAGCTTCGACGACGCCCGGCGCGCCGGCGACCGCGCGATCGTCGATCCCGTGGATCGCGGTCGAAGCCGGCGGAATGGGTCTGCCGGGATCGACGAGCGTGGAATAGGTTTCGCTTTCGAGGACACGCGGCCCGAGCGTCCGGACCGCACCGATCGAAACGATCTCGTCGTTCGTCGTGTCGAGGCCGGTCGTCTCGAGATCGAAAACGACATAGGTGAGCGTCGACAGCCGCCGCGCGCCGAGGCTGCCGCCGGCGGGCTTCAGGCGCGCAAGGTCGAAATCGTAGAACTCCGGCCGGGGTGCGGGCGCATCCGCCGCGCGCCGTGCCGAGCGGGGAACCGCGAGGGACACCACGTATGCCTCGCGCACGCCGTCCGGCGACACGACCCAGCCGATCCGTGCGGAGAATGGCCCCCGCCCGTCGGAAAGCTGCAGGTCGATTTCGATGTCGTGGTCGCCGGGCGTCGCGTTCGCGATCGGCGCCACGTCGACAAGCCCGGCGAGATCCCGCTGCAGGCCCACCGGCCCGCAGGGGGAAAGAAGCTCGCGCGCGCGCTCGTTGAAAAGGAGAATCCGGTGGTCGGGTGATGCAACGATGACGGCCTCGCCAAGGTCGCGAAGGATCGCGGATAGCCAGCGGCGATCATGGTCAAGTTCGGCATCGGCGCCGGCGCGGGCGGCGAGCGCCGTTTCAAGCCGCTCGGCATCGAGGTGGCGAGCGGCAATCTCGTCGGCAAGCCGGTGTCCGAGAACATGTCTGGCCGCGAAGGCGAGGATGGCGGCGGCGAAGCCGGTTCCAAGCGCTGCGGCGAGCACAAGTGCACCATGGCCCGGCACCTGTCCGCCGCGCGACAGGCTCCAGGACAGGCCCGCGAAGAGAGCTGTCCCGGCGGCAATTGCCGCCACGATCCAGAGCGCCGGAATTCCCCGTTTGTCCATGCCGGGCCGCAGGATAGCGCCCCGCGGGCGCACATGCTATCGAAGCGCCATGACCGATCCGAATGCGCCCGGCGGCTGGACGCCGATCCCGATCTCCGTCCTCACCGGCTTTCTCGGCAGCGGCAAGACGACGCTTCTGAGCCACCTCCTGCGGCATCCGGGCATGGCGAAAACGGCGGTCATTATCAACGAGTTCGGCGAGATCGGCCTCGACGACCTGCTTGTGCAGGGCGAACTGCTCAATCATGTCGATCCCGGTGCGCAGACCCAGTTCGTGAAGATGAATGCCGGCTGCCTTTGCTGCACGGTGCGCGGCGATCTGGAGGTCGCGCTGCGCGATCTCTATCTGAAGCGCGTGCGCGGCCAGGTGCCCGAGTTCAAGCGCGTTGTCATCGAGACGACGGGTCTGGCCGATCCGGCGCCGATCCTCCATACGCTGATGGATGATCCGGTGCTGGCCGCCTACTACAGGCTCGACGGCGTCGTGACGACCGTCGATGCGGTCAATGCCATGGCGGAGCTCGATGTCCAGTTCGAGAGCGTCAAGCAGATCGCGGTCGCCGACCGTCTGGTGCTGACGAAGACCGATATCGCGGACGCCCATGCGCTTGCGCACCTTCGCGCGCGCCTGAAGACGATCAACCCGGCCGCTCCCGTCATCGTCGCGGCGATGGGGGAGGCCGACCCACGCGAGCTTTTCGATGCGGGCCTTTACGATCCCGGCACCAAGACCGCGGATGTCCGCCGCTGGCTCAACGAGGAAGCCTATGCCGCCCGCAAGGGCCACGTGCATGGTCAGGAGCACGGCCATGCCCACGACCATGACCATGACCATGACCATGACCATGACGATCATCACGGCGATCACGACCACGCGCACGGCCACGCACATGACGTGAACCGGCACGACGATCGGATCCGTGCCCATTGTCTGGTGATCGACGAGCCGCTCGACTGGGACATGGTCGCCACATGGCTGGGAAGCCTTGCCTCGACGCGCGGCAACGACCTGCTGCGCATGAAGGGCATCGTGAATGTTGCCGGCGAGGATCAGCCCGTCGTCCTGCACGGCGTACAGCATCTCTTCCATCCGCCGGCACGACTTCCGGCGTGGCCGGATGCCGACCGGCGCACGAAGCTCGTCTTCATCACGCGCGACATCGGGCGGGAAGACATCCTTAAATCTCTCGACGCGTTCCGGGCCGATGCCGCCCGGCGCGCAAGCCTCGCGGCGGGCGCCTGAAGGCTTGATCGCGTCTCGGGGTGTGCTATCTCCGGGGTTCCCGCATACGGAAGGACGACGGACAGATGGCCGCCTACCAGTACATCTATGTGATGAAGCGCCTCGCGAAGGTCTATCCGGGGGGCAAGAAGGTTCTCGACGACATCTGGCTGTCCTTCCTTCCCGGCGCGAAGATCGGCGTGCTTGGTCTCAATGGCGCGGGCAAGTCGACGCTGCTCAAGATCATGGCCGGCCGCGATACCGATACGGCCGGCGAGCATTTCCTCGCCGAGGGCGCCACGTGCGGGTATCTCGAGCAGGAACCGGCGCTCGACCCCAAGAAGACCGTCGCGCAGAACGTCATGGAGGGGCTCGGCTCGCTGAAGACCATGGTCGACAGGTTCGAGGAGGTCTCGAACAAGCTCGGCGAGGTGACGGACGACGACGAGATGAACGAGCTCCTCGCCGAGCAGGCGGAGCTGCAGGAAAAGATCGACGCGGCCGACGCCTGGGACCTGAACCGCACGATCGAGATCGCGATGGACGCGCTGCGCTGCCCGCCGGGCGACGCCGACGTGACGAAGCTTTCGGGCGGCGAGCGCCGGCGCGTGGCCTTGTGCCGCCTGCTCCTGCAGAAGCCCGATCTGCTGCTGCTCGACGAGCCGACTAACCATCTCGACGCCGAGTCCGTGGCCTGGCTGGAGCGCTTCCTGCACGAATATCCGGGCTGCGTGGTGGCCGTCACGCACGACCGCTACTTCCTCGACAACGTGGCGGGCTGGATACTGGAACTCGACCGCGGCAAGGGCATCCCGTGGGAAGGCAACTACTCCTCGTGGCTCGACCAGAAGCAGAAGCGTCTCGCCCAGGAAGAGAAGCAGGAGACGAACCGCCAGAAGACGCTCGAACGCGAGCTTGAATGGATCAAGGCAAGCCCGCGTGCGCGTCAGGCGAAGAACAAGGCGCGTATCCAGGCCTACGATGCGCTTGTCGCCGAGGAACGCGACCGCGCGCCGGAAAGCGTGCAGATCGCCATCGCCCCCGGTCCGCGACTGGGCAATACCGTCGTCGTCGCGGAGAGTCTCTCGAAGGGGTTCGGCGACGTCCTGCTTATCGACAACCTGAACTTCCGCCTGCCCGCCGGCGGCATCGTGGGCATCATCGGCCCGAACGGCGCGGGCAAAACGACGCTTTTCCGGATGATCATGGGGCAGGAAAAGCCGGATTCCGGCACGCTCACGGTCGGCGATACCGTCAAGCTCGGCTATGTCGACCAGAGCCGCGACTCCCTCGATCCGAACAAGACCGTGTGGGAGGAGGTGTCGGGCGGGGACGACATCTTCGAGATCGGCGGCAAGAAGGTGCAGAGCCGCGCCTATGTCGCCTCGTTCAACTTCAAAGGTACCGACCAGCAGAAGAAGGTCGGCGTGCTTTCGGGCGGCGAACGAAACCGCCTGCAGCTTGCCAAGATGCTGAAGGCCGGTTCGAACGTGCTGCTGCTCGACGAACCGACCAACGATCTCGACGTCGATACGCTGCGTGCGCTCGAAGAGGCGCTGCTCGGCTATTCGGGCTGCGTTCTCGTCGTCAGCCACGATCGCTGGTTTCTCGATCGCATCGCCACGCACATCCTCGCGTTCGAGGGCGATAGCCAGGTCGTGTGGTTCGAGGGCAACTACCAGGACTACGAGGCCGACCGCAAACGGCGTCTCGGCGCCGATGCGGACCAGCCGCATCGCATCAAGTACAAGCCGCTGACGCGGAACTGACCGATAGGGCGGCGCGCCGGGCGCGCTGCCCGTCAGCCCTTGCCGGAATTCACGCTGACGGTCTTGTTCTTCAGTGCGTCGATCAGCGCCGAGAGCTTCCCGCCGTTGCGCTGGATCGTGGCGGAGAAATCGTCCCGCTGCGTGATCGCCATGCTGACGTCTTCGATGATCACGTCGATGATCCGCCAGCCGCTCTTGTTCGCGCGAAGCCGCCAGTCGACGCGCACCGGCGCGCCCTGCGCGCGCACGAACTCGGACGCGACGAACGCTTCGTCGTCGTCCCCCTTGCGCGAACCGACCGTGCGGATCTTCTCGCCGCCGTATTCGGCAAAACGCGTCGCATAGGTCGCGACGATATAATCCTCGAATGCCCTGAGATAGTCGGCGCGATCCGATTCGCTTGCCGTGCGCCAGGGCGCCCCCAGCGCAAAACGCCCGATCACCGGAACATCGAAAGTCTCGGTGAAAAGTTCGCGGAACCGCTTGGCGCGGTCAGCCGCATCTATGTCCTTGGCGGTCAGGCCGTCGATGGCCCGCTGCGCGAGACTGTCGATGAACGCCTTCGCGTCGGGAACGGCATTCTGCGCCTGCGCGGGCACGCAAGCGAGTCCGGCCAAGCCTGAAGCTGCGAGGACCAGGAAACGGCGTCGTTCCATTGTCCCGCTCTCAGCGCGGGACTTCGGCGCTCGGCCCGGAGCGGACCGGCTCTTCGGCGTCGGTCATGCGCGGCGAGGGGGTGTTGGACCCGGGCGCCGCATTGCGAATCTCGGCGCGCCGGCGTTCGACCGTGATTCGCCGGACCGTGGCGTAGAGATCGGTAGCCGTGCGCTCCAGATCGTCGATCTGCTGCGCGTTCGCATCGCGATTGTGGACCGCCGTGGTGCCCGTGCGCGCGAACGGCGCCCACTTGGCATCGTTTGCGCGCGTGACGAGATTGAACGGGTCGAGCACCGAGTCCGTCACGAGGCCTACCAGATCGCGGCCGTTCGACGGACCGAAGACAGGAAGCATCAGGAACGGACCGTCATCCACGCCCCAGCGGGCGAAGGTCTGTCCGGCATCTTCCTCGTGCGGCTTGAGCCCCATGTCGGCAGCCGGATCGAAGACGCCGAAAAAGCCGATGAGCGTGTTGATGAAGAAGCGGGCGACCGCGGTTCCGGCGCGCTGGCCCTCACCCTGAAGGCCGTCGTTCACGGCCGTCCATGGATTGCGGAGGTTGCCGAGGAAATTTCCAGCACCGGTGCGGACGCCCTGCGGCAACATTCCGTACCATGCAGCCATCGGCTTCAGCGCGATCGCGTCGAGGAAGCGGTTGACCTCGAAGAAGTAGCGGTTCATCGGCTCGAGCGGATCGGAAATCTCGGCGCCAGCCTGAGCCGTGACCGGCTCGTTGGCGCGTGCCGCCGGCGCGAGCATCAGCAGGAGGGCGAGAATCGAGGACGCGAGAAAAAGCTCGGGGCCACGGGCGGGACGGAAGGCGGACATCTGGACGGCGTTACCCTTCGGGACTGCTCGAACACGACACGCAACCGTACATTTACGTCCCTTGCAGGACCGTAAACGCGCCGCGACTTCTTGACGCGATCAATGCCTCGCATCGATTCGATCAAGAAGCAGTGATTGTTATCACAAGCGTCTTGGGCCGCTCTAGCGAACCCCGAGCACCCGCAAAGGTTAACGTGGAAATGTTGCGGAATTGGCACACTGGTAAAGGCGTTCTGGAGGGGTCTCAAAAAAATATCGATTGAAAGATATAAATATATCTTTATATAAATCCTGAAATCATGACGCAGACACTCGACAATCTATTGGACGGCCTGCGTGCGGCCGCGGAGCCTACCCGGCTACGCCTTCTGGCGCTTTGCGCGCAGGGCGAACTGACGGTCAGCGAACTGGTCCAGATCCTGGGGCAGAGCCAGCCACGCGTGTCGCGTCACCTGAAACTGCTGTGCGATGCAGGTCTTCTCGACCGGCAGCCGGAGGGAAGCTGGGTCTTCTACCGCCTGGCCGAAGGTTCGAAGGCAAACGGCCTCGTCCGGCGGCTGGCCGACATGCTGCCGGCAGAAGACGCGCAATTGCGCCGCGACCGCGACGGCTTGGCCGCCGTGCGTGCGGCGCGCGCCGAGCGGGCGGCCGCGTATTTCGAAGAGAACGCAAAGGCCTGGGACCGGATCCGCTCGCTCCACGTGCGGGATTCGGAGGTCGAGCGCGAGCTTTCGGCGCTGGTTCCGGCCGGCGACGGAACGGAAATACTCGATATCGGAACGGGCACGGGCCGGATCCTCGAACTGCTCGGCGCGCGCGGCGTGCGCGGTGTGGGTATCGACCAGTCCCCGTCGATGCTGCGAATTGCGCGTGCAAACCTTGCGCGCGCTGGCCTTGCCAACGTGCATGTCCGTCAGGGCGACATGTATCGCCTGCCGTGGGAGGGCCCCGCATTCGACGCGGTGACCGTCCATCAGGTCCTGCATTTCGCCGAGGATCCGGCGCTTGCGATTGCAGAGGCCGCGCGCGTGCTGAAGCCGGGCGGGCGTATCGTCATCGCCGATTTCGCACCGCACGAGCTCGACGCCCTGCGCACCGAGCATGCCCATCGCCGGCTGGGATTCTCGGACGGCGAGGTGCAAGGCTGGCTCCGGGCTGCGGGACTGAAGCCTGCGCAGACCGTGGCGCTGCCCGGCGAGAAACTGACTGTCTGCCTGTGGGCGGGTGACAAGCCGCCGCACAGTCCGACGACACACTGAAGTACACGAAGGAACGAAATAATGACGAACCGCCTGTTCGGAGACGACCGCCTCGCCGGAAAGCTGCATGTCAGCTTCGAGTTCTTCCCCCCGAAGACCGAGGAGATGGACAAGCAGCTCTGGGCGTCGTTCGAGCGCCTTGCCCCCATGGGGCCGCGCTTCGTGTCGGTCACCTACGGGGCCGGCGGTACCACGCGCGAGCGCACGCACGCCGTCGTCAAGCGCATCGCGCAGGAATCGAAGATCAAGCCTGCCGCCCACCTGACATGCGTGGCCGCCACGCGTGAGGAGATCGACGCGGTCGTGCGCGGCTACTGGGAGGCGGGCGTGCGTCACATTGTGGCGCTGCGCGGCGATCCGCCGGCCGGCCAGTCGCGCTACGTGCCGCATCCCGGGGGCTACGCCTATGCCAACGACCTTGTCGCGGGCATCAAGAAGATCGCGGATTTCGAGATATCTGTCGGCGCCTACCCGGAAGCACACCCCGACGCGCCTTCGCCCGACGCCGATCTCGACTATCTCAAGGCCAAGCTCGACGCCGGCGCCACGCGCGCGATTACGCAATATTTCTTCGATACGGATGTCTATCTGCGCTACCGCGACAAGTGCGCTGCGCGCGGAATCAGGGCGGAGATCGTGCCCGGCATCCTGCCGGTGACGAACTTCGCGCAGGTCGTCAAGTTCTCGAAGATGTGCGGCGCTTCGGTGCCGCTGTGGCTCGCGCACCTGTTCGAAGGGCTCGACAACGATCCCGACACGCGCCGCCTCGTCGCCGCGATGGTGGCGGCCGAGCAGTGCCGCCGCCTGCAGGCGCACGGCGTCAGCGCATTCCATTTCTACACGCTCAACCGCGCCGATCTCGCCTATTCGATCTGCCACGTGCTGGGCCTGCGTCCCGTCGCGATCCCCGCCAAGGCCGCCTGAAGAAAGACACATCCATGCGCCCCCATTTCCTCGACGCCCTCAAGGATCGCGTGCTGCTGTGCGACGGCGGCACTGGCAGCCGCGTGCAGGCGATGACGCTCGACATCGAGCGCGACTATTGGGGCAAGGAGAACTGCACCGAGGTGCTGGTGCTGTCGCGCCCTGACCTCGTGCGCTCGATCGCGCGTTCGTATCTTGAGGCGGGCTCCGACGTCGTGCAGACCAACACGTTCGGCGGCTCGCCCATCACGCTCGCCGAGTTCGACCTCCAGGACAAGGCGCACGAGATCAACAAGCTCGCGGTCGAATATGCGCGCGAGGAAGCAGAGGCCTTCGCGAATAAGGACGGCAATCCGCGCTTCGTGCTGGGCTCGATCGGGCCGGGCACGAAGCTGCCCTCGCTGGGTCATATCGACTACCAGAGCCTCGAGGACGCGCTGACAATCCAGGCGCGCGGCCTCGTCGACGGTGGGGCCGACGGCATCCTGATCGAGACCTGTCAGGACCCTCTTCAGATCAAGGCCGCGGTCAACGGCGTCAAGCGCGCGCGCATCGAACTGGGCCGCGACGTGCCCATCCTCGTGCAGGTGACAATCGAGACGACCGGCACGCTCCTCGTGGGCGCCGATATCGCCGCCGCGGCCACGGTCATCGATTCCCTCGACGTCGATTCGATCGGCCTCAACTGCGCGACGGGCCCGCAGGAAATGGCCGAGCATGTGAAGTGGGTGGCCGAGAACTGGACCCGTTCGATCACAGTGCAGCCCAACGCGGGCCTGCCGGAACTGGTCGATGGCAAGACGCACTATCCGCTCCAGCCCGACGCGATGGCCAAGTGGATCGAACGCTTTGTCGCCGAGGACGGCATCAACATGGTCGGCGGCTGCTGCGGCACCGACGTGGGCCACATTGCGGCACTCGACCAGATGCTGCGTCGGCGTGCGACGGGCGGTCACCGCCCTGCGCCCAAGGCGCGCAAGTCGGTTTGGATACCCTCGGTCGCCTCGCTCTACCATCAGGTGCCGCTGCGCCAGGAGAACGCGTACTTCTCGATCGGCGAGCGCTGCAATGCCAACGGCTCGCGCGCGTGGCGAAAATTCCAGGAAGAGGGCAACTGGGAAGGCTGCCTCGACATGGGTCGCGAGCAGGTGCGCGAAGGCTCGCACGCGCTCGATGTGTGCACCGCCTTCGTCGGTCGCGACGAGGTGAAGGAAATGGGCGAGGTCGTCAGCCGCTTCCGCGGTTCGATTACCGCCCCGCTCGTCATCGATTCGACCGAGCTGATCGTGCTGGAAAGCGCGCTCAAGCTCTACGGCGGCAAGGCGATCCTCAACTCGATCAATTTCGAGGATGGCGAAGAGCCGGCCGCCAAGCGCATGGAGCTGGCCCGGCGCTTCGGCTGCTCGGTCATCGCGCTGACGATCGACGAGACCGGCATGGCAAAGGACGCGGCGACCAAGCTTGCCATCGCCAAGCGCCTGCGCGATTTCGCGTGCGGCCGCTACGGGCTTCGCGAAAGCGACCTGATGATCGACCCGCTGACCTTCACGATCGCGACGGGGAACGAGGACGACCGCAAGCTGGCGCTCGACACGTTGAACGGCATCGAGGCGATCGCCAAGGAGATGCCCGAGGTGCAGATCGTGCTGGGCCTGTCGAACGTGTCCTTCGGACTCAATCCCGCCGCCCGCCACGTGCTCAATTCGGTCTTCCTCGATCATGCGGTCAAGCGCGGCATGACGGGCGCCATCGTCCACCATTCCAAGATCCTCCCGCTGCACAAGATCCCGGAAGAGGAAGTGCGCGTCGCCGAGGACCTGATCTACGACCGGCGGCGCGAGGGCTACGATCCGCTGCAGGCCTTCATCGCGCTGTTCGAGAACCGCAAGGGCGAGGCCAAGGGCACGCGCAAGCGCGCCGAGGCGGTCGAGGAGCGGCTGAAGCAGCGCATCGTCGACGGCGACAAGCAGGGCCTGGACGAGGATCTGGAACTGGCGATGAAGAGCCACAAGCCGCTCGACATCATCAACACCTTCCTTCTCGACGGCATGAAGGTGGTGGGTGAACTGTTCGGGGCGGGCAAGATGCAGCTTCCCTTTGTGCTCCAGTCGGCCGAGACGATGAAGGCGGCAGTCGCCTTCCTCGAGCCGCACATGGAGCGCGTCGAGGGCCAGCAGAAGGGCACGATCGTCCTCGCCACGGTCAAGGGCGACGTGCACGACATCGGCAAGAACCTCGTCGACATCATCCTGACGAACAACGGCTACAAAGTCGTCAATCTCGGCATCAAGCAGCCCATCGCCAGCATCGTTTCGGCGGCGAAGGAGCACAAGGCCGACTGCATCGGCATGTCTGGCCTGCTTGTGAAGTCGACCGTCGTGATGCGCGAGAACCTGGAGGAGATGACGCGCGAAGGGCTCGACGTGCCTGTGCTGCTGGGTGGGGCCGCTCTCACGCGCAAGTACGTCGAGGAGGACTGCGTGGCCGCCTATGGGGCAGGCCGTGTCGCCTACGCCTCGGACGCGTTCGACGGGCTCGACCTGATGGACAAGGTCGTAAACCGCAGGATCGACGAGCATCTGGAGAAGCTGAAGGCCAAGCGCGCGGGCCGGCCGTCGAACCAGACGCGCACGCTCGGTCAGGCCGCCGATGCGCGCCCGCTTCGGCCGCTCGATCTCGAGGAGCTCAAGCTTCGTCGTGCGGAACTGGCGGCGAAGGCGCCGATCCCGACGCCACCCTTCTGGGGTGCCCGTACGCTCGAACAGGTGCCGGTCAAGACGCTGGTGCCGTACCTCAACGAGCGCATGCTCTACCAGTTCCAGTGGGGCTTCCGAAAAGCGGGCAAGTCGCTTGACGAATACAAGGCGTGGGCGGCCCTCGAGCTCAAGCCGATCCTGAAGCGAATGCTCGACATGGCCGAGGCCGAGCAGATCCTGAAACCGCAGGCGGTCTACGGCTACTGGCGCTGCTATTCGGAAGGCGACAGTGTCGTGCTGCTCGACGATGCCTCAAGCGAAGTCGCGCGCTTCGCATTCCCGCGCCAGAACCGCGAGGGCGGCCTGTGCATCGCCGACTTCTTCCGCGACCGCACGGCCAACGAGCTTGATGTGATCGGCCTGCAGGTCGTCACTGTCGGCCAGCGCGCCTCCGACGTGGCGCGCGAATGGTTCGCGGCCAACAGGTACCAGGACTATCTCTACCTGCACGGGCTGGGCGTGGAGCTGGCCGAGGCGATGGCCGAATACGTGCACAAGCGCATCCGTGCGGAGCTCGGCTTCGCGGGCGAGGACGACCGCGACATCGACAGGATGCTCCAGCAGGGCTATCGCGGTTCGCGCTATTCGTTCGGCTATCCCGCCTGCCCGAACCTTGCCGACCAGGAGCAGATACTGAAACTCCTCGACGGCTCGAAGATCGGCATCTCGCTGTCCGACGAATGGCAGCTCCATCCCGAGCAGTCGACGTCGGCCATCGTGCTGCATCATCCGCAGGCGAAGTACTTCAGCGTATGACCGAAATCGTGCGCACGGTTACCGACCTGCGCACGCGTGTCGCGGCGTGGCGGCGCGAGGGCAT
Organism: Rhodospirillales bacterium; assembly: GCA_016794025.1. Classification (GTDB taxonomy): domain Bacteria; phylum Pseudomonadota; class Alphaproteobacteria; order CACIAM-22H2; family CACIAM-22H2; genus Tagaea. Next base: position 48,842 of record JAEUKX010000036.1, on the reverse strand, counting down.
GCCGGTGGCGCTCGTGCCGACGATGGGCGCGCTGCATCCGGGGCATCTTTCGCTTGTCGATGCGGGGCTTGCGCGCGGCTGCCGGGTCGTCGTGTCGATCTTCGTCAATCCCACGCAGTTCGGGCCGAACGAGGACCTCGCGAGATATCCACGGCAGGAAACGGCCGATGTCGCCCTGCTTGCCGGACGGGGCGCGCATCTCGCCTTCTGCCCGTCGGTCGACGAGATGTACGCCCAAGTCAGCGCCACGCGCGTGGAGGTGAAGGGGCTGACCGATGGCCTTTGCGGCGCGGCCCGCCCCGGCCATTTCTCCGGCATGGCGACAATCGTGACCAAGCTACTGCTGCAGGCGCTGCCCGATTTCGCGATGTTCGGAGAGAAGGACTGGCAGCAGCTGCAGGTCGTCCGGCGAATGGTTCGCGACCTCGATATTCCTGTCGAGATCGTCGGCTGCCCGACCGTGCGCGAGGCCGACGGACTGGCGCTGTCCTCGCGCAATCTTCGCCTCTCGGCCGGTGACCGGACAATCGCCCCGTTGCTCAATCGCGAGATGCGCCGGATCGCCGAGACGGTCGCCCGCGGCGGAACCGCTACCGCAGCATTGGCCGAAGCGCGGGCGAGCCTCGCGACGGCAGGTTTCGGGCGTATCGACTATCTGGAACTGCGCCATCCCGAGACGCTCGAGCCCGCCGGGATGCGGCCCGCGCGTGTCTTCGCGGCTGTCTGGCTCGGCAACGTGCGTCTCATCGACAACGTCCCGGTCTAGCCGGAAGCCAGTGCCCGGCGATAGAGGGGCCCGAGCAGCGCCGGGATCATGTAGATCGGGAACTGCACGCAGGTGAAAAAAAGGAACACGTCCGTGTCGGTCGCCACGCCCATGGCGCCGACCAGCAGCGCGAAGTTCCGGTTGCCGGCAGCCAGCGCTGCGGCAAGCGACTGTCCGCGCGCCAGACCCAGCATGCGCTCGGCCGGCACGAGCAGGGCCGCTGCGGCTGCCTGCAGGCCGAAATTCGTCGCGAACGCCGCGACGAGATAGAGCGCGACCTTGCCGGGCTCCTGCGCCAGACGTACGGCAAGCCCGTCGACCGCGCCGAAGGCGAAAAGCACCAGCACGAGCACGCCGACCCCGCCGATGGCCGCGTCGTGCCGTGCGAGGCCTTCCGGGCCCAGGAGCCGGCGCGCGACCCAGGCGGCGGCGAACGCGCCGCCGACGAGCCCGGACAGGCGCATCATCAATTCCCCTGCACCAAGATCGATCGTAAGGCCAAGCAACCATGCGGCCAGCGGCGGCTGAACGACGGGCAGTGCGACGCTCGTGCCGACGAGGATGACGAGCGCCAGCCGCGCATCGAGCCCCAGCATCAGCGCATAGGCCGTGACCGAGACCAGCATGGGGGCGGTGGCGAAAAGCGGTATCGCGAGCTTCAGGCCGTCAGGCAGCGGCAGCATGCGCACGACGGCGTCGGCCAGCACGGGTGCCCCCGCCATCAGGACCAGCACGAGAAGGAGTGGCACAAGTGGCCGGCGCAACGGTTCGGCAAGCCTCGCCCAGTCCATGCGCGTGATCGCCGAGGCGAGAAGGAAGGTGATGGCCGGGACGAGCAGCGGACGCGCCGCAGCCGCAAGGCCGGGCAGCACGATGCCGACAAAGAGGCAGGAAGCGAGGATGGCCGACGCGTGGCGGTTCAGCAGGGCGAGCAGGGCGGACATGTCGGCGGCGAGCCTAGCACGCCGATGCCGCGTCCACTCATGCGGTGGGCATGTACGGGACGAGGGGTATGCGTTCGCGCCGGTCAACGTGCGGCAGCATCGCCGCGATGTCGGCCTTGAAGTGCTGGGTCTCCTGATGCGCTGCCCGGTTGCTTTCGTCGCGGGTGAATTGCTTCTCGATCATGGAACGTCTCCGGCGGTCGGGATTTCGAATAGACTAGCCGGCAATCCGGCCGGAACGATTCGACCGCGGCCGAAGCATCGGATTGATACAAGCGCAGTCAGGCACGCCATGAAGCCGACCACCTCAGCCGCCGATTTCCCTGCTCCGCTCGACCGGCATTCCGAGCCGATCCGGCCCGAATGGATTGACTACAATGGCCACATGAATGTCGCGTACTACGTGCTGGCGTTCGACAGCGCGACGGATGTCTTCTTCGAGGCGATGGGGTTTGGCGCCGCATGGCGGACGGCGTCGGGCCGGTCGTTCTTCGCGGTCGACGCGCACGTGCGCTATGTCGGTGAACTGCGGCCCGGCGAGCGGCTGGCGGTGGCCACGCAGTTGCTGTCGGCCGACGCCAAGCGCCTGCGATATTTCCATACGATGCGCAATGCGGCCACCGGAGCTGTCGCAGCGACGGCGGAGTTCCTGTCGCTGCAGGTCGATATGGTCACGCGGCGGGTCGTGCCCTTCGCCGCCGACGATCAGGCGCGTATCGATGCGGTCGTCCGGGCGCATACAATTCTGCCTGTCCCGCCGGCCGCCGGGCGGGGGATCGCATTGCCGCCCTTGCTTCCCTCGGGCAGGAAAGACTAGAAATTCGGGGAGTATTCCCCGAGGGCCCCCTGATGACCGACCAGACCGCCGCTGCCGCACCGTCCCTGCAGGTCCGCACACGCGCGTTGACGGCCGCACTTTCGGCCATGGCTTTCGGCGCCCTGATCGTGGCGGCCGTCGGTTTTGCCGGCGCCATGGATATCCACAACGCGGCGCACGACTCCCGGCACAGCTTCGCCTTTCCCTGCCACTGATGATCGCCCGGCTTTTCTGGGTCGCGCTCGCAGCCGGCCTTGCCGCAGGGCTGGTAGCGGCGGGCGTTCAGGCGGTCGGCATCTGGCCGCTCATCGATACGGCCGAGACATTCGAGGTGGCCGACCCCGCGGCCGCGCATGAATGGTCGCCCGAAGGGGCGACCCGTACCGCATGGTCGGTCATTTTCGACATTCTCGCGGGCGTGGGCTTTGCGCTCCTCGCCAACGGCGCACTGCTCGTCTTCCGCAGTCTTCGCGACGTGACGCCGGACTGGCGCGTGGGCGCGGCCCTGGCGGCATTCGGATTTGCGACCTTCTCTCTGGCCCCGGCCTTTGGTCTGGCCCCGGCCTTGCCGGGAATGGCGGAGGGCGATCTGGTCGCGCGGCAGGTCTGGTGGCTGGCGACGGCCGCGGCGACACTTTCGGGCGGCGTGCTCATGTTCCTGGGCCGGCGTTCGCAGGACTGGCTTTTCGGCGTCGTTCTTCTGGCGGCACCGCACGTCATCGGCGCGCCGGGCGAGGCAATGGGCCTGATCGGGCTTCTTTCGCAGACAGGCACGATCGGCGAGGGCAGCCTGCCGGTGGATCTTGCGAAGCGCTTCGCGGTCCTCTCGCTTGCCGCTGCGGCGATATTCTGGGCCGCACTCGGCTTTGCCTCGGCGTGGCTCCAGCGCCGCTATCTCGAACTCCGCTAGAGCGACGAACGCAGCTTCAGGTGCCGCCGCCGGTCGGCCGACGGCACGGCCATGCGTCGGACCTGCCCCTCGCGAAGCACGTCGAACTCGATCGTCGTGCCGGCGGGGCCCTGCGCCCACAGTGCGCGGAAAAGATCGTCGAGCGCATCGGGCTGCCGGCCCTTGACCGAAGCGATCACGTCGCCACGCTGGACGCCGGCGCGTGCCGCAGGCCCGTCCGGCGTCACCCGCACGACGAACAGGCGCCCGGCAAGGGGCTCGACGGCCATGCCAAGCCATGGATGCACGGGTGCCATCGACCGCCCTTGGTCGATCAGGTCGGCAAGGATGGGGAGCAGGTCGTCGACAGGCACGAAGACGTTGCCCGGCATTGCCGGTCCGCTGCCGTTGGCGCTCGCCACGATGAGCGAGCCGACGCCCACGAGCCGGCCTGAGGGATCGAGCAGGGCAGCCCCGCTCCAGGCCGGGTGCGGCGGGCTCGTCCAGATGGCGCTTTCCAGCATGTACTCCCAGCTGCCCGCGAACGTGCGGCGCGAGACGACGAAGGCCGGCGCCGCCGCGTCCGGCCCGCCGTGCGCTGCGACGACGACGGGATCGCGCTCGCGCAGCGCTGACGACTTGCCCAGCGCGATCGGCCGAAGGCCCTTCGGAATCTCGACCGCGCGCATCAACCCGAATCCGGTATCGTGATCGTAGCCGACGACCTGCGCCGGCACGGTGCGCCCGTCGGCAAAGCGCACCTCGCCGCCCGACGCCTCGACCATCAGGTAGCCGATGGTCAATAGCAGCCCCGATCCGTCGATGAGGATGGCGGTACCCTCGCGTTCCCGGCCCAGCGTCGCGGCCGTGCGCGCGTCGGCCGGAACGAACGTGCGCAGCCGCACGATGGCGTCGAAAGTGCCCGTCAGCTGCGATGCTTGCTGGGCTGCCGCAGGCGGCAGGGGCAGGAACACGAGGAGCAGGATCAGCAGTCGCGGGACCAGGCGCATGCAGGCCTCCGGGGGTGGCGGGAAGGGACACCTCGATCGTGCATATTGTCCATGTCCGATCGGGTTTCGCCAAGGGCCGCGCATGCTATACAGCGCCCGGAATGAGCGATTTGCCCGAATCGGCGGCCCTGCCGGCCTACCTGCGCAACCTGAACCCGCCCCAGCTCGATGCCGCGACCTCGACCGAGGGCCCGCTGCTGGTGCTGGCCGGGGCGGGAACGGGCAAGACGCGCGTGCTCATCACCCGCGTGTGCCACCTGATGGTCACGCGAAAGGCCTTCGCGAACCAGATCCTTGCCGTGACCTTCACCAACAAGGCGGCGGCCGAAATGCGCCACCGCATCGCCGCCGTCGTGGGCGATACGGTCGAGGCGATGTGGCTTGGCACATTCCATGCGCTTGCCGCACGCATCCTTCGCAGGCATGCCGAGCACGTGGGTTTGAAGCCGAACTTCACGATCCTGGACCAGGACGACCAGATCCGCCTGATCAAGCAGCTCCTGCAGGCGGAGAATATCGACGACAAGAAATGGCCCGCGCGCGTCGTCCACGGCGTGATCGAACGCTGGAAGGACCGTGGTCTGACGCCCGAGCGCGTGGGTGCCGATCCCGCGGCGGAGGTCGCGGGCGGAAAGGCCGCCCGGCTCTATGCGATGTACCAGGAACGGCTCAAGACGCTCAACGCCTGCGACTTCGGCGACCTGCTGATGCACAACCTGACGATCTTCCAGACGCGGCCCGACGTGCTGGCCGAGTATCACAAGCGGTTCCGCTACATCCTCGTCGACGAGTATCAGGATACGAACGTCGCGCAGTACATGTGGCTGCGCATCCTCGCGCAGCAGTCGCGCAACCTGTGCTGCGTGGGCGACGACGACCAGTCGATCTATGGCTGGCGCGGCGCCGAGGTGGGAAACATCCTGCGTTTCGAGAAGGATTTTCCCGGCGCCAAGGTCGTGCGGCTGGAACAGAACTACCGGTCGAGCGGCCACATCCTCGCGGCGGCCTCCGGACTTATCGCGCACAACCGCACCCGGCTCGGCAAGACGCTGTGGACCGCCGCGAACGGCGGCGAGAAGGTCGTCGTGCGCCCGGTCTGGGACGGCGAACAGGAGGCCGTCTACGTCGCCGACGAGATCGAGGCGCTGCAGCGTTCCGGTTCCAGGCTCGGCGACATCGCCATTCTCGTGCGCGCAGGCTTCCAGACGCGCGAGTTCGAAGAGCGTTTTATTGCGCTGGGCATCCCCTATCGGGTCATCGGCGGTCCTCGCTTCTACGAGCGCGAGGAAATCCGTGACGCGATCGCCTATTTCCGCGTGATCGTGCAGCCCGACGACGATCTTGCGCTCGAGCGCATCATCAACAAGCCGCGCCGCGGCATCGGCGAGGCAAGCGTCCAGACGCTGCAGAGGCTCGCGCGCGCAAAAGGCATCCCGCTTCTCGCTTCGGCCGAGACGATCGTGACGTCGGACGAGCTCAAGACCGCGGCGCGAAATGCCGTCCGCCGCGTGGTCGACGATTTCGCGCGCTGGCGTGCCCAGCTTGACCGCGCGCACCATGCCGAGCTCGCCGCCACGGTGCTCGACGAGAGCGGCTATACGCGCATGTGGCAGGAGGACAAGTCCCCCGAAGCGCCCGGCAAGCTCGAAAACCTCAAGGAGCTTGTCGCGGCACTGGAGGAGTACGACGATCTGCCGGCGTTCCTCGAGCATGTGAGCCTCGTGATGGAGAACGCCGAGGCGGCTCCCGGCGACATGGCGAGCCTGATGACGCTGCACGCGGCCAAGGGACTGGAGTTCGACGCCGTCTTCCTGCCGGGATGGGAGGAAGGTCTTTTTCCGCATCCGCGTGCGCTCGACGAGAAGGGCGAGGAGGGGCTGGAGGAGGAGCGGCGTCTTGCGCATGTCGGCCTGACGCGCGCGCGCACGCGCGCCTATGTCAGTTTCGCCGCTAACCGGCGCATCCATGGCATGTGGCAGTCGTCCGTGCCCTCGCGCTTCGTGGCCGAACTGCCGCCGGATACGCTCGATGTGAAGAGCGAACCCGGCCTGTGGGGCGACGGACCGCAGTTTTCCGCCTCGGCGCCGTCGGCAGAACCGTCCTTCGCGCGCGGAATGCGGCGTGCACCGGTGATCGAGGGCCGGGCGACCGAACTTGGCCGCGACGGGTCCGGCCTGACGCCAGGCATGCGCGTGTTCCACCAGAAATTCGGCTATGGCCGCGTCGTCGCCGCGGAGGGCGGCAAGCTGGAGGTCGAGTTCGAGCACAGCGGCCTCAAGCATGTCATGGAAAGCTTCGTGGAGAAGGCATGAGCACGATCTGGCGGCTTGCGCTGCAGGCCGACGCGCTGACGCAGCAGGCCTACGTGCAGGCGCTTGAAGAAGAGGCCGGCGCGCTGACGGCGTTCGAGACCTCGCCCAACGGCCCCTGGCTGGTCGAGGCGTTCTTCGACGCGAAGCCCGATCTCGGCCGACTGGCGCCGGCGATCTTCGCCGCGGCGAAATCGCTGGGCCGGGCGGTGCCTTCGATCGATGTCGAGGAGATCCCCGAGCGCGACTGGCTGGCCGAGAACCGCGCCTCGTTCCCGCCGCTGGCGATCCAGCGCTTTTTCGTGTTCGGCAGCCATGTCGAACGCGCGGCACCGGCCGGAAGCTGGCCCATCGCGCTCGATGCGTCGATCGCGTTCGGCTCGGGCGAGCATGCCACGACAAAGGGTTGCCTGACGGCCATCGACCGGCTCGCGCGGCGGAAACGTTTCCGCCGCGTGCTCGATCTGGGCTGCGGCTCGGCGATCCTGTCGATCGGTGCGGCACGCGCCAAACCCTGCCGCGTGCTTGCGAGCGACATCGATGCCGATTCCGTTCGTCTCGCGCGCGAGAACATCGCGACCAACGGGCTGGCGTGCCGCGTGCGCGCCCTCCATTCGGCCGGCTTCGCGAAGCTCGGCGCAACGCGCGCGCGTTTCGATCTGGTGCTCGCCAACATCCTTGCGCGGCCGCTTACGCAGCTCGCCACGCCCTTGTCGCGTGCCCTGAGGCCCGGCGGCACGCTCGTTCTTTCGGGACTGCTCGCCGATCAGGAAGCGTGGGTGAAGGCCGCCTATCTCGCGCGGCGGCTCGCGTTCCGCGGGCGGCTCGCCATCGCGGGCTGGCACACGCTGGTGTTCCGGAAGCCTGTCTAGGACGCTGCGTCGTACTGGTCGGGCGCAAGCAGCCGGTAGCCCACGCCAAGTTCCGTGATGATGTAACGCGGCCGGGTCGCGTCGGTTTCGATCTTGTTGCGCAACTTGCGCATGAAGATGCGCAGATAGTGCGCGTCTTCTGCGTGGCCGGGCCCCCACACCTCGTTCAGCATCTGCTGGTGCGTGGCGACCTTGCCGGCATGGCGGGCGAGAAACTGGAGCAGCTGGTACTCCTTGGGCGAGAGCTTCACCTCGCTTTCGCCAAGGAAGACCTGCCGGCGAGCCATGTCGATGGTGAGATCGCCGACCGAGAATTTCGGCTGCGCGGCGATTTCCGGGATCCGTCGGATCAGCGCGTTCACGCGCGCGACGAACTCGGCCGCGCCGAACGGCTTGGTCATGTAGTCGTCCGCGCCGAGTTCCAGCGCCTTGACCTTGTCGGCTTCCCGGTCACGGACCGAAAGGATGAAGACCGGCAGCCACGACCATTCGCGCAGGCGCTTCAGCACGTCGAGGCCATCCATGTCGCCAAGCTGCAGGTCGAGCACGACAAGGTCGGCACGCGCGGTCGGCGCCACGCGCAGCGCTTCCGCGCCGGATTCGGCCTCGATCACCTCGAAGCCCTGCACGGACAGACCGGTTCGCAGGAAGCGGCGGATCTGCGGTTCGTCGTCGACGACGAGAATCCTGCGTTGCCGGGTCATGCCGCCTCGCCTTCTTCGGCCAGCAGCGGAGTCTTCGCGGCCGGCAGGCGGATCCGGACAGTCGTGCCCCGCCCGGGCCCCTCGCTGATCGCCTCGATCGTGCCGCCGCATGCCTCGACGAATGCGCGGCTGATCGCAAGGCCGAGACCGCTGCCGCCCGGATCGGCCGCGCCGTCGACCGCCCGATAGAACTGGTCGAAGATGTGCCGGCCCTCTTCCGGGGTGAGACCGCGCCCCTCGTCGCGCACGCGCAGTTCGACCGTCGCCGGATCGTCTGCCGCATTCGCTGCGCTGATCTCGATGGTCGTGCCGGCCGGCGCGTACTTCGCGGCGTTTTCCACGACATTCGAAAGCGACTGTTCGAGGAGAACGCCATCGGCCACCGGCATCGGCAGATCGGCCGGAATGTGGACGCTAACGCGGTGGCGTTCGAGCGTACGGCGGTTGTGCCGCAGGGCCATGTCGACGACGTCGACGAGTTCGACGGGTTCCAGCGCCGGCTCGAGCTTGCCGGCGCGGATGCGCGTCAGATCGAACATGCGCGCGATCAGGCGATCGAGCCGCGTGGCTTCCTCGCGGATCGTGACCTTAAGATCGTTGCGCTCCTTTGCCGAACACAGGTCGCCGTAGCGCTCCAGCGTCGTCGCGGATCCGAGGATCGCGGCGAGCGGCGTGCGCAAGTCGTGCGAGATCGAGCTGAGCACGGCCTCCCGCAGTTCGGCCGCGCGCTGGTCGATACGGATCGCGTCGATGTGCGCGGCAAGATCGGCACGGACGAGCACGTTGGCGGCAAGCGCAAGGAAGGCGTCGATGAAGACGCGCTCGACACCCGGCATGAACTCGTCCGACCGCGTCGCGACCAGTCCGGCCGGCTCCTGGCCGTGCCCGATGGCGCGATACCACCATCCGCCGGCCTCGCGCGGCGAAAGCGGCCTTCCCAGCTGGCGGCACTCGTTCCAGATCTGCGTCGCGACGGCGTGCTGTTCGGGGCCGGGAAGCGGCTCGCCTTCGGTCGCGACAGGCATGAATCCTTCCTGCGACGGCCGGTATAGCGCCACAGGCGCATGCGCAAGACGGGCAAGCTCGCGCGCGACCATCGCGGGCAGTTCGGCGAAGTCGGCGACCATGGCGACGCGCCGGCTGAAATCGTAGAGCTCGCGCATGCGCGCCTCGCGCTGCCGGGCGCTTTCGGTGGAATGGCGCGCCCAGTCTGCGGCGCCGCCCACCACCGTCGCGACAAGCGCGAACACCACGATGTCCAGCGTGTGCTCGGGATTGTCGACATAGAAATCGTAGGCCGGCGGCAGGTGGAAGAAGCTGATCGCGCCGATGGAGATCGTCACGGCGATCAGGGCGTGCAACGGGCCCCAGAGCAGCGCGGCAATAAGGACGCACGGAACGAACAGCAGCGTGACGGTCGCGATCGACGCGTTCCGGAGCAGGACGTGCGAGACGACCGTCGTCAGCAGGACCATCGCGGCGGTCAGAACGATCTGCCTGAAATTGTCCATTTCCCAGAGCGCCACTGTGTTTACGGCTTGTTTACGTGGGGCCGCCCGAGCGTGCGTAGCAATTTTACGGGCTTCCGATGTCTTGTCGTCGCGAACGGCTGCCCGAGAAAGCAGTCGGCACAAGAACTATACGCCAAAGCAACAAACAACAAGGGGAGTTCCTGCGAATGAGCGCCAATTCAGCCGCGATGGACGGCAACGCGCCGATGACGCGCGAAGAGAAGAAGGTGATCCTGGCATCTTCGCTGGGTACCGTCTTCGAATGGTACGATTTCTACCTTTACGGGTCGCTGGCCGCACTGATCGGTGCGCAGTTCTTCAGCGCCTTTCCCGAATCCGCGCGAAACGTGTTCGCGCTCCTGGCGTTCGCGGCCGGCTTCCTCGTGCGCCCGTTCGGCGCGCTTGTGTTCGGCCGCCTCGGCGACATGGTGGGCCGCAAGTACACCTTCCTCATGACGATCGTGATCATGGGTTCGTCGACGTTTCTTGTCGGCTGCCTGCCCAACTACAACTCGATCGGCTCGCTGGCGCCGGTCATCCTCATCGGCCTGCGTCTCCTGCAGGGGCTGGCGCTGGGCGGCGAGTATGGCGGTGCGGCCGTCTATGTCGCCGAACACGCGCCGCACGGCCGCCGCGGCTACTTCACGAGCTGGATCCAGACGACGGCCACGCTCGGCCTGCTTCTTTCGCTGATCATCATCCTCGGCGTACGCACGTACCTTGGCGACAAGGACTTCGCGGAGTGGGGCTGGCGCATTCCGTTCCTGGTGTCGATCTTCCTGCTCGGCATCTCGGTGTGGATCCGCATGCAGATGGAAGAGAGCCCGGCATTCCGCAAGATGAAGGAAGAGGGCACGCATTCGAAGGCGCCGCTCTCGGAAGCCTTCGGACAGTGGAAGAACGCCAAGATCGCGCTGCTGGCGCTGCTCGGTCTCGTCGCCGGACAGGCGGTCGTCTGGTACACGGGCCAGTTCTATGCGCTGTTCTTCCTCGGCGCGATCCTGAAGATCGACGGGTTCACGTCGAACGTGCTGGTGGCGTGGTCTCTGATCTTCGGCACCGGTGGCTTCATCCTGTTCGGAAGCCTCTCGGACCGCATCGGCCGCAAGCCGGTGATCCTCGCGGGCTGCCTGATCGCGGCAGTGACGTACTTCCCGCTGTTCCACGCGCTGACGGAAACCGCAGATCCCGCGCTCGCCAAGGCGCAGGCATCCGCACCCGTGGTCGTCAAGGCGGATCCGGCCGACTGCTCGTTCCAGTTCAACCCCGTCGGTACGGCGAAGTTCACGACGTCGTGCGACATTGCCAAGGCGTTCCTCGCCCGCAACTCGGTTGCCTACACGAACGAGGCGGCTCCGGCCGGAACCCTCGCCTCGGTCAAGATCGGCGATGTGGAGATCCCGTCCTACAATCCGGAGAAGCTGGGGGCCGCGGCGGGTGCTGCCGCAACGGCGTTCAACACGGCGGCCACCGCCGCGATCTACGCCGCCGGCTATCCGAAGGCGAACGATCCCGAGCGCGTGAAGGTGTCGAACGTGTTCGACGTCTTCCGTGCACAGCCTTTCAAGGTCGTCGTGATCCTCACGATCATGGTCCTCTACGTGACCATGGTCTACGGGCCCATTGCGGCGGCGCTCGTGGAACTGTTCCCCACGCGCATCCGCTACACGTCGATGTCGCTGCCCTACCACATCGGCAACGGCTGGTTCGGCGGCTTCCTGCCGGCAACGTCGTTCGCGATGGTCGCCCAGACCGGGGACATCTACTACGGCCTCTGGTACCCGATCGTCGTGGCACTGGGCACCTTCGTCATCGGCCTGCTGTTCGTGCCGGAAACGAAGGATCGCGACATCTACACCTACGAGGGGCAGCGCTGAGGCGTCGCTCCGGCTTTGCCCGTACGGCTCCGGCCGTGCGGGCCGGGTAGTCTCCACCGGCGTGGACCTACCCTTAACTAGGGGCTCCGTCTTCGGACGGAGCCCTCTTTTTTTCAGCAATACTGCCGGTTGCCCCGAAGCGCGCCATTGCCTATGTTCGATCCCGGACGGGGCTGCGAGGTGCGTCAGGCACGCATGTTCCCCGGGGCGATAATAACTCCTCGGGAGCTGTCCCTATCGGTGCCCTGGCATCGACATACGGCGCCCACCTGCTGTTAGCGGGCCACGGAGGAAAGCAACGTCAACGGCCGCTGCGGCTCCGTCCACCTTTCCGCATCCGGCAGCCGGGTGCGAACTCCCACGCACGGGATTGAAGATCGGCAAGCCCCCCCCAGACGAACTCGACGACGCCAAGGCCGAACTCCGGTCGGTGGCGCGCGAGCGGCGCGAGCATTTCCATCGCCACGAGGGTGCTGCCGCGGCCCGTGCCGTGCGGGACCGCTTCCTGGCGCGCGTCCCGCTGGCCGCAGGTGCAAGTGTCGCCGGCTACTGCGCGTTCGGAAGCGAATTTGACCCGATGCCGCTGATGCAGGCGCTCGATGCGCGCGGGCATGTGCTGGCACTGCCGGTTGTGGTGCGCCGCGCGGCACCGCTGGTCTTCCGGCTCTGGAAGCCGGGCGACGAGCTGACCCACCACAAATTCGGCATGCGCGAGCCGCTGCCCACGCAGCCGCAGATCGAGCCGGATGTCCTGCTCGTGCCGCTTCTTGGCTATGACGAACAGGGAAACCGCATCGGCTATGGCGGCGGATTTTACGACCGCACGATTGCCGGCCTGCGTGCGCGCGGCCGGACGAGGGCCGTCGGCGTCGCGTACGCGGTCCAGCGCTTCGAACGCATCCCGTGCGGGCCGCACGACCAGACGCTCGACTGGATCGTGACGGAAAAGGCGGCTATCGACGTGAACAGGGAGGCGCGACGCCACGGCTGGCGTGCGTGGTGGCCATGGTGAGACTGCTGTTCCTCGGCGACATCGTCGGGCGGTCGGGGCGCGATGCCGTGCACCGTCATTTGCCCGAGCTGCGGAAATCGCTGAGTCTCGACTTCGTCGTGGCGAACGGTGAAAACGCGGCCGCGGGCTTCGGCATCACCGACAAGATCGCGGCGGAACTCTACGCGTCGGGCATCGACTGCATCACGACCGGGAACCACGTGTGGGACCAGCGCGAACTGATGCTGACGATCGACCGCGACCCGAAGCTGCTGCGTCCGCTGAACTTCCCCAAGGGCACGCCGGGCAAGGGCAGTGCGGCATACCGCCTCGCCGGCGGGCGCACGATCCTCGTGGCCAACGTGATGACGCGCCTGTTCATGGACCCGCTCGACGATCCGTTCGCGGGTATCGAGGCGCTGCTTGCCCAGCACAGGCTGGGGCCGGGCGGTCACGCCGCAATCCTGATCGACCTCCACGGGGAGGCGTCGAGCGAGAAATACGCGCTCGGGCATCTGTGCGACGGCCGGGCATCGCTTGTCGTCGGATCGCACAGCCACGTGCCGACGGCAGATGCGCAGATCCTGCCCGGCGGGACGGGTTACCAGACCGATGCCGGCATGTGCGGCGACTACGATTCGGTGATCGGCATGAAGAAGGAGGCGGCCGTCGCGCGGTTCGTGCGCAAGATGCCCGGCGAGCGCCTGACCCCCGCGGACGGCGAGGGAACGATGTGCGCGATCTATGCCGAGATTGCCGACAACGGGCTCGCTACGCGCGTCGCGCCGGTACGCCTTGGCGGTCGCCTCATCCCGGCGCTGCCCTAGGCAGGCCGCGACCGGCCGCTTCGGCCTGGGAAGGGAACAAAACGTGACGATGCGCTAGGTTTGGTATAGATTTCGCGCTAAATCCCTTATATCTAGCCGATTCGACTGCATTCCGACGGGACGTCTCGAGATGGCCGGCCATTCCCAGTTCAAGAACATCATGCACCGCAAGGGCAAGCAGGATGCCAGGCGGGGCAAGGTATTCACCAAGATCATCCGTGAAATCACGGTTGCCGCGCGCACGGGCTCGCCCGATCCGGCGGCCAACCCGCGTCTGCGGGCCGCGATGATCGCGGCGCGCAACGAGAACATGCCGAAGGACACGATCGATCGCGCGATCCGCCGCGGCTCGGGCCAGGAAGACGGCGTGGTTTACGAAGAGGTGCGCTACGAAGGCTATGGGCCCGGCGGGGTGGCGATCATCGTCGAAGCGATGACCGACAACAAGAACCGGACCGTGCCGGACATCCGCACGATCTTTTCCAAGCATGGCGGGGCGATGGGCGAGACCAACTCGGTCGCCTTTAACTTCGCGCGCGTCGGCCAGATCTCGTTCGCGGCCGGCAAGATCACGGCGGACGAGTTTCTCGAAGCCGCGATCGAGGCGGGTGCCGAGGATGTCGAGAGCACGGCCGAGCAGCATGTCGCGACGTGCCCGCCGGACGATTTCGGGGCCGTCCGCACGGCACTCGAGGCGAAATTCGGCGAGCCGAAATCGGCGGCGCTCGTCTTCAGGCCGAACGTGACCGTGCCGCTCGACGAGGAAAAGGCGCGCGAGACGATTGCGCTCGTCGAAGCGCTCGAGGACAACGACGACGTCCAGACCGTCACCGCGAATTTCGAGGTCTCCGACGCCGTTCTTGCCAAGCTTTCGGCGGCCTGAACGGCGATGCGCCTCATCGGCATCGATCCCGGCCTGAAGACGACCGGCTGGGGCGTGATCGAGGCGGAGGGCAACCGGCTTGTGCATGTCGCCAACGGGCGCGTGACGAGCAAGGCGGAATTGACGATGGCCGAACGCCTCGTGCAGCTCCATGACGGGCTGGTTGCCGCGATCGAGCGGTGGAAGCCGGCGGCGGCGGCGGTCGAAGAGACGTTTGTCAACGTCAACCCGGCATCGACGCTGAAGCTCGGGCAGGCGCGCGGCGTGGCCCTGCTGGCCCCGGCGCGATGCGGGCTTCCCGTTGCCGAATACGCGGCAAATGCCGTCAAGAAGGCGGTCGTCGGCGCAGGGCATGCCGACAAGGCGCAGGTTCAGGCGATGGTGCGGCGGCTGCTTCCGGGCGTGGAATTCGCGGGCCCCGACGCTGCCGATGCGCTTGCGATCGCGATCTGCCACGCGCACCACGCGGCCAGCCGCATGGCCTGGGCCCGGGGTGCGGTCATGGCAGGTGCCCGATGATTGCGCGTCTGCGTGGCAAGCTCGACGAGCGCGGGAAGGACAGCTGTATCGTCGACGTGAATGGCGTTGGATATCTCGTGCGCGCATCGTCGCGCACGCTTGCTGCGCTTCCGGGCATCGGCGAGGCCTGCCTACTGCACATCGAAACGAACATCCGCGAGGATGCGTTCGAGCTTTTCGGCTTCGCCGCACCCGAGGAACGCGATTGCTACCGGCTGCTCACGACCGTTCAGGGTGTGGGCCCGAAAGCCGCTCTGGCGTTGCTCTCGGCCCTTGCACCGGGCGAGATCGCGGCGGCGATCCTGTCGGAGGACCGCGCGACACTGACGCGCGCCGACGGCGTCGGGCCGAAGCTCGCCCAGCGCATCGCCTCCGAACTCAAGGACAAGGTCGCATCGCTGGGTCTTGCGCTCGCCGCGGGGAAGGCCGCTGGCGGCGAAACGGTCGCCGGCGCCGCGCCGGCAAGCGAAGCTGCCGCCGACGCGGTCTCGGCACTCGTCAATCTCGGTTATCGCCGCGCCGAGGCGGTGGCGGCCGTCAACAAGGCGGCACGGAAGATCGGCGCCGGCGCGCGGGTCGAGGCGCTCATTCCCGCCGGCCTCAAGGAGCTGGGCGCGTGAGTCGCGCGAAGACCGAGATGCCGGAACGCGAGGTCGCGCGCGAAGCGATCGAGGCGGACGCGCCCGAGCAGAAGATCCGGCCGCTGTCGCTCGACGATTTCGTGGGCCAGCGCCAGGTCCGCGAAAACCTGCGCGTGTTCGTCGAAGCCGCGCGTGCGCGCGGCGAAGCGCTTGACCACGTGCTGCTTCACGGTCCCCCCGGACTTGGCAAGACCACGCTCGCCCAGATTGTTGCGAAGGAGCTGGGCGTCGGCTTCCGCGCGACCTCCGGGCCGGTCATCGCGCGCGCAGGCGACCTTGCGGCACTCCTCACCAATCTGCAGCCGCGTGATGTGCTGTTCATCGACGAAATCCATCGTCTTTCCCCGGCCGTCGAGGAAATCCTCTATCCCGCAATGGAGGATTTCCAGCTCGACCTCATCATCGGCGAGGGGCCGGCTGCGCGTTCCGTGCGCATCGACCTGCCGCCCTTCACGCTCGTGGGTGCGACGACGCGCGCTGGCCTCGTGACGACCCCGCTGCGCGACCGGTTCGGCATTCCGCTGCGGCTTGTCTTCTATTCGCCCGACGAACTCGAGGCGATCGTGCGCCGGGCCGCCGGCGTGCTTGGCTGCCCGCTCGCCGCCGACGGGGCCGCCGAGATCGCGCGCCGCTGCCGCGGCACGCCGCGCATTGCCGGGCGGCTGCTGCGCCGCGTGCGCGACTTCGCATCCGTTGCCGGCGTCGCGAAGATCGACCGCAAGGCGGCGGACGCGGCACTCGGCAGGCTGGAGGTCGATGCGCTGGGGCTCGACGCAATGGATCGCCGCTACATGGGCTGCATCGCCGAGAACTATGGCGGCGGCCCGGTGGGCGTGGAGACGCTGGCGGCAGCCCTTGCCGAACAGCGCGACACGATCGAGGAAGTCATCGAGCCCTTCCTGATCCAGGAAGGGCTGCTGCTGCGCACGCCGCGCGGCCGGGTCCTGGGAGAGAAGGGGTGGCGGCATATCGGCCTCACCCCGCCCGCCGGTGCGCAGGTCCAGCTCGACTTCGCCGCGAGCGACGACGAGGCGGACGAATGAACGCAGCCCATGTCTTCCACACGCGCGTCTACTACGAGGACACCGACGCGGCCGGCATCGTCTATTACGCGAACTACCTGAAGTTTGCGGAGCGCGCGCGTACCGAAATCCTGCGCGAAGCCGGCATCGTCCAGCGCGAGATGGCCGAGACGATGGGGGTCGCATTCGCGGTGCGCTCGGTCAGCGTCGACTATATCCGGCCCGCGCGGCTTGACGACGCGCTGATCGTCGAATCCGAGACAATCGAGGTCGGCGGCGCCACGGCCGACGGTATCCAGACCGTGCGCCGTGCCGAAGACCGAGCCGAGCTGGCCCGGCTGACCGTTCGACTGGCCTGCCTGCGGCTTGCCGACGGCCGGCCGACCCGCATTCCCGAAGCCGTCCGAGCAGCACTTTCGCGCCATATTGTCGTCACGAAACCCTGAGACAACCCGAACTTTCCAGGAAACGAGAAATGGATCGTACAGTCGAAACAACCGCGCTGGCTGGCTCCGGCATGCCGGATTTCACGCCTTGGGCGCTCTTCCTGCACGCGGACTTCGTCGGGCAGATCGTCGTGCTGATCCTGCTGTTCGCGTCGTTCTGGACATGGGCGATCGTCGTCGACAAGTGGCTGCGCCTGCGCCGGCTGCGCACGGCCGCCAACCAGTTCGAGGACCAGTTCTGGTCGGGCGGTTCGCTCGAGGACCTGTACGACCGAGTGGGCAACCAGCCGGGCGATCCGATGACGGCGATGTTCGCCGCGGCGATGCGCGAATGGCGCAGGACGGCGGCCAAGGGCCTCGTCGCCGCCGGGCAGATGCGCGCTTCGCTGCAGGCGCGCATCGAGCGCGTGATGCAGGTGACGCTCTCGCGCGAGATGGACAGACTCGAACGGCAGATGACGTTCCTTGCTTCGGTCGGCTCGACCGCACCCTTCATCGGCCTGTTCGGCACGGTTTGGGGCATCATGCGGTCGTTCCACACCATCGGCATCACCAAGAACACGTCGATCGCCTCGGTCGCACCGGGTCTCGCGGAGGCGCTGTTCGCCACAGCGCTCGGCCTCATCGCGGCGATCCCGGCGGTCATCGCTTACAACAAGATCTCGACTGAGCTGAACCGCTATGCCGGCCGCCTCGAAACGTTCTCGTCCGAGTTCGGCGCGATCCTGTCGCGCCAGCTCGAGGAGAAGAACTGAGCCATGGCCGGGCCGCTGATGCAGACCGGTCGCCGGGGGTCCGCAAGGCGCGGCTCGCGGCTGGTCGCCGAGATCAACGTCACGCCGTTCGTCGACGTGATGCTCGTGCTGCTCGTGATCTTCATGATCACGGCGCCGCTGCTGACATCGACCGTGCAGGTCGATCTTCCGCAGACCCAGGCCGCGCGCGCGACCGGGCAGGACGAGCCGCTCGTCGTGACCGTCAACTCGTCGGGTGCCGTCTACCTGATGGACAGCGAACTCGATCTCGAGACCCTGATCGCCCGGCTGCGCGCGATCACGAACAACAACAACGACGCGCGGATCTTCGTGCGCGGCGACAAGGCCATCAACTATGGCCGCGTGCTCGAGGTGATGGGTGCCATCTCCGCGGCCGGGTTCAGCAAGGTGGCACTTGTTGCGGAAGTCCCGGCCGGCGGCACAAGGCCCGGCCAGCAGGCGCCGCGGCGCTAGATGGTGGGAGCGGTGGGAGCGGTGGGAGCGATCGCGGCACACGACGACGCGGCGGATCCGGCGGGCGGGAACATGCGCTGGGGCATGGCCGCATCGGCCGTGCTGCACGTCGCCGTCTTCTCGGTCGCGGTCTTCGGCCTGCCGGATTTGCTGAAGCGCGATCTGCCGGTCGAAGAACGTCCGATGATCTTCGAGGTTCTGCCGATCGCGGCAATCACGAACGCGCCGCCGCCGACGCCGGCCCCGCCGGCACCTGCCCCACCGAAGGCCGAGGCGCCGCCGGTCGAAAAGCCGGCCCCGCCGACCCCGCCGCCGCCGAAGCCGCAGCCGGCCCCACCGCCACCACCGCCGCCACCGCAACCCGCGCCGCCGGTTCCGGCGCCGCCACCACCCGTTCCGGCGCCGCCGCCGCCGGCACCGGCGCCGACGCCGCGCCCGGAACCGGCACCCGCCCCCAAGCCGGCGCCCGCACCGCCAAAGGCCGAAGCGCCGCCCAAGCCGCCGACACCTGCGCCCACGCCACCAGCGCCGGCACCTCGCCAGACGGCGCCGCAGTTCAGTCTCGACAACGTGCTGCGCGACCTCACCAAGCCCAAGCCGCAGGCACCGGCCGCCGCCGCGACCCCGGCGCCTGCACCGCAGCAGAGCGCGCGCGCGGCGTCGAACGCGCCGAACAATCCGCTGCTGCCGCTTTCGATGACGGAGACGGATGCGATCCGGCAGCGCGTTTCGCAGTTCTGGAACATCGACGCCGGTGCGCGCGGGGTCGAGACGTTCGCGGTCGAATTGCGCGTGTGGGTTCTAGCCGACGGGACCGTGCAGGATGTACGCATCGAGCGCGCGACCGGCGACGACAGCCCATTCCGACAGGCCTTCGCCGAAGGCGCGCGCCGGGCCGTCCTGCGCGCGTCGCCCCTGCCGATGCCCAGCAACGGCGGCCAGCAGATGACGAACGGCAACCTGACGCTGGCCTTCAAGGCAAGCGAGATGCTCGGCCAAAGACGCTGACCCCCGAATCGTTCTAGAAACGTGCTTCCAGGACCGATGGAAACCCGCCCATGACGACGATCGAAACCTCCGGCATCCCGCTCACGCGCCGCGCCCTGTTTGCAGGCAGCCTTGCCCTCGCCGCCGTTCCGGCCGCCGCCCAGGTCCGCATCGACATCACGCGCGGGCGCGTTGATCCCGTGCCGACCGCTGTCGCGAATTTCTACGGCGAGGGGCCGGACGAGGCGACCGGGCGCGAGATGGCGAAGGTCATTGCCGCGAATCTGGAGCGTTCCGGGCTTTTCCGGCCGATCGACCAGAAGGCCTATATCCAGACGCCCGCGCAGATGCGCAGCGCGCCGCCGCGCTTTCCCGACTGGCGCAGCCTGAACGCGGCCCTGCTCGTGCAGGGCGGCGTCGAGACCCAGCGCGACGGAAGGCTGCGCGTCGAGTTCCGCCTGTGGGATGTCTACGGCGAAAGCCAGATGGAAGGGCGCGTCTACACGACGGTTGCCGCCAACTGGCGGCGCATCGCGCACATCGTATCGGACGCGGTCTACAAGCGCGTCACGGGCGAAGACGGTTATTTCGATACCCGCATCGTCTACATCTCGGAATCGGGCCCGGCGCAGCGGCGCGTCAAGCGCCTTGCCATCATGGATCAGGACGGTTTCAACCACCGCTTCCTCACCGACGGCCGCGAACTTGTGCTGACGCCGCGCTTCTCCCCGACGGCGCAGGAGATCACGTACCTCGCCTACGTGCCGACGCCCGGCAAGCCGACGATCCTGCGTCCGCGCGTCTATCTCTACAACATCGACACCGGCCAGCGCGAAGTCGTGGGCGATTTTCCCGGCATGACCTTCGCGCCGCGCTTCTCGCCGGACGGAAACCGCGTGATCATGTCGATGTCGCAACAGGGAAATACGGATATCTATTCGATGGACCTGCGCACGCGGCAGGTGCTGCGCGTGACGAACCATCCGTCGATCAATACGTCGCCGTCCTATTCGCCCGACGGCCAGCGCATCGTGTTCAATTCCGATCGCGGCGGCACGCAGCAGGTCTATACGATGACCTCCGGCGGCGAAAACGTGCAGCGCATCAGCTTCGGGACGGGGCGATACTCGACGCCCGTGTGGTCGCCGCGCGGCGACCTGATCGCGTTCACGAAGCAGACGGAGGGCGAATTCTATATCGGCGTCATGCGCCCGAACGGGCAGGACGAACGGCTCCTGACGCGCGCTTTCCTCGTCGAGGCTCCCACCTGGGCGCCGAATGGGCGGGTAGTGATGTATTTTCGCCAAGGCCCGACCGACACGCGCGGGCAGGGGGGGAATCCACGGCTTTTCTCAATTGATCTAACGGGTTACAACGAGCGGGAGATCCTCACTCCGGCGGATGGGTCCGACCCCGCATGGTCCCCGCTACTGCCTTGACAGACCTTGATTTGTAAGGATTCCGCCGATATATTCCGCTCGGTTTTGCCAAGGCGGGCCCACTCGATCGGCGCACGCATTGCGAGAAACAGCCCATGCGCCCGGCGACTGCCTTGCCGTATTATGCCTGCGCATTTCGCGTTGATCGCATTGCGACCGGTTCTGGATCCGTCACCGCTAGACACAACTGTAACCGTCACACCACATCGCGAGACGTGGGTAGGAAGAAAGAGGAGTTCGATTAAATGCGCTTCAAGCTGATGAGCATGCTCGCCGCGGTCGCCCTTCTGGGCGCATGCGCTACCGAGCCTACGACGACGGGCACCGCTGGCGGTTCCGCCGGCGCCGCGCCGCAGGCGGCTGCTCCGGCCACCCAGGCAGGTCCGCGCCCGGGCTCGCAGGAAGATCTGGTCAAGAACGTCGGCGATCGCATTTTCTACGATTTCGACAAGTCGGAACTGCGTCCGGAAGCCCGCCGCACGATCGAGCGCTGGGCTGCCTGGCTGAAGCAGTACCCGCAGAACACGGTCACGATCGAAGGCCATGCCGACGAGCGCGGCACGCGCGAGTACAACATCGCGCTCGGCGAGCGTCGTGCGACGGCCGCCCGCAACTTCCTCGTCTCGCAGGGCATCGACGCCCGCCGCGTGGCGACGATCTCGTACGGCAAGGAACGCCCGGCGGTCCTCGGCTCGAACGAGGCGGCTTGGTCGCAGAACCGTCGCTCGGTGATGCAGGTCAACTGAGCCAGATTGCGCGGCGTCTATCGCCGCACGATCGCAAGGTGATCGAAGCGCCCGTCCGGACCTACCGGGCGGGCGCTTTGTTTTTGTGGACGCCCCGCTTTCACTTCGGATGACCGCCATGCAGTGCCTGTCGCGCCGCCAATTCTCCCTTGCAGCCCTCGCGGCGACGCTTGCGGGCTGCGCGTCGGCACCGCCGCCGGAAAGCGAGCCGCGCGTCTATCTCGTGTTCTTCGATTCGGACAGCTACGAGCTGACGCCGGCGGCGAGGACCGCTCTCGAGAATCTGCCCGCGCGCCTCGAGCGCAACCCGCGCTCGCGCGTGACCATCGAAGGTCACACCGATGCCCTGGGATCGGCGGCCTACAACATCCGTCTGGGCGAACGGCGTGCGGGCGCGGTCCGCGACTTCCTGACCGGCCACGGCGTGCCTGCGATGCGCATCGAGACGATGTCCTATGGCGCCGAGGCGTCAGGCGCTCTCGGGCCGGAATCGCAGCGGGCGTCGGCCCTGCTGCGCCGCGTGGTCGTCCGGGTCGACTGATCGACGCCGCAATTCGGCCGCGATCCGGTCTCGGCGCCGCCGTGTTTGCATTGCAGGTTGATTCCGCGCCGATTCGCAGGCGACAAGGCGCGGCGTCCAACCGGAGGAATCTGACGAAAATGCGCACAAAGTTTCTGGCCGCCGTCGCGGCCCTGACCTTGCTTGCGGCGTGCGACACGCCGGGGTCGAATTCCGGCGGCGTGACCGGCTCGGGCGGCGTGCCGGCCGTGGCCAACGCACCGTCCAACGCGGGCGCCGGCGTGGGGTCGGGAGCACTCGGCGGGCCCGGCGCGATCCGTCCGGGAAGCCAGGAAGATCTCGCCCAGCGCATCGGCGACCGGATCTACTACGACTCCGACCGCTCGGATCTGCGCGCCGACGCGCGCCGCACGGTCGAAGCGTGGGCCGGCTGGCTGCGCCAGAACCCCGGCGTGTCGGTCGTCCTCGAAGGGCATGCCGATGAACGCGGGACGCGCGAATACAACCTTGCCCTCGGCGAGCGGCGCGCGGCGGCCGCGCGCAATCTGCTTCTTCAGCTTGGCGTCGAGCCTCGCCGGATCACCACGGTCTCCTATGGCAAGGAGCGCCCGCAGGTGCTGGGCTCGAACGAGGCGGCGTGGAGCCAGAACCGGCGCGCCGTAATGCTGGTCAATTGATATTCCGACCGGTCCGCCGGCCGCGTGCCGGCGGACCGGTCGTGCCTTTATTTCGCCCCGGCCGGTCCTTAAGATCGGCGCCCATGATCCGCCGATTCGTCCTTTGCGCCGCGCTTGCCGCGGCCATCCTGCCGGGTGCGCCGCGTGACGCGCACGCCCAGCAGCAAGACCTGCGCGCCCTGATCGAGCGCATGGACCGTCTGCAGCGCGATATGGATGTCATGCAGCGCAATCTCGCGCGCGGGACGACGGCGCCTGCCGGCGGCGTCCAGGCGGCGAATTCGCCGCCCCCGCAGTCGGCACCCGCCAGCAGCTTCATCGAACTGACCGACCAGCGCATTTCGTCTCTGGAAACGCAGATGCGCGAGCTGACGGGGCGCGTCGAGGAGACCCTCAATCAGATCCATGTCGCCCAGCAGAAGCTCGACAAGCTCGTGGGCGATGTCGATTTCCGCCTGAACCAGCTCGAGAAGGGGTCTGCCGCCGCACCGGCCGCCAGTGCAGCGCAATCCGATGCGGCCCCGGCACCGGGAACGCCAGGGGCCGCCCCAAGCGGCAGGCCCGGCGAACAGCGTCTCGTGCTCGTCCCCGGCCAACCTGCCGCCGCGCCGGCCCCTGCGCAGGCTGCAGCGGCCGGAGGGGCGCCGGCAGCCGCCGCAAAGGTGACGCTGCCCGCCGGCCCGCCCGAGACGCAGTACGAGTTTGCCTACGGCCTTTACCAGCAGGCCGTGCAGGATCGCGGTGATTTCGGCCGGGCGGAAGAGGCGCTGCGCGGTTTCGTTTCGGCCAACGGCACGCACCGCCTGGCCGGCGACGCGCAGTACTGGCTTGGCGAGACATTTTACGCGCGGCGGAACTGGTCCGAGGCGGCCGGCGCCTTCGCCGAGCAGTTCAAGCGCTTTCCGCAGAACGCCAAGGCACCCGATAGCCTGCTGCGGCTGGGCCAGTCGCTCGGCCAGCTGAACCGCAAACCGGACGCCTGCGGCACGCTTGCCGAGCTTGCGAGGCGCTATCCCAACGCCAGCCAGTCCATAAAGCTGGCCGCCCAGCGCGAGCGTACCCGCCTTCAGTGCAGCTGACGCGGGCGAGCGCATGCGCGCGCCCGGCAGCCCTGTCGATGCGGCCGCCTTCGCCGCCGCGATGGCGGGGCTTGGCCCGTTCGAGCCGCGCCCGCGTATCGCGGTGGGCTGGTCGGGCGGCGGCGATTCGACCGCACTCCTGAGCCTTGCGAGGGAATGGGCCGCCGCGCGTGGCGGGGAGGCCATGGCGCTACATGTCGATCATGGCCTTCGCGCGGATTCGCGCACGGAAGCGCAGGCACTTGCGCAGCGCGCCGCTTCGCACGGCCTGTCGTTTCGCAGGCTCGAATGGACCGGGACAAAGCCGGCGACCGGAATCATGGCGGCTGCACGCGAGGCGCGTCTGGCGCTTCTCGAGCAGGCCTGTGTCGACGCGGGCATCTGGCACCTGCTGCTGGCACACCATGCCGACGACCAGCTTGAAACCGCGACGCTGCGCGCGGCGCGCGGCTCCGGTCCGGACGGGATTGCGGGCATGTCGGCGGTCGTCGAGCGCGCGCGCATGCGGCTGGTGCGGCCGCTTCTCGGCTTCCGGCATGCCGACCTGCTGGCGACCTGCCGGGCGCGGGAGCTCGACTGGATCGAGGATCCGTCGAACCGGGACCCGCGTTTTGCGCGGGCGGCGCTGCGCGCGACAGGGCAAGCGCTTCCCGAGCGGCCGGATACTGCCAGCGCCGCTGCACGCGCCACGCGCGAGCACGCGCTCGCCGTCCTTCTGGCGCGCGCGGTCGAGTTGTCGGGCGCGGGCTTCGCGCTTGTCGATCGCGGCGTTCTTGCGCGCGCGCCGGCGCAAAGCGCGCGCACCGCTCTGGCGCGCGTCGCCCGGACGATCGGCGGCGGTGCGTATGCGCCGCGCGGGCCGCGCACGGCGCGGGCGCTTGATGCGCTGCTCCAGGCCGGGGCGTCGGCGCGCACGCTCGGGCGTTGCCGCTTCGTGCCGTTGCGCGACGCGCGCCTGCTCGTGTCGCGCGAGGAAGCTGATCTGCCGGAACCTGTCGCGCTTGTCCAAGGGCGGATCGTCGTCTGGGACTGGCGCTTCGAGGTCCGCCTCGATGCGCCTCTGGCGGGCCTCAGCGTCGGGCCGTTGGGCCGCGAAGGATGGGACGGATTGCCGCGTGTGGTGCGGGAGGCCGCAGCCGTGCGAATTCCCCCGGCCGCGCGCCCGGTCCTGCCGGCCGTCCGGGACCTTGACGGGGTCGGGCTGGTACCCCACCTGATGTATGGACGGGAACGGTACCCGCTTGATACCGTGGCCATTCGTTTCCGTCCCCGGCATGCGCTGGCGGGTCCGGTTTTCATCGGTCCGTGACGGGCAGGCGGGCGACAGGCGAGTTCGACGCGCGAGGCCAAACCCTTGAACAACTTCGGTAAAAATCTGGCTCTTTGGGTGATCATCGGCTTGCTGCTGATCGCGCTCTTCAATCTCTTCCAGGGGTCGAACCCGCGCGGCAATGCCGCGCAGATCCAGTATTCGGACTTCCTCAACATGGTCGACCGCCAGCAGGTGCGCGACGTGACGATCTCCGGCCCGCAGGTGCGTGGCCACATGCAGCCCGACGGCCGCAGCTTCGTCACCTACGCGCCAAACGACCCCACGCTGGTCGAGCGCCTGCAGAAGAACAACGTCTCCTTCTCCGCGGCGCCCATCGAGGAGCCGATGCACCCGCTCCTGCAGATCCTCGTCTCGTGGGCGCCGTTCCTCGTAATGATCGGCCTGTGGGTCTTCTTCATGCGCCAGATGCAGGGCGGCGGCGGACGGGCCATGGGTTTTGGCAAGTCGAAGGCGCGCCTGCTGACCGAGAAGGTCGGCCGTGTCACGTTCGACGACGTCGCGGGCATCGACGAGGCGAAGGGCGAACTGGAGGAGATCGTCGAGTTCCTGCGCGATCCGCAGAAGTTCCAGCGCCTCGGCGGCAAGATTCCCAAGGGTGTGCTGCTCGTCGGCCCGCCGGGCACCGGAAAGACGCTGCTTGCGCGCGCCATCGCGGGCGAGGCGAACGTGCCGTTCTTCACGATCTCGGGCTCCGATTTCGTCGAGATGTTCGTTGGTGTGGGTGCGAGCCGCGTGCGCGACATGTTCGAGCAGGGCAAGAAGAATGCGCCGTGCCTCATCTTCATCGACGAGATCGACGCGGTCGGCCGCCATCGCGGGGCGGGTCTCGGCGGCGGCAACGACGAGCGCGAGCAGACGCTCAACCAGCTGCTGGTCGAGATGGACGGCTTCGAGGCGAACGAGGGCGTCATCCTCATCGCCGCGACCAACCGCCCCGACGTGCTCGATCCTGCACTCCTGCGCCCTGGCCGCTTCGACCGTCAGGTTGTGGTGCCGAACCCCGATGTCCTCGGGCGCGAGAAGATCCTGAAGGTCCATCTGCGCAAGGTGCCGCTGGCGCCGGATGTCGAGGCCAAGGTGATCGCGCGCGGCACGCCGGGCTTCTCCGGTGCCGACCTTGCCAATCTCGTCAACGAGGCGGCCCTGCTGGCCGCGCGGCGCGGCAAGCGCATGGTGACGATGGCCGAGCTCGAGGACGCCAAGGACAAGGTCATGATGGGCACCGAGCGGCGCTCGATGGTCATGACGGAGAAGGAAAAGGAACTGACGGCCTACCACGAGGCGGGCCATGCCCTGCTGGCGTTGTGGGAGCCGGGCAACGATCCGTTGCACAAGGTCACCATCATCCCGCGCGGCCGCGCGCTGGGCCTGACGATGAGCCTGCCCGAGCGCGACAAGTACTCGCAGTCCAAGAAGGAGATGGAGGCCCGTCTGGTGATGGCCTTCGGCGGCCGGGTGGCCGAACAGCTCATCTTCGGCGAGGAGAACGTCACGACGGGTGCATCGGGCGACATCTCGATGGCCACCAGCATGGCGCGCCGCATGGTCACGGAATACGGCATGTCGGAAAAGCTCGGGCGCGTCCGCTATTCGGCCAACGAGCAGGAAGTGTTCCTCGGCCACTCGGTCACGCAGACGCAGAACATGTCCGAGGCGACCGCCAACACGATCGATTCGGAAGTCCGCCGCATCATCGAGACGGCAGAGACGAAGGCGCGCGACCTGCTGACCAAGGGCATTGACGACCTGCACAAGCTCGCCAAGGCGCTGCTCGAGCACGAGACGCTCTCGGGCGACGAGGTGAAAGCCTTGCTGCGCGGCGAGCCCATCGTGCGACCGTCGGCCGACGAACCGCCGCCCGCGACGAAGCCGGGCGGCCGGCGTGGCTCGGTGCCCAGTTCGGGCGGCAACAAGCCGGCCGGCGGATTCGACCCGCAGCCGCAGCCGGGCGCATAGCCCCGCTGCAGGGTTGCAAGGAGAAGGGCGACGGTATCGGACCGTCGCCTTTTTCGTTGTCCGTCTTCGCGCGGGGATCGGTTATTCCTAAGCCATGCGCCTTTTCGAACGTTTCACGCTCGACCGCCCGCTCGTCATGGGCATTGTCAACGCCACCCCGGATTCCTTCTCGGACGGCGGCGATCACTACGATGCGCCTGCCGCGATCGCGCATGGCATACGGCTGAAGGAGGAAGGGGCGGACATCCTCGACGTGGGCGGCGAGTCGACCCGGCCGGGTGCCGAACCGGTGCCCGAGTCCGAGGAAATCCGGCGTGTGGTCCCGGTCATCGCGGCGCTCGCGAAGGCCGGGGCGGTCATATCGATCGACACGTGGCACGCCGGAACGATGCGCGCGGCCCTTGATGCAGGGGCCGCGATCGTCAACGATGTCACCGCGCTGACAGGCGAAGCGGCGAGCCTGCCGCTTGTCGCCTCGCGCAAGGTCGGAGTCGTGCTCATGCACATGCAGGGGCGCCCGCAGACCATGCAGGCGAACCCGGTCTACGAGAATGCTCCGCGCGACATCGCGCAGTATCTGGCGGCCCGCGTTGCGGCTGTCCGTGCAGCCGGGATCGCGCCGGAAAACATTGCCGTCGATCCCGGCATCGGCTTCGGCAAGACGGTCGCGCACAATGCGGAAATCCTGGCCGGCGTGCCCCGCCTGCGCGAAATCGGTGTCGCGGTGCTGGTCGGCGCAAGCCGCAAGGCCTTCATCGGCGCGCTGTCGAAAGGCGAAAGGCCCAAGGAGCGCCTGCCGGGCTCGATCGCGGCGGCCCTGGCCGCGGTATCCGGCGGAGCCGACATTTTGCGCGTCCATGACGTGGCGGCCACACGCCAGGCCCTGGCCGTCTGGCTGGCCGTTGAAAAATTCCGAAATCCGACGTGACTTTACGCAGGCTCCCCCAGCCCCTATAAGCGCCCCGGATGGGGAAGCTTTTCGGAACCGACGGGATTCGCGGGGCGGCCAACGCCGCGCCGATGACGGCCGAAATCGCCATGAAGGTGGCGATCGCGGCGGGGAAGATCCTGCGCCAGGGCAATCACCGCCACCGTGTCGTGATCGGCAAGGATACGCGGCTGTCGGGCTATATGTTCCAGCCGGCGCTCACGGCCGGCTTCGTTTCGATCGGGATGGATGTCGTCATCCTCGAGCCGCTGCCCACGCCGGCCGTCGCGATGCTCACGCGCTCTCTGCGGGCCGATCTCGGCGTCATGATCTCGGCATCTCACAATCCGCATCACGACAACGGCATCAAGCTCTTCGGTCCGGACGGCTACAAGCTGTCCGACGAGCTGGAGGCGGAGATCGAGCGCATCCTCGACGATCCGGACGGTCGCGCGCCGCCTGAAAAGCTCGGCCGTGCGCGCCGCCTGGATGACGCGCCGGGCCGCTATATCGAATCCGTCAAATCGAGCTTCCCGAAGGGCCTGCGCCTCGACGGCCTCAAGATCGTCATCGATTGCGCGAACGGTGCGGCCTATCGCGTCGCGCCGACGGTGCTCTGGGAACTGGGCGCCGAGATCGTCCCGATTGCCGTCGACCCGGACGGTCTCAACATCAATCGCGGCTGCGGTGCCACGCATATCGAGCTGCTGCAGCAGGCTGTCGTGGCGCATGGCGCGCATATCGGGCTGGCGCTCGACGGCGATGCGGACCGCATCCAGCTTGTCGACGAGCGCGGCCATTCAATGGACGGCGATCAGGTTCTTGCCTGCATCGCGCGCGGATGGAAGTCCGAGAAGCGCCTGCGCGGCAAGCACGTGGTCGCCACGGTGATGTCCAATCTCGGTCTCGAGAAGTGGCTTGCGGGGCAGGGGCTCAAGCTCGCGCGCGCCAAGGTCGGCGACCGTCACGTGCTCGAAATGATGCGCGAGCTCGACGCGAATCTCGGCGGCGAGCAGTCCGGCCACGTCATCCTGTCGGATTACGCGACGACCGGCGACGGTCTTGTGGCCGGCCTGCAGGTCCTCGCCGCGATCGTCCAGTCCGGGCGCAAGGCGTCCGAGGTCGTGCAGGTCTTCGATCCCTATCCGCAGCTCCTCAAGAACGTCCGCTTCGCCGGCCCGCCGCCGATGGAAGCCGCCGGCGTCAAGAAGGCGATCGCCGCCGCGGAAGCCGGGCTTGCGCGCGACGGGCGCCTGCTGATCCGCAAGTCCGGCACCGAGCCCGTCGTGCGCGTCATGGCGGAGGCTGCCGATCCCGCGATCGTGCGCGCCGCCGTGGACGGCGTCGTGGACGCCCTCGTAGCTGCAGGCGGAACGCTTGCCGGCGGAACGAAGGCGAGCGCCGCGGCGCCGGCCGGTTCGCCGGCTGCCGCCCCGGAATATCCGCGCTATCTCGACCGCCGCACGCGGACGCGCAAGGGCGCGGGGTCCTGACCTTGCGCGGGCGCGTCCTGATCGTCGCCGGCTCGGATTCGGGCGGAGGGGCCGGCATCCAGGCGGATATCAAGACCGTCACCGCGCTTGGCGGCTTCGCCACGACGGCGATCACGGCATTGACCGCCCAGGACACGAAGGCCGTTCACGGCGTCATGCCCGTGCCGCCGGGGTTCATCGCGCATCAGATGCAGGTCGTCCTGCGCGATATCGGCGCGGATGCGATCAAGACCGGCATGCTGCACGACGCGGCGACGATCGACGCGGTTGCCGACGTGCTCGAGTCCGAACCGGCGGCGCGCGGTGTCCCGCTCGTTGTCGATCCGGTCATGTTCGCCAAGGGCGGGCACGCGCTGCTCCAGCCCGAGGCGGTCGCCACGCTGAAGCGGCGGCTTCTGGTGCTTGCGCGCGTCCTGACGCCGAACATCCCCGAGGCGGAGGCGCTTTCCGGCATGCGCATCCGAACGATCGATGAAATGCGCCACGCGGCCCGCACGATGGTCACGCTCGGTTGCCAGGCCGTGCTCCTCAAGGGCGGCCATATGCCGGGCGATGTCCTTGTCGACGTCCTTGCCACGGAAACGACACTCCGGAATTTCGAGTCGCCCCGCATCGCGTCATCGTCCACGCATGGTACAGGCTGCACGCTTGCCTCGGCGATCGCGACGGGACTGGCACAGGGGCTCGACCTTGAAATCGCGGTCGCGCGCGCGCGCGAATATGTCCGCCGCGCGATCGAACTGGCGCCCGGATACGGAAGCGGCCACGGACCGCTCAACCACGCGCACACGGTCCGGCAAGGCTAGGCCGCGAGGCTTTCGGACCGCGCGCCGTCCTCGCCCAACAGTGTCGCCAGCGTGGACAGGGCGCTTGGCACGTCGACATCCTTCTCGATCACCGTGAGGCCGATACGCACGCCGTCCGGTTTGGGCAGGTTCAGATCTATGGCGAATGCGCTGGCGGGCGCGACGCCGATGCCGCGCGCGCGCGCGGCCGCGGCAAACGAGTCGCCCGACCAAGGCCGCGAAAGCCGCAGCCAGAGCTGCGGCGCACCGGGATGGGCGACGGCCTCGCCGGCCGGGAACTTGTCCAGCGCGAGGCGGCGACGCTCCTCGGCCACGTTGCGCTTCCATGCCGCCGCCCGCAGTGCGCCGCCGGAATCGATCATGTGCATGGCCAGTTCGGCGGCGAGCGAGGACGTGGGCGAAGCGACAAGGCAGGTGATGCCGGCCGCGCGCTGCATCACGGCGGGCGGCGCGTGAATGAAGCCGATCCGCACCGACCCGGCCAGCGTCTCGGCGCACGCGGTCAGGAAGATCGCTCTCTCGGGCGCGAGCGCCGACAGCGGCACGCTTCGCTCGTCGAGCAGGCCGTTCGTGTCGTCCTCGACGATCATCACGCCGTGCTGCCGGCAGATCGCCACGATCGCCTCGCGCCGTTGGAACGGCATCAGCGATCCGGTCGGATTCTGGAATGTCGGCGCCACGAAAACCGCCTTGGGCGAATGGCGTTTGCAGGCCTCGGATAGCGCCTCGGGGATCATGCCCTCGCCATCCATCTCGACGCCGGCGATCCGGGTGCCGGTCACCTGCGCGACTGGCCGCAGGCAGGGATGCGACAGCGATTCCGCAAGGACCGTGTCGCCCGGCAGCGTCAGCGCGGTCAGCGCAAACATGATGCCGCCCTGCGCGCCGCCCACGATGGCGGTGCGCGCGGGGTCGGCCGCACCGATGCGATGCGACATCCAGCGCGCGCCCGCCTCGCGGTGCTCGGGCCGCCCGAACGGCGGCGGCGGTCCGACCAGCTCGGAGATGCGCGCCGTGCCGATCTTCGTCAGCAGCTCCTCGATGTGGTTGCCGAGGCCGGGAAGTTCGAGCGGGAAGCTGCGCGACAGATCGGCGAAACCGCGCCCCGCGCGCGCCGCCTCGTCGGGGCCGCACGAGCATTCGCGCCGGCGGTCGCGCACGAAGGTGCCGCGCCCCGCGGTGCCATCGATCAATCCGCGGCGTTCCGCCTCGGCATAGGCGCGGGTGATCGTCGCGATCGTGACGCCCAGCGCGCCGGCCAGCGCGCGATGCGTGGGCAGCCGCGCCCCGACCGGCAGGCGACCCGATGCGACATCATTGGCGATCACGTCTGCAATCGCCAAATAGACCGGACCCGTGCGCCCGGCGATATTCGGGATCCACTTCAGTTTCGGCATTTTTTGCCCCGGCGTGTTGGCCGATGCAATCTTGCCAAATGGCCGCCGAAACTCAACGAGGAGCAGGTTTATTCGTATGTTTTTTGTAGTAAGACAATCGTATTCGAGCTACCGCTTCAAGTTGCTTCGCGCGGACAGACTGCAAGTATTTCGGCGAGCCGATCGAGCCCGGTCGCCATCTCCGATTCGGAATCGGGTGCGCAGAAGCAGACGCGCACGGCGTTCGGGACAGGTGTGCCATCCGGCGTAAACGCGCGCCCCGACAGCAGGCGGACACCGGCCTTTCCAGCGAGTTCGACGAAGCGGCCGGGCGACCAGCTGGCCGGCAACGGAAGCCAGAGCTGATGTGCCCCGTTCTTGAGGACGGCAGCCGCACCCGGCACCTTGCGCCGGACGATCTTGCCGCGCTTGCGCGCGAGCTGCCGATACCAGTCGGTCGCGACCGCCGCATCGCCGGAGACGACCATACGGGCGGCGACTTCGCACATGAGGGGCGGCGTCGAATGGATCGTCGCGCGCAGGTTCGCGTGCGCGCGTTCGAGATTGCGCGCCGGAAACTGGATATAGGCGACCGGCAGGCTCGCGCTGACGGACTTGGACAGCGAACTGAAATGGACGGTGCGTTCCGGGGCCAGGACCGCCAACGGCGTGCGCGCAGGCTCGAGAAAGCCGTAGCAGTCTTCCTCGACGATGGTCAGGTTGTGGGTCCGGCACACGTCGACGATGCGTCGCCGCCGCGCCTCCGACATCGTCGCGTTGTTCGGCGTGTGATGCGTGGGCGAGATGTAGAGCGCCTTTGGCGCCCGTCTCCGGATCGCGGCATTGAGGGCATCCGGAAGGATGCCTTCGTCGTCCATGTCGACGCCGAACAGGCGCAAGCCCTGGATACCCGCCCCGACCTTCATGCCGTACGAGATCAGGGCGCCGCACAGCACGGCATCGCCCGCACCGGCCACGGCGCCAAGCGACAGGAGAATCGCATGCTGGGTACCCGCGACCAGAACGATGCGTGCCGGGTCTGCATGCTCGCCGATCTGGCGCGCCAGCCAACGTGCCCCTGCCTCGCGGTGGCGGATATTGCCGCCGGGCGTCTCGCCGGGAAGGAGCGCGCGCCGTTCGGCGTGCGCGGACGCCGCGATGTGTCGCGCGATCGCCTCGATCGCCGGACCGCCATCCGGCGGGCGGTCGAACGCCATGTCGATGGGGACCTGCTCGGCGACGGGCGCGGCCACGACGGCCTCGGGAGAGTCGCCAGCCGTTTCGCGCACGAACGTGCCGCGACCGACCTCGGCGGTGACGAGGCCGCGGCGTTCGGCTTCCGCGTAGGCGCGGGTGACCGTCGTGATCGTCACGCCAAGGCGTTCGGCGAGTGCACGGTGCGTGGGCAACCGGTCGCCCGAGCGCAGGCGCCCCGAAGCGATGTCGGTGGCCAGACGATCGACGATCGCCAAGTACCGTGCTCCGGCGACCTGCTCGATCGAGGGCGTCCACTTCATTTTCATGGCCGGCGTACCATGACGGGGGCTAATCCGTACGTCGCCAGTATAATACGATGATATCCGTCTAGAATTGAATTCAGGCCATAAATTCTGCTGAGCGTCAGACCATCGGCAGGCTGCCCTCCGGGCGCTCCTCGATGATTTCGGCAAGCGTCCCCAATGCACGGACAAGATCCTCGTCCTTGTCCGGGGCGGCGAGGGCGACCCGGACGGCGTGTGGCACCGGGGCGCGGCCGACCGCAAAGGCATTTGCCGGCGCGACGCCAACCCCGCGCCGCCGGGCGACATCCACGAATTCTTCCCGTCGCCAGGGCTCGGGCAATTTGAGCCAGATCTGGAACGCCGAGGGATGCGCATTGAATTCGCTCCCTTCGAGAACCTTTGCGGCAAGTGTCTGGCGGCGTTCCGCGAGAGATTTCTGCCAGGTCGCGGCGCGCAGGGCATCGCCGGACCGGATCAGGCGCGCACCCAGTTCGGCGACGATGGGCGTGATCATGTACGAGCTTGCGCGGATGGCGGCGGCCACGCGCTGGATGATCGCTTCGGGCGCGTGCAGGAAGCCAAGACGCAGGCCCGGTGCGATCGACTTCGAGAGCGACGTGATGAATATCGATGAATCAGGTGCGAGCTTCGCAAGCGGCGTGTTCGCTTCGTCGAGAAAGCCGTAGATGTCGTCTTCGATGATCACGCAATTGTGGCGCCGGCAGATTTCGGCGACGGCGCTGCGCCGTTCGATCGGCATCAGGCTCGTCGTGGGGTTCTGGAACGTGGGCAGGGTATAGATGGCCTTTGGCGCATGTTGCCGGCAGGCCGCTTCCAGCGAATCTGGAATGATGCCGAAATCGTCGATCTCGACACCGACGAGCCGGACACCGAGAAGGTGCGCGATCGACTTCATGCCGTAGAACGTCAACGCCTCGGTCAGCACGACGTCGCCCGGCCGGCAGAGCGCCGCGATGGCGAGCATCATGCCGTTCTGCGCGCCGGCCACGACGGCCACCCGCGCCGGATCGGCCGGAATCCCGCGGCGCGCGATCCAGGCTGCACCGGCCTCGCGATGCGAATCGATGCCGGCATTCGGCACGTACGAAAGGAAGCGCGACAGATCTTCCTGCGCGAGGTCGGCCATGTGGCGCGCGATCATGTTCGGCGCGGGACCCACTATTGCCGGCAGATTGCGCGATAGATCCACGTAGTCGTCCGTGGTGGGGACCGGCGGCGGCATCACGTTTGTCGGATCGCCGATCCGCTCGCGGATGAACGTGCCGCGCCCCACTTCGCCGGCGATCAGTCCGCGCCGTTCAGCCTCGGCATAGGCCCGTGTGACCGTGCCGACGGTGACACCAAGCTTCCAGGCGAGTTCGCGATGGGTTGGCAGGCGGTCACCCGGCTTCAGCCGGGCCGCGGCGATATCGGCCGCGAGCATGTCGGCAATGGCGAGATAGCGGGGTCCAATTCGGGTGGCGATCGCCGGAAGCCAAGTTGTCATGATGACAATGTAATAATTGACCCCAAATTGTGTCAATGTCATTGTCCGGTTCGTAACGAATATCGTTACATTTGCCAGCCAAAAGGAGGCTTGTATGGTTACAATCGTGCAAACCGGTCCGATCGAGCAGTCCGTGCGCGTCCTGCGCCAGCTCGCTGTCGAGACGGTCCGCACGCTGGACCGTGCGCTTCTGGCGGCATTTGAAAAATTGTACGTCTGGCAGGAGCGCGCCCGACAGCGACACCAGCTGGCCGAGATGAGCGACTACATGCGCACAGATCTC
Organism: Rhodospirillales bacterium; assembly: GCA_016794025.1. Lineage (GTDB taxonomy): Bacteria > Pseudomonadota > Alphaproteobacteria > CACIAM-22H2 > CACIAM-22H2 > Tagaea. Next base: position 13,953 of record JAEUKX010000036.1, on the reverse strand, counting down.
GGCCTCAGCCGGTCCGACGTCGATTTCGAGGCCAGCAAGCCCTTCTGGATCCACTGATACGGGAGCGGCCGCGGCGGGACGGACCCGCCGCGGCTGTCGTGTCCACATGTACATTCCATCCGCATTCGCCAGTCCGAGCGACGAGGCGACGGCGCGGCTCATCGACGAATTCGGCTTTGCCGTTCTTGTCGCGTGCGGCGCCGGCGGCGTGCCGGTCGTCTCGCATGTCCCGCTTCTCCACGACAGGCAGCGCAATGTCCTGATCGGCCATCTCGCGGGCCCCAATCCGCAGGCCGAAATCCTGGAGGAGTGTGCGCGGGCCGGCCGGGAGGTGCTTGCCGTCTTTCAGGGACCGCACGGCTACATCTCCCCCTCGTGGTATGCCGCAAAGCACAACTCCGTGCCCACGTGGAACTACGCGGCGGCCCATGTCTACGGGGTGCCGGCGACATTCAGTTCGCCTGACCGCCTGCGCGCGATCGTCGATTCCCTCGCGAAGAAATACGAACGTATGGGATGGACTCTCGCTGCGCAGGACGAGGATTATGTCGCGCGCATGCTGGGCGGGATCGTCGGGTTCGAGATCGCAATTGCCCGGATCGAAGGGAAGTTCAAGATGTCGCAGAACCGCAATGCGGCGGACCGCGCGGGCGTCCTCGCGGGGCTCGAGGCAACCGGCCGCGCCGACGATGCCCAGCTCGCGCGCGCGATGCGTGCCGGGAAGCCGGCGTGAGCGGCCCAATGCGATTGCCGATCTATCAGGTCGACGCGTTCGCCGACCGCCTTTTTGCCGGCAACCCTGCGGCCGTCGTGCCGCTCGCCGAATGGCTGCCGGATTCCGTCATGCAGTCGATCGCGGCGGAGAACAACCTTGCCGAAACGGCCTTCTTCGTGCCGGAAGAGGACGGGTTCGGCCTGCGCTGGTTCACGCCGGCGATCGAGGTGCCGCTGTGCGGGCATGCCACGCTTGCGAGCGCCTTCGTGCTGATGACGATTCTTGATCCGGCGCGCACGGCCGTCCGCTTCCGTTCGAAATCGGGCGCATTGCAGGTGACGCGGGCGGGCGATGTCTTCACGCTCGACTTCCCTTCGCGCGGCCTCACGCCGGTATCCGAGGACGAGGCGCGCCGAGTCGCCAGCGCGGTCGGCGGCAAACCCGTTTCCATCCAGTTCTCCGTCGACCGCTACATGGTGCTCTACGCCTCTGCGGACGAGGTCAAGGCGCTGTCGCCCGATCTGCGTGCGCTTGCCGCGTCGACGCGCGGGCGAGCCATCGCCACAGCGCCGGGCGAGGACTGCGACTTCGTCTCACGGTTCTTTGCGCCCGCCGCGGGAATCGACGAGGACCCGGTGACGGGCTCCGCCCACTGCACGCTCGTCCCCTACTGGGCGGCGCGTTTGGGCAAGTCCTCGCTGGTCGCCCGACAGATCAGCGCACGTGGGGGTACGCTTCAGTGCCGGCACGCTGGCGAGCGGACCTACATGGGCGGAACGGCCAGGCTCTATCTGGAGGGCACGATCCATGTCTGAACTGCTCGTGCTGCGCTACGCGGACGGGGCCGCCGACATGGATGCGGTGCGCGCGCTGTTTCGCGAATACGAGGAAACACTTGGCGCGGCAGTGTGCTTCGAGGGGTTCGAGGCAGAGCTTGCCGGATTGCCGGGACGCTATGCCGATCCGGCCGGCTGCGTCCTGCTTGCGGAAGCCGACGGCAAGCCCGCCGGGGTTGTCGCACTGTGCCCGATGGGCGAGGGCGACGTTGCGGAGATGAAGCGCCTCTACGTGCGACCGGCGGTGCGGGGTCTCGGAGTGGGACGGCGCCTCGCCGCGGCCGTGGCGGACGAGGCACGCAAGCGCGCCTACCGCCGACTGCGCCTTCACACGCTCGACCGGTTTGCGGCGGCCGTGGCGCTCTATCGGTCGATGGGATTTGCGGAAGCTGCCCCGTTCGATGGCACGCCGCACGAAGGCGTTCTCTGGTTCGAGCTTGCGCTGTGAGCACGTGGACGCGCGCCGACGGCCATGCGGTCAGCGACGAGCGAACCCGCATTGACCGTGACCGGGTATTCGGCTGGCTCTCGCGCGAGGCCTACTGGTCGGCCGGCATTCCGCGCGCGGTGTTCGAGCGTTCGCTCGACGGCGCGATGTGCTTTGGCGTCTACGCGCCCGACGGCGCGCAGATCGGGTTCGCGCGCGTGATGGGCGACCGGGCGACGTTCGGCTATCTGGGCGATGTGTTCATCGCCCCGGAAGCCCGCGGAAGGGGACTGTCGCGCTTCCTTCTCGACACCATCTTCGCACATCCCGAACTCCAGGGATTCCGCCGCTGGCTGCTCGCCACACGCGATGCCCACGCGCTGTACCGGCACTACGGCTTCGAGCCGCTTGCCGACCCGGCCCGCGTGATGGAGCGGCCGGATCCCGACGTCTATCGCCGCTCGGCGGCCGGCTAGGCCATGCTCGGCGCCGAACAGCTCGCGGCACTCGTGCTTTTCTGCTTCGTGACCTCCGTCACGCCGGGGCCCAACAACATGATGCTGCTCGCATCTGGCGTGAATTTCGGATTCGCGCGCACGATCCCGCATATGCTCGGGATCGCCATCGGCTTCACGGCCATGATCGTGCTCGTCGGCCTTGGCATTGGCGAACTTTTCGCGGTTTTTCCGTGGCTGCATGGCGCCATGAAGATCGCCGGGCTCGTCTACATGCTCTGGCTCGCCTGGAAGATTGCCAATGCCGGCGGACCCGGCGAGGCGCGCGAAGGCGCTCGCCCGATGACGTTCGTGCAGGCCGCCGCCTTCCAGTGGGTGAATCCGAAGGCGTGGGCAATGGCGCTTTCGGCGATCGCGGCCTACACGATCGCGGAAAGCCATCTCGCCAGTCTTGCCGTGGTCGCCGCGACGTTCGGACTTGTCAATCTGCCGACGATCGCTTTGTGGGCGATGTTCGGCGTTTGGCTGCGGCGCTCGTTGTCCGACCCGCGCAACGTGCGCCGCTTCAACTGGACGATGGCGGCGCTGCTCGTGGCCTCGCTCGTGCCCGTCCTTTTCGAAGGCTAGGCTCGCGCAAGTTCCGGGTGGCCCGGCCACTGGCATGCGCCTAGATTCACCGCCATGAACGATTACGACCGAATCGCCAAGGCCCTCGCGTTCCTCGAAGAGAACGTCGACGAGCAGCCCGATCTCGACCGCGCGGCGGCCGAGGTGGGGCTTTCCCCCTTCCATTTCCAGCGTCTGTTTACGCGCTGGGTCGGCGTCAGCCCAAAGAAGTTCCTCCAGTACCTGAGCCTCGATCGCGCCAAGGAATGCCTGGCCGATGCGGGTTCGGTGCTGGACGCGAGTTTCGCAGCAGGCTTGTCAGGTCCGGGGCGGCTACATGACCTCTTCGTGGCGCACGAGGCGTTGACGCCGGGGGAATACAAGCTGCGGGGTGCCGGGCTGGAGATTTCATGGGGCTGGGCCGATTCGCCTTTCGGCGAGGCGCTGGTCCTCACCACGCCGCGCGGCATCTGCGGCCTGGCCTTCGCGATGCCGGGTCCGGACGGGAAGCGCGCGGCGTTCGACGACATGAAGCGCCGCTGGCCGGAGGCGACCTATCGCGAGAACCCGGCCGAGGTCGCGCGCATCGCCGGCCAGCTGTTCGATCCGGGCGCGCGCAGGTCCGGCGAGAAGCTCAAGCTGCTGCTGTGCGGATCACCGTGGCAGATAAAGGTGTGGGAGGCTCTGCTGACGATTCCGCAAGGCCGGCTCGTCGCATACGACGACATCGCGCAGGCCGTCGGCAAGCCGACGGCGAGCCGCGCGGTGGGCACGGCGGTCGGAGCCAACCCGATCTCGTGGCTGGTGCCCTGCCATCGCGTCATCCGGAAGTCAGGCGCCATCAGCCACTATCACTGGGGCCGTCCGCGCAAGATGGCGATGATCGGCTGGGAAGCCGCGCACGCCGAAGCGCGGCCCTCCTAGTCGGCGTCCGCTGTCCCGGCTTGGCGTCGGCGAGGATTCGCTGTCATGTGTGACGGCGGTCACTTTTAGGGCCTCCGGTCCCCTATTCGGGAGCCAACCGCACGAAGAAATGGCGGGCTTGGGACCCTGATCCCGAGACGGCAGCGGTGGCGGACCTTACACCGGCGCCATGATTCATGCCTCTCTGGAACCGGCGCCCGGACGCCGGGACCTCGTCATCGCCTTGCATTGCTCAGGCGCCGGCCCCCGCCAATGGCTGCCGCTCGCGACCAACCTTGGTCCGGATTTCGACCTGTCGGCACCGATGTATTTCGGCTCCGAGCAAATCGGCCCGTGGCCCGGCGGGACGGCATTTTCCCTCGCCGAGGAAGCCGCGAGCAGCCTCTCCTTGATCGACAGCGTGGGCGACAAGGTCCACCTCGTCGGTCATTCCTACGGCGGGGCGCTCGCCCTTCATATCGCGCGCGTACGGCCCGAGCGCGTCGCCAGCCTCGCACTCTACGAGCCATCGGCTTTCCATCTGTTGAAGCAGATTGACGGCGCCGCCGACGCCTTCGCGGAGATCGCCGAGATAAGCGCGAAGACCGCCGCATCCGTGGCGCGCGGCGACCACTGCGATGCCGCGCGCGTTTTCATCGACTACTGGGGCGGAACCGGCGCCTGGGCGGCGCTGCGCCCGTCGGTCAGGCAGGCACTCGCCCGCTGGGTGCCCAAGGCGACGCTCGATTTCCACGCCCTGTTCGAGGAGCCGACGCCACTGGCCTCCTATACGGAATTCGACTTTCCGGTGCTTCTGCTGCGTGGCGAGTTCGCGCTGCGCCCAAGCCGCCTGATCGTCGACGCCCTCGCAGCTTCACTGCCGACGGCCCGGCTCCAGGTCGTCGCAGGCGCCGGGCATATGGGGCCGCTCACGCATCCCGAAGCGGTCGCCGCCGCGATCGCGCTTCGCATATCGGGCTCGCGCGCAATCCCCTCCGCAATCTCTTCGTCTGTCGCACGGTAAAGGAACCCTGATCATGAGAGTCTTCGGATTGGCTTACGGCGTTGCGGTCTACGTCTTCTTTCTGGGTACGTTTCTTTATGCCATCGGTTTCGTCGGCAACCTGATCGTGCCGAAATCGATCGACGTCGGCGGCGCCGGCGCCCCGCTCGTCGAAGCGCTGGCCGTCGATGTCCTGTTTCTCTGCCTGTTCGCGATCCAGCACAGCGTGATGGCTCGCCAGGGCTTCAAGCGCGTATGGACGCGGATCATCCCCAAGCCGCTCGAGCGCAGCACTTACGTCCTGCTGGCCAGCGCGATCCTCGCCGGCCTGTTCTACCACTGGCGGCCGATCACCGAGATCGTGTGGACGGTGGACAATGCCGCCGCGCGCCAGGTTCTGCAGGCCCTGTTCTGGTTCGGCTGGGCGACAGTGCTGATCAGCACCTTCCTGATCAGCCATTTCGAGCTGTTCGGGCTCAAGCAGGTGGTCAAAGCCGCACAGGGTCGCGAAGTCGGCGAGATGGCTTTCAAGAAGCCTGGCCCTTACCGCCTGGTGCGCCATCCGCTCTATCTCGGCTTCCTGATCGCGTTCTGGTCGACGCCCGATATGACGGCGGGCCATCTGCTCTTCGCGGTCGCGACCACCGGCCACATCCTGATCGGCATCGCGCTCGAGGAGCGTGACCTGATCGGCATGTTCGGCGAACGCTACCGCCAGTATCGGCGCGAGGTGCGCATGCTGCTTCCCTGGCCGGAGCGGGCGGACAGGGCAGCCGAGGTGACCGGGGCCGGCCGGCTGGGAGCTCGCGATCTCTAAGCGAAGCGCAATCGGGCGACGACCGCCGCGCGCCATACCCGCCACTCCACGGACCTTCGAGGGCGCGCGGCGCGCGGCGTGCACCTGTCTGGCGGCGATGCTCGACCTTATCTTGGGTATGAAGCGCGATCTCGTCTCGCCGAGCATCGATGCGCTGCACGCCGAATGCGTCTCCTTGATCGACGCGCTGAACCGGCTCGATCCGCCCGCCGCGACGCCACCGAACGTCGGTCAGCTCCGCGCCATCGCCGAGCGGCTGATCGCCGTCGGCGAAGGGCTGGATGGCATCACCGCAACTGTCCTGCCGACTTGCGACGAGGTCAGGATCCGCGATTCTGGCGAGCGCCTGATGTGGTTCTCGGCGCTTCTCCTGGAGCTTGCCCCATCCCCGATTCCCGCCGACCGGAATGAGTCGACGTAATACTATCGTAGCGAACAACGTCATACAGAGTTTCAGGCCATGTCGCTGGGATTCAACAATACTCCGTAGGGCCGTGATCAGCGCGTGTTGACACCTCGAACAGTGCGTACTAACTCCGCGGCCGATCGACACCAGCGGCAGATCCGGCGGCCGCCGCAGCCGTCGAGCGCTTCGGCGCGTGCCTTCCGGCACGGTGGCCGGATTGCGTCCGGGGATCGGATGAGAGGAACGCCCATGGGCACGACGACCGGTCTTCGCCAACGCGTCCGCTTCTGCACATCCGCAGGCGACGGCGTCCGTATCGCGTTCGCGCAGCGCGGCAACGGCCCGCCGATCGTCAAGTCGGGGAACTCGCTCAGCCATCTCGATTTCGAGAAGGACAGTACGGTGTGGCGGCACTACGCGGCGGCGCTTACCGGGCACTACACCTACGTCAATTATGATCCGCGCGGCTGCGGCCTGTCCGATCGCGACGTCGGCGACATGTCGTTCGAAGCCTCGCTGCGCGATCTCGAGGCGGTGGTCGACGCGGCGAAGCTCGAGCGGTTCTCGCTGCTGGCTTTATGCGGGGGCTCGGCGGTGGCACTCGCCTATGCCGCAAAGCACCCGGACCGTGTCAGCCACCTCATGATCCATGGCGGCTACGCGATGGGCCCGATGCGCCGCTCGGCCGCCCCCCATGTACGCGAGGTCTACGAGAGCATCGCCAAGCTCGTCGAGTTCGGCTGGGAGCTCGTGAGCCCCGCGATCCGCCAGATGATTGCACTGCAGTTCCTGCCCGACGCGACACCGGAGCACTACCGCGCCTTCCATGAATTCGCCCGCGCATCGGTCTCGTCGAGCAGTTTCGCGTCGCGCTTCCGCACCCTTTACGATCTCGACGTCGGCGAGTTTGCGCGCAAGGTTACCTGTCCGACCCTTGTCACCCACTCCATGAACGACCCGTGGGTGCCGATGGAGGAAGGGCGCTTCCTCGCCAGCCTCATCCCGCAAGCGCAGTTCGTGCCAATCCGCAGCCAGAACCACCTGTTGCTCGAGCATGAATCGAGTTGGCGGCAGTGGATCGAAGAGATCCGCGCGTTCATCCCGGCCGAGGCTGCAGGCTCGCCGATATTCGGCGAACTGACGCGCCGCGAGCGCGAGCTCGTCGACCTGATGGCGCGCGGGCTCAGCAACATGGAGATCGCCGCCGAACTCGCGCTCAGCCGGAAGACGGTGAAGAACTACATCACGAGCGTTTTCGCCAAGCTCGAAGTGGACAGCCGCGCCCAGCTGATCGTGCGCGCCCGCGAAGCCGGATTCGGCAGTCCGCAAGCCCTCGCCAGCTAGATAGCGGGCGACGATCGCTGTCCGATGCGGTACTGGCGGCAGCGGCGGCGCACGGCTAGTCTCCCGGTCCGGGAGATATGCAACGATGACGGCACCGCGCCAGGACTACTATCTCGACGAACTGAAGATCGGCGATCGCTTCGAGAGCGGCGGCTACACCTTTACCGAATCCTCGATCGTCGATTTCGCCTTCGCCTACGACCCGCAGCCGTTCCATATCGACGCCGACGCCGCGCGCCGGTCGAATTATGGCGGGCTCATCGCGTCGGGATTCCACACGCTGTCGGTCGCCTTTCGGCTCCTCTATCAGACCGGTTTCATCAAGGCCGCGTCGATGGGCGGCCCCGGCATGGACGAGCTGCGCTGGACGAGACCCGTCATGGTCGGCGACACGATCCGCTCTGTGGGCGAGGTGAGGGGCATCGTGCCGTCGAAATCGAAGCCCGACCGCGGAATCCTCAAGCTGCATCTGACCGCGCTCAACCAGCGCGACGAACCGGTGATGACGACGACTTTCATCATCCTCGTGAAGCGCAGGCGGGGCGAATGACGGACGCCGTCGAGATCCGCGCCGCGCGACCGGAGGATGCCGGCGAGCTTCTGCGCTTCGTCCGCCTGCTCGCGGTCTACGAAAAGCTCGAGCACACGGTCGTTGCCGACGCGGCGACGATCGCGCGGCACATGTTTGGACCTCGCCCGGCCGCAGAGGCCGCCTTGGCCGAGATCGATGGGCGCAACGTGGGGTTCGCGCTGTTCTTTTCGACCTTCTCGACGTTTGCGTGCGCGCCGGGTCTCTATCTGGAGGATCTCTATGTCGAGGAAGAGATGCGCGGGCGCGGGATCGGAAAGGCGTTGATCTCGTGGGGAGCAAGGCTGGCGGTCGAACGCGGCTGCGCGCGCTATCAATGGTCCGTCCTCGACTGGAACGTGCCGGCCCGGGACTTCTACAAGAGCCTCGGTGCGACAGAAACGCCCGAGTGGATCGGCGTGCGTCTCGAGGGCGAGGCACTCGCAAGACTAGCCGCGAAGGGCTAGCGGTCTTCGCCTAGCTGATCGTCAAGGACGGATCGGGCGGGAGCAGGGCTAGTACCTGCAGGAGATCGTCCTGTGCGAGCGCCACGCAGCCCGCGGTCGGCGTGCGTTCGGGGCGCGCCACATGGAGGAAGATGGCGCTGCCGCGGCCAGGAACGATGGGATCGTCATTGAAGCCAAGCGGCACAACGACGTCGTAGACGTGGTCCGCGCGAAGCAGGCGTTCGGGATGTTCGGGCGGTGCGCCGCGGCGCAGCGTGTTGTAGTGCGGCGAGGCCGGATCGTCGTCCCAGAACATGTCGACCGCAATCGCCGTGAAGGCGAGCGGGCCGGCCGGCTTCCCCAGTCGGTCGGCACGCCAGAACCCGTTCCTCAGCTTCCATGTCCCAGCGGGGGTTGCGCCATCGCCTTCGCGCTTGGCGTTGGCGGATACCACCCCGCCTTTGCCCAACACGCAGGCAAATTCGCGGCCTGCAACCGTTAGTGTACCGATGATCCCGTTGGCGCGGACAGAGGGGTTGAGCATGCGTCGATCCTATCCGCGCTCGCAGGTCCAAGGACATAGCCAGTTCCGATGCAAGAAGTGCGGCCGCTTCCCATGCACAAGGAGCCGCGCCAGCCATGCGATTTCCACGCAAGGCTTTTGCCGCGTCGCGGGTCTAAGCCTTTGCCCCGCGTTCCCACCCCTATGTCCAGATCCGGCGCACCGCGCCGGCACACGACCGGGACAGAAGCGAACCGAACCCAGGAGTCCCTCGATGACGATCCCAGACGCCGGCGCATCCGCGCCGTCGACCAAGGACGTTCTGCGCCTCGCACTCGCCGCCGTCGGCATCGTCTATGGCGATATCGGCACGAGCCCGCTCTATACGCTGCGCGAGTGCCTGAACGCGGCAGGCGGCACGGGCGAGGCGCAAGTGCTCGGCATCCTGTCGCTGATCTTCTGGTCGCTGATCGGGGTGGTGACGCTGAAATACGTCGTTCTCGCGATGCGCTGGGACAATCGTGGCGAAGGCGGCGTGCTGGCGCTGATGGCGCTGACGCTCGAAGGGCGGGATATCGGGGCGCGCGCCAGGCGCCTGCTGTTCGCGCTCGCCGTCATCGGGGCAGCACTTTTCTACGGCGACTGCATCCTGACGCCCGCGATCTCGGTGCTTTCGGCCGTCGAAGGACTCAAGATCGCCACGGACGCCTTCGAACCCTTCGTCGTGCCGCTTTCGCTCCTCGTGCTCGTCGCGCTGTTCGTCGTGCAGCGCTTCGGCACGGCCGGTGTGGGCTCGCTGTTCGGCCCGGTCACGGTTGTCTGGTTCGCAGCCCTTCTGGTGCTCGGCCTGATCCACATAGCCGAGCGTCCGGACGTGCTTCAGGCGCTCGACCCGCGCCATGCGATCGCCTTCTTCGCCGATAACGGCTGGGTCGGCTTTGCGGCCCTCGGCTCAGTCGTCCTGGCGATCACCGGCGGCGAGGCGCTCTATGCCGATATGGGACATTTCGGCGCACGGCCCATCCGCTGGGCGTGGTTCGGGCTCGTGCTGCCTGCACTGCTCATCAACTATTTCGGGCAGGGTGCGCTCGTGCTTGCCGATCCGGCGGCCGTGACCAATCCGTTCTATCTCATGGCGCCGGGCTGGGCGCTGCTGCCGATGGTGGCCCTTGCGACGGCGGCAACCGTCATCGCCTCGCAGGCCGTGATATCGGGTGCCTTCTCGATGGCCCAGCAGGCGACGCTGCTGGGCCTCTCGCCGCGCATGCGCATCCGCCATACTTCGCACAGCGAGATCGGGCAGATTTACGTGCCCACGCTCAACTGGGGGCTGATGGCGGGCGTGGCGCTGCTGGTCGCCGGGTTCGGATCTTCCGACAGGCTCGCCAATGCCTACGGCATCGCCGTGACCGGCACGATGCTGGTGACGACGATACTTGCGATGGCTGCTGCTCGGCATCTGTGGGGCTGGGGCTGGGGCCGCGTGGCGCTGGTTCTCGGCGGCTTCCTCGTCGTCGACGCGGCGTTCCTGTCGGCCAACCTGCTGAAAGTCGCCTCGGGCGGCTGGATCCCGCTGCTCGTGGGCGCGCTCGTGTTCGCGACGATGTGGACGTGGCGGCGCGGCCGTGCGGCACTGGCCGACCAGGAAAGTGCCGACTCGCTGCCCACGGCGATGTTCCTTCGGCGCGTGGAACCCGGTAGGCCGCACCGCGTGCCGGGCACCGCGGTTTTCATGACGGCGCGCGCCAGCGAAATTCCCCGCGCCCTGCTGCACAATCTCAAGCACAACCAGATCCTCCACGAGCGGGTGGTTCTCGCGTCGGTCACGACGATGCCGGTCCCCCGCGTTGCCGGCGCCGAGCGCTTGTCGGTCGAGGATCTGGGCAAGGGCTTCCTTTCGGTGTCGTTGCGGTTCGGCTTCATGCAGACGCCCAATGTGCCCAAGGCCCTCGCGCGGCTGCCGAAGTTCGGCCACGACTGGGACGAAATGCGCGTTTCCTATTTCATCGGGCGAAACTCGCTGGCGGCCGCCGTGAAGCCGTCGCTGCCGCGCTGGCAGGAGCGGCTGTTCATTGCGCTCTACAAGCTTGGCGCCAATGCCGGCGACTTCTTCCGCATCCCGCCCGGCAAGGTCGTCGAGCTCGGGACGCGACTCGAGATATGAGGATTTACTTTTTTTCGGTTGCGCCCGGCCCGGCACCTCTCTAGAAGCGGTGCCGGGCCAGGACCTCCCAACGGGTCCCGGCTCTTCTGAAAGGAAGAGCTCACATGATGAAACCGACGGCACGCCCCGCGTGCGCGAACTTCTCGTCCGGACCCTGCGCCAAGCGCCCCGGATGGTCCCTTGAAAACCTGAAGAATGCCGCCCTCGGGCGTTCGCACCGGTCGAAGCTGGGCAAGGCCAAGCTCGCCGACGTGATCGAGCGCACCCGCAATGTTCTGGGCATTCCCGCCGATTACCGCATCGGCATCGTGCCCGCCTCGGACACGGGCGCCGTCGAGATGGCGCTGTGGTCGCTGCTCGGGCCCCGCGGCGTCGACATGCTGGCTTGGGAGTCGTTCGGGTCGGGCTGGGTGTCGGACGTCGCCAAGCAGCTCAAGCTCAAGAACGCGCGTACGCTCGAATCCGGCTACGGCAAGCTGCCCGACCTCGCGCAGGTGAATTTCGAGAACGACGTCGTCTTCACCTGGAACGGCACGACCTCGGGCGTGCGCGTGCCCAACGGCGACTGGATCCCCGCCGCGCGCGGCGGCCTGACGATCTGCGATGCCACCTCGGCAGCGTTCGCCATGCGCCTGCCGTGGGACAAGCTCGATGTCACCACGTGGTCCTGGCAGAAGGTGCTGGGCGGCGAAGGGCAGCACGGCATGCTGGTGCTGAGCCCCCGCGCGGTCGAACGCCTGACCACCTACAACCCGCCCTGGCCGATGCCCAAGATCTTCCGCCTCACGCAGGGCGGCAAGCTGATCGAGGGCGTGTTCAAGGGCGAGACGATCAACACGCCCTCCATGCTTGCGGTCGAGGATGCGCTCGACGGCCTGATGTGGGCCGAGAAGATCGGCGGGTTCGACGCGCTCATCAGGCGTTCGGAAGCGAACCTCGCCGCGATCGAGGCTTGGGCCGCGAAGACGCCGTGGGCGGGCTTCCTCGCCGAGGACAAGGCGATCCGCTCGTGCACGTCGGTCTGCCTCGTCATCAAGGACCCGGCCGTGACCGCACTGGACGCCGAAGCGAAGGCCGCCTTCTCGAAGAAGATGGTCGCGATGCTGGAGGCCGAGAAGGTCGCCTACGACATCGACGCTTATCGGGATGCTCCGCCAGGGCTCCGCATTTGGGCTGGGGCGACCGTCGAGACGACCGACCTCGAAGCCCTGTTCGGCTGGCTCGAATGGGCGTTCGCCGAGGCAAAAGCCGGGCTTTCCAAGGCCGCCTGAACCCTTCCGTTCCGCATTTCACCTGACGCGCGGGTGACGCCCGCGCGCGCTTAGGAGCATCCCATGCCCAAGGTCCTCATCTCCGACGCCCTCTCGCCCCGCGCCGTCGACATCTTCAAGGAGCGCGGCATCGAGACCGACATGAAGGTTGGCCTCAAACCCGACGAGCTGAAGGCGATCATCGGCAACTACGACGGCCTCGCGATCCGCTCGGCCACCAAGGCGAATGCCGACCTGCTTGCCGCGGCCACGCACCTGAAGGTGATCGGGCGTGCCGGCATCGGCGTGGACAATGTCGACGTGCCCGCCGCCACGGCGCGCGGCATCGTGGTGATGAACACGCCCTTCGGCAATTCGATCACTACGGCCGAACACGCTGTCGCGATGATGATGGCGCTTGCCCGCCAGCTGCCGGCTGCCGACAAGTCGACGCAGGCCGGCAAGTGGGAAAAAAACCGCTTCATGGGCGTCGAGCTCTACGGCAAGACGCTGGGCCTGATCGGGGCGGGCAATATCGGCTCGATCGTCGCGGATCGCGCCATCGGTCTCAAGATGAAGGTCGTCGCCTATGACCCGTTCCTGACGCCCGAGCGCGCGCAGGCGATGGGCGTGGAGAAAGCCGATCTCGATACGCTGCTCGCGCGCGCGGACTTCATCACGCTGCACACGCCGCTGACCGAGCAGACCAAGAACATCCTCGACGCCAAGGCGCTCGCCAAGACCAAGAAGGGCGTGCGCATCGTCAACTGCGCGCGCGGCGGACTGATCGTGGAAGCGGACCTGAAGGCCGCCCTCGACTCGGGCCATGTCGCGGGTGCCGCCCTCGACGTGTTCCTGACGGAGCCGGCGAAGGAGAATCCGCTCTTCGGGCGCGACGACGTGATCTGCACCCCGCATCTGGGTGCATCCACCAGCGAGGCGCAGGAGAACGTGGCGCTGCAGGTGGCCGAACAGATGTCGGACTATCTGCTGACCGGTGCGGTGACCAACGCCGTCAACATGCCGTCGGTCTCTGCCGAGGACGCGCCCAAGCTGCGCCCCTACATGCAACTCGCCACGAACCTGGGTTCGTATCTCGGCCAGCTCCAGGACGAGAACGTCAAGTCGCTGTCGATCGAGTACGAGGGGGCCGTCGCCAACCTCAACACCAAGCCGCTGACGGCCTGCGTGCTGGCGGGTTTCCTCGGCGCGCAGCTCGAAAGCGTCAACACGGTTTCCGCACCCGCCGTCGCGCGCGAGCGCGGCCTTGCCTTCACCGACACGCGCCACGACCGCGCGTCGGACTATCCGACGCTGATCCGCGTGACGGTCGTCTCGGAAGGCAACGTGCGCCAGATCGCCGGCTCGCTGTTCGGCAACGCCAAGCCGCGCATCGTCGAGATCGCCGAGGTGCCGCTGGAAGCCGAGTTCATGCCGCACATGCTTTACGTGCGGAACCAGGACAAGCCGGGCTTCATCGGCTCGATCGGCCGCCTGCTGGGCGACGCCGC
>JAEUKX010000035.1 GCA_016794025.1 Rhodospirillales bacterium | reverse complement strand
GGGGGCAGGAAGCCGCCGTTCAATCGCGACGAAACCGCCGGAATCCGATCGAAACCGTCCCCGGTTCCGCTGATCGTCGCCTTCAAGTCCAGGCAGCTTCGGGCAAGGCACTTGCCGAATCAGGTGCGCCCGTTGCCCGGCGATCGCCGCGGCCCTCCCGCCATCCGCGTGCGGCACTCCCGATTCATTTCCGACCTGCGAGGCGGGGCAGACCAATCACGTCAATACGCGCCCGAGCGGCGCATAAAGGATGGATCCCATGGCAATGAATCTCAAAATGCCCAGCGAAACGAAGCCCTTCGTGTGGGGTGCCGTCGTCGGCGCCGTCGCAACGATGATTGTCGGCTTCGGTTTCGGCGGATGGGTTACGGGCGGCACGTCCACGCGCCGCACGGCAGATGCCTCCAATGCCGCCATCGTCGCCGCACTGGCGCCGATCTGCGTCAACCGCTTCAAGATGCAGGACAACGCGGCAGCGAAGCTCGCCGATCTGGCGAAGGTCAGTTCGTGGGAGCGCGGCAGCGTCATCGAGAAGACGGGCTTCGCGACGATGGTCGGCAACGAGCCGCGAAACGGCGATGTCGCGCGCGCCTGCGCCGAAATCCTGAGCCAGTCCTAGGCACGATTGCCTGCATCTTCGGCCGGCGGCGTTCGCGCCGCCGGCCGTCGTGCCTTGTCGCAGACCGGGCCGCGAGCGCTGAAAGGCGAACGAACGACATGACGCTGACATTTCCCGATCCCAGCCGCCGTTTCGACGTTGCCCGCAATGCGGTCGATTTCAAAGGGTATGACGGCCTGTTCGAGATCCGGTTTCTCGTTGAGGCCGGCGCTATCGCGAAACCCGGCACGCCACGCACGCTCTGCCTGACGGCGTTCGACGAATCGCGCGACACCATCCAGGAAGCCGCGAGAAGGGCATATGCGCGCGGGCGGCGCGGCTTCTATGTCCTGACCGCGGCGAGCCTGCGCTAGGTCCGCGCCGGTGCTGATCCGCTGCGGATACGAAATCGCGCTCACGTGCGAGAATCCCACACCGCTCGTCTGCCTGCTGTCGATCCATGAGGATTTCGCCGCCGCCGTACGCGGGGGCGAGGCCGTGCATACCCGGCCGAACGTGCCGACATCGACCTATCGCGATCTCTTCGGCAACCGGTGCCGCCGCTTGGTGGCGCCGCCGGGTGCCTTCTCGATCTGGGGGGATTGCGTTGTCGAACATGACGGGCGCCCCGACATCCAGCATCTTTCCGGCCGCGAAGTGCCCGTTGCGGCATTGCCGGACGACTGCCTCAGCTATCTGATGGGCAGCCGCTACTGCGAGACGGATCGCCTCAGCCAGATCGCCTGGGATCTGTTCGGCGCTCTCGCGCCGGGCTGGGCGCGCGTCCAGGCCATCTGCAACTTCGTTCACGCGCATATCCGCTTCGACTACATGAAGGCGAGTTCGACGCGCACGGCCTTCGAGGTCTTCCACGGCCGCACCGGCGTGTGCCGCGACTTCGCCCATCTTGCGGTGGCGTTCTGCCGCTGCCTCAACATTCCGGCGCGTTACGTGAACGGGTATCTGGGCGATATCGGGGTTCCGGTCGTCGAACCGATGGATTTCAGCGCGTGGATCGAGGTCTATCTCGACGGTGCATGGTACGCGTTCGATCCGCGCAACAACGTTCCCCGGATCGGGCGCATACCTGTCGCCCGCGGACGGGATGCCGCCGACGTGCCGCTCGTCAACTCCTTCGGCCCGCATGTGCTCAATGCATTCCGCGTGTGGTGCGACGAAGTCCGGTCGCCGGTTGCGAATGCCGCCCGTTCGCGGTCCGGCCATAGCCGTCAATAGATAAGGTCGTCCTCGCCGCCGGCACCGCCCTTCGAGAGCACGATCTCGTCCTTCGCGGCGAGTTCCTTGGCGACGTTGACCATGGCGGTCTGCGCTTCGGCCACGTCCTTGCCGCGCACCGGGCCCAGCGCCTCGATCTCTTCCTTCAGCATCTTGCCCGCGCGTTCGGACATGTTCGAGAAGAACAGGTCGCGCACCTGTTCGTTCGCACCCTTCATGGCGATGGCGAGCTTGCCCTTGTCGACCGCGCGCAGCAGCGTCTGCACGCCGCCGGGGTCCAGCCGCCCGAGATCCTCGAACTTGAAC
>JAEUKX010000017.1 GCA_016794025.1 Rhodospirillales bacterium | reverse complement strand
ATCTCGGGCCACGGCAACTGTGCCAGCCACTGGCAGGCGGCGCCAAAGCCGATCGCGGGCCCGATGGGGGGCGTCCCGGCCTCGAACTTCGCGGGTCCCTTGGCCCAGGTGCTGCCGGACAGCTCGACGCGCGCGATCATCTCCCCGCCGCCCATGAAGGGTGGCATTGCGTCGAGCAGTTCGGCGCGTGCCCAGAGCGCGCCGACGCCGTGCGGTCCGAAGACCTTGTGGCTGCTAAAGACGTAGAAATCAACGCCGAGCGCCGTGACGTCGACAGGCCCGTGGGGCATGCGCTGCGCGCCGTCGAGCAGGACGCGCGCGCCGGCGGCCTTCGCGGCCGCGACCACCGGGGCCGGATCGAGGACAGCGCCCGTCACGTTCGAGACATGCGCGAGCGCGATGAGCTTCGTGCGAGGCCCGAGGATCCCGGGCAGGGCGAGGGTATCGATGCGGCCCTCGTCGGTCACCGGAAGGAAGCGCAGCACGACGCCGGATCGCGCGGCCAGAATCTGCCAGGGCACGATGTTCGAGTGGTGCTCGAGAACGCTCAGAACAATCTCGTCGCCAGGCTTCAGCATCGAGCCGAAGGAATGTGCGACGAGGTTGATTGCCCCTGTCGTACCGCCGGTGAACACGATCTCGCCGGGGGTGCCGCCGACATAGGTTGCGACCTGCGCACGCGCGTTCGCATAGGCCTCGGTTGCGGCCTCGGCGAGGCGATGGACCCCGCGCTTCACGTTGGCGCGTTCGCGCGTCTCGAACCGGTGCATGCGCTCGAGCACGACATCCGGCATCTGCGCGCTTGCGGCACTGTCGAGATAGGCAAGCCCGTCGGAAAGGATCGGGAAATGCCGGCGCAGGGTCTCGGCGTTCACGCCTTGGTCTCCTGCGCGCTTCGGTAGGCGGCAAGTGCTTCGGGCGTGTCGAGGTCGACGAGCACGCCGTCGTCCTCCATCTCGACATCGCAGACCTTCGCTTCGTGGCGTCGGATCAGCGCGCGCGCGCCCTGATCGCCCTCCAGGGCCCGCATGTCTTCGAAATAGGCGTTCGACCACAGCACCGGATTGCCGCGCTTGCCCTGCCGCGTGGCGACGCAGATGGCACGGTCCTCGTGCGGCGCAAATGCGGCGATGAGCCGGTCGACATGGGCAGCCTTGACACCGGGCATGTCGCCCAGCAGCACCACGGCTGCATCGCAGTCCGCCGGAACGGCGGCAATGCCGGCGCGCAGGGAACTCGCAAGCCCTTCCGCGAAGTTCCGGTTCTCGACGATGCGCACCTTCCGGCCGGCCAGTGCCTGCCGTGCGCGCTGCGCCTCGTTGCCCACGACGACGACCGTATCGACGCAGCCCGAGCCCGTGGCCGCCTCGACGGCGCGATCGATCAGCGGGATCCCGTCGATTTCGACGAACAGCTTGTTGGCCGGCGCCATGCGCGAGGACCGGCCGGCGGCGAGCACGACCGCGCATACGCGCGGCGCGGTGGGAAGTGCCGACCCGTCGCGCGGGGTCGGGCGCGGGATTTCCGCAAGAAGCCCGCCCACGCCCATCGCCGCGATGTCCGGACCGTCAACCGGCAGATCGGCCGCAAGGCGCTGGAGCACCCAGTCGAACCCGTTGAGCTTGGGCGAGCGCGCGCAACCGGGCAGGCCCACGACGCGCTTGCCCGCGAGGCTGCCCAGCAGCAGCAGGTTTCCCGGATCGACGGGCATGCCGAAGCGCTCGATCCGGCCGCCGGCGATCTCGATGGCGGCCGGAATCACGTCGCGCCGGTCGACGACGGCCGATGCGCCGAGAACAAGGATCGGGTCGGCGTCCGTGGCGGCGAGATCGCGCAGTCGCTGGGCGAGCGCGCCCACCGCATGGTCGCAGCGCGGGCTCGCCGAAAGCGTGCCGCCCAGCGCCGTCAGGCGCGCGCGCGTGGCTTCCTCGGTCTTGTCGAGGATCGATGCCTTGAGGCCCGGCAGCGTGGTCTGCACCAGCGCTGCCGTCAGCGGGACGAAAGGCGCATGCGCGATCGCCTTCGCCTTGCGCGCGATGTCGAGGCACCGCTGGAGCGAAGCGCGCGGGGCGGCAAACGGGATGATCTTGACGGTGGCGAGCATGGCGCGCGCGGGCGCCAGCGCCATGTCCTCGACTGTCGCCACGGTGATGGCTTCGTCCACCCTGTTGATCGCCGAAATGATGTCGGCATCGATGCCGGCCAGGCCGGAAGCGCGTGCAAACAGGTTGCAGCGGCCGGTGAAGGGAGCGGCAACCTCGACGCCGTCGCCCGCGATCGCGCGTGCAAGCGCAAGGGCTGCTTCGTCCTCCGGAACATCGGTGGCTTCCAGACGCGCGGCGACGACTTCGCCGATGCCTGCGTTGCGCAGGCTCGCCACGTCCGCGGCCGACAACACCCGGCCCTTCCGGAAGGCAAGCCCCGGCAGTTTCAGCGAATGCGCGAGGATGGCGCCTTCGGCCTCGTCGATGCGGGTGGGGCCGAAGCGCATCGCGTCAGTCTTCCCCGCGCCGGACCTTCGTGATCTCGGCGACGATCGAGACCGCGATCTCGGCAGGCGACAGGGCCCCGATCGCCAGCCCCACGGGTCCGTGGATACGTGCAAGCGCGGTGTCGTCGAAGCCGCGCTCTTTCAGCCGCGCGAGTCTCGCGGCATGCGTCTTCCTCGAGCCGAGTGCCCCGATATAGAACGCCTGCGATTTCAGCGCGGCTTCGAGCGCGGGATCGTCGATCTTGGGGTCGTGCGTCAACGTGACGACGGCCGTGCGCGTGTCCGGCTTGAGGACCGCGAGCGCTTCGTCGGGCCAGTCGGTCGAGACCTCGAAGCCATCGAATTTCTGCGAGGCGGCGAAGGCGCGCCGCGGGTCGACCAGCGTCGTGCCGTATCCCGCGAGTGTGGCCATGCGCGCGAGCGGCTCGGCGATGTGGACCGCGCCCACGATGACAAGGCGCGGCGGCGGATTGAAAACCTGCACGAAGACAGGGCCGGCCCCAGTCTGAAAAGTTCCGCTCTCGTCGCGCTTCAGCATGTCGGCGGCACCAGCCAGCATGTCGACGTCGAGGCAAAGGGGCCCTTCGCTTTCGGTCTCGAAGATGACCTTCTGCTGACCCGACTTGAGGTTCGTGGCCAAGGCCACGGGCCGTTTGGCGGCGCGCGCCTTCTGGAGCGCTTCAAGGATCTCGGGTTTCATCGCCTAGTCCAGCCGCTCGACATAGACTTGCACCTTGCCGCCGCAGGCGAGCCCGACTTCCCAGGCCTGCTCGTTCGTTACGCCGAAGTCGAGCAGGCGGGGGCGGCCGGTCCCGATGGCGTCGAGCGCTTCCTTGATGACCGCGCCTTCGATGCAGCCCCCGGAGACGGAGCCGAGGAACTTGCCTTCGCCGTCGACTGCAAGCTGGGAACCCACGGGGCGAGGCGAGGAACCCCAGGTCGTGACCACGGTGGCCAGCGCCACCTTGCGGCCTTCCTTGCGCCATGCGGCGGCCTGGTCGAGCACGTCTTCGCTCATGCTGCCATTCCTTTCCATTCGTAGCGCCCCGTGCGGCGCGGCCGCGGCGGGGCGGACAATGCCTCGACCAGCACGCCGAGGCTCGCGAGATTGTGGACCGGGCGGAATTCGTCGACATGCGGCAGAATCGCGCGCACGCCAAGGGACTTGGGCTCGAAGCCGTCGTAGCGCAAGAGGGGGTTGAGCCAGACCAGTCGCCCGCATGATTTCGCAAGCCGCTCGGCCTCGTGCGCGAGACCGACACCGGCCTCTCGGTCGAGCCCGTCGGTAACCAGCAGCACGGTCGGGCTGCGCGCCAGAACGCGGCGGCCCCATCGCCAATTGAATTCGCGAAGGCACGCGCCGATGCGCGTACCGCCCGACCAGTCCTCGACCATCTCGGACACGCGCGCCAGCGCGAGGTCGATATCCTTCTTGCGCAACGCGCGCGTGACGTTCGTGAGGCGGGTTCCGAACAGGAAGACCGACACGCGCTCGCGGTCGGTGACCAGCATGTGGACGAAATGCAGGAAGATGCGTGCGTAGCGCTCCATCGAGCCGGAAATATCGAGGAGCACGACTAGCGGCGGATGCTCTGTCCGGCGTGCCTTGAACTTGAGATCCGCCAGATCGCCGCCCGAGCGCAACATGGCGCGCATGGTGGCGCGCGGATCGAGCCGGCGGCCCGCATGGCTGGGCGCGAAGCGGCGCGTCGCGCGTTCGGGGAAGGGGGCGGAGAAACGGGCGATGGCGCGGCGCGCGTCGGAAAGCTCGGCCGCCGTCATCTGCTCGAAATCCTTTTTCTGGAGGAGTTCGCTCGCCGACCAAGTCATCGCGGCATCGAAATCGGTGCGCTCCTCTTCGGCGGCATTGCCGCGAGATTCCGGCGGCCTGTGGAAAGCTTCGGCCACGCGACGCAGTGTTGGGTCCGGCTCGTCTTCCGCGTCGGGATCGACGGCGGAAGGCAGCAGCATGCCCATCGCGCGCTCGAGCAGCTTGGGGTCCCGCCAGAACAGCCGGAAGGCCTGGTCGAAGACTTCGTGGTGCTCGCGGCGGTTGACGAGCGTGGCATGGAGCGCCCAGTAAAGATCGGTCTTGCGCGACAGGCCGGCCGCCTCGACGGCGCGCGCCGCCTCGATCGCGCGGCCGGGGCCCACGGGAAGGCCCGCCGCGCGCAGCAGGCGCGTGAAGCGGACGACGTTTTCGAGGAGCGTACCCGCCTCGCTCATGCCGCCGATGCCGCCTCCACCTCTTTCAGGAGTTTGAGCGCGGTCGTCCCGCGCACCTTGGCAATGTCGTCCTGGTACTTGAGGAGCGCGCCCAGCGTGTCGTCGATCGTGGCGGGGTCGAGCGCGATCCTGTCGAGGGCCACGAGCGCGTTCGTCCAGTCCAGCGTTTCGGCGACGCCCGGCAGCTTGAAAAGGTCCTCCCCGCGCAGTTTCTGCACGAAGGCGACGACCTGGGCCGAAAGCGCCTCGCCCACGCCCGGGCACTTGGCGCGCACGATCGAAAGTTCGCGTTCGGCCGACGGGAAGTCGACCCAGGCGTAGAAGCAGCGGCGCTTTAGCGCGTCGTGCACCTCGCGCGTGCGGTTGGACGTGACGATGGCGATCGGTGGGGCCGGCGCCTTGACGGTGCCGAGTTCGGGGATGGTCACCTGCCAGTCGCCGAGCACTTCCAGCAGATACGCCTCGAACGGTTCGTCGGCGCGGTCGAGTTCGTCGATCAGCAGCACCGGCGGCCCGGCCGGGTCGGGCGTGAGCGCCTCAAGCAGCGGCCGACGGATGAGGAAGCGCTCGCCGAATATCTCGGAATCCAGCGTCTCCCGGCTCGCCCCGCCCGCCTCGGCAAGCCGGATCTCCATCATTTGGCGCGGATAGTTCCATTCATAGACGGCCGTGGAGGCATCGAGCCCCTCGTAGCATTGCAGGCGGATCAACCGCCGGCCGAGGGCCGCGGCGAGCACGCGCGCGATCTCGGTCTTGCCCGTGCCGGGTTCGCCCTCGAGGAAGAGGGGGCGGCCGAGCTTCAGGGACAGGAACAACGCCGTCGCAAGACTGCGGTCGGCGATGTAGCGGTGCTGGGCGAGGAGGGCGAGCGTCGCGTCGACGCTGGCCGGCAGGGTCGTTTTGGCGGTCATCTCGGGGTCGTTTTCATCCGGGCTTGTGCGGGTGCAGCAAGGATGGCACGTCCCGGCGGTACGCGCAAAGAACGACGCGCCCCCGAAGGAGCGCGTCGCAATGCGGCCATGAATTTTCCGAAGGGGCCGATCAGCCCGCGGCGGCGACCGCGCGCTTGGTCATGACGCCGATCAGGTGCGCACGATAGTCGGCACCGGCATGGATATCGCTGTTGAGGCCCGAGGCGGACGCCTTCAGGTTCTCGACCGCCGCAACGCCCCACGATTTCCCGAGTGCGGCCTCGGCTTCCTTCCAGCGGAAGACCGATGGCCCGGCACCCGTCACCGCGACGCGGGCACCTGCGGGACCCTTGGCGACGAACACGCCAACCAGCGCGTAGCGCGAGGCGGGCTGCGCGAACTTCATGTACGCGGCCTTCTCGGCAACCGGGAAGCTCACAGATACGATCAGCTCGCCCGGCTTCAGCGCCGTCTCGAACATGCCCTTGAAGAATTCGTCGGCGGCGATCTCGCGGGTGTTGGTCTTGATCGTGGCACCCAGCGCCAGGCACGCCGACGGGTAGTCGGCGGCCGGATCGTTGTTGGCGATGGAACCGCCGATCGTGCCGCGGTTTCGGACCTGCGGATCGCCGATGCCGTCGGCAAGCGCCGCCAGTGCGGGCAGGGCCTTCTTGACGTCGGCCGAGGAGGCGACATCGACGTGCTTCGTCATCGCGCCGATCGTGACCTTGCCGCCGCCCACCGTGATGCCGACAAGGTCGCGCACTGCGGAGAGATCGACCAGCGCCGTCGGCCGTGCGAGGCGCTGCTTGAGCGTGGGGATCAGCGTCTGGCCGCCGGCAACCGCCTTTGCCTCGCCGTCGGCGGCGAGGAGCTTGACGGCGTCGGCCACCGAAGCGGGCTTGTGATAGGCGAATTCGTACATGGTGTTCTCCCGTTTCCGGATTACTCGGCCGCCATGCGGCGGTTGCCGTTGATGATCCCCCAGATCTTCTGGGGCGAGGCGGGCATGTCGATGTGACGCACGCCGTGATCCTTGAGCGCGTCGACGACGGCGTTGATGACCGCCGGCGGCGAGCCGATGGCACCCACTTCGCCGACGCCTTTGACGCCGAGAGGATTGTGCGTGCACAGCGTGATCGCCGTGGCGACCTTGAACGAGGGCAGGTCATCCGCGCGCGGCATCTGGTAGTCCATGTACGAGCCCGAACGGAGCTGGCCGTTGTCGTCGTACACGCAGTTCTCGTAGAGCGCCTGTCCGATGCCCTGCGCCACGCCGCCATGGACCTGACCTTCGACGATCATCGGATTGATGACGCGGCCCACGTCGTCCACCGCCGTGAAATTCACGACCTTGGTCACGCCCGTCTCGGGGTCGATCTCGACCTCGCAGATATGTGCGCCGCCGGGGAACGTGAAATTCTTCGGATCGTAGAAGGCCGTCTCGTCAAGACCGGGTTCGAGCTTGTCGAGCGGGAAGTTGTGCGGGACGTAGGCCGTCAGCGCGATCTCGCCGAACGTCTTCGCCTTGTCGGTGCCCGCGACCGTGAACTTGCCGTCCTTGAACTCGATATCGGCCTCGGCGGCCTCCATCAGGTGGGCGGCGATCTTCTTCGCCTTGTCCACGATCTTGTCGAGCGCCTTGACGACTGCCGTACCGCCGACCGCGAGCGAGCGCGAGCCGTAGGTTCCCATGCCGAACGGGATCTTGTTCGTGTCGCCGTGCGAAACCTCGATCTGGTCGAGACCGACGCCGAGCCGTTCGGCGATGAGCTGGGCATAGGTCGTCTCGTGGCCCTGGCCGTGGCTGTGGCAGCCGGTGAAAAGCGTGATCGACCCGGTCGGATGGACGCGGACGTTCGCGCATTCATAAAGGCCGGCACGTGCACCCAATGCGCCCGCGATGTTCGAGGGCGCGATACCGCACGCTTCCACATAGGTCGAGATGCCGATGCCGCGCAGCTTGCCGCGCTTCTTGGCGTCCGCCCGGCGTGCCTCGAAGCCCTTGTAGTCCGCAAGCTTCAGCGCGCCCTCAAGCGTCGCGTTGTAATCGCCGCTGTCGTACTGCAGCGCCACCGGCGTCTGGTACGGGAAGGCATTGGACGGGATGAAATTGCGCCGGCGGATCTCGACGCGGTCCATGCCCATCTCGGCCGCTGCGATGTCGACAAGGCGTTCGAGAAGGAAGGCCGCCTCGGGGCGGCCCGCCCCGCGATAGGCGTCGACTGGCACGGTATTGGTGAAGATCGCCTTCACCTCCGCGTAGATCGCAGGCGTGGTGTACACGCCGGCCAGAAGCGTGGCGTAGAGATATGTCGGGATCGCCGGCGCGAAGGTCGAAAGATACGCCCCCATGTTCGAAAGCGTGTCGACCTTGAGCGCAAGGAACTTTCCGTCCTTGTCGAGCGCGAGTTCCGCATGCGTGACATGGTCGCGGCCATGCGCGTCGGACAGGAACGACTCCGATCGCTCCGCCGTCCACTTCACCGGGCGGCCGACCTTGGCCGAGGCCCAGGTGACGATCGCTTCTTCGGCATAGTGGTAGATCTTCGATCCGAACCCGCCGCCCACGTCGGGCGCGAAGACCCGCAGCCTGCTCTCGGGAATGTGGAGCACGAAGGCGCCCATCAGCAGGCGGATCACGTGCGGGTTCTGGCTGGTCGTGTAGAGCGTGTATTCGCCTGTCGCGCGGTCGAACTCGCCCACCGCCGCACGCGGTTCCATTGCATTGGCGACCAGCCGGTTGTTGACGAGGTCGATCTTGGCGACCTTGTGCGCCTTCTTGAAGGCGGCCGCGACCGCATCGGCATCGCCCAGATGCCAGTCGAAGCACACATTGCCGCTGCCGCCGTCGTGGACGACGGGCGCGCCGGGCTTCAGCGCCTCGCGCATGTTGGCGACGGCGGGAAGCTCCTTCATGTCGATGTCGAGCAGCTCGGCCGCGTCCTTGGCCTGCGCAAGCGTCTCGGCGATGACAACCGCGATGGGATCGCCGACATGCCGCACCTTGCCGACGGCGAGGACCGGATGCGCGGGCTCGTGCATGGCCGAGCCGTCCTTGTTCTTGATACCCCAGCCGCAGGGAAGGCCGCCGATATTGTCGGCCGCCAGATCCGCGCCCGTGAATACCGCGACGACGCCAGGCGCCTTCAGCGCCTTGGCGGTACCGATCTTCCCGAGCGTCGCGTGCGCGGCCTGCGAACGGACGACATAGGCATGCGCCTGACCGGGGCGCGCGAGGTCGTCGGTGTAGTTGCCGCGACCCGTCAGAAACCGGAAGTCTTCCTTGCGCTTCACCGCAGCGCCGATCCCGTCGACAGCCATCGTGAATTCCTCCCTCGGAAGCGTTTCGCGTTTTTCGCGATTGTCCTACTTCGCGGCGGCCATCGCCTTGGCGCCCGCCTGCACCGCCTTCACGATGTTGTGGTAGCCCGTGCAGCGGCAGATGTTGCCCTCGAGCCATTCGCGCACTTCGTGCTCGCTGGGGTTCGAGTTGTGCTTGGCAAGCTCGACCGCGCTCATGACCATGCCGGGCGTGCAGAAGCCGCACTGCAGGCCGTGATGTTCCTTGAATGCGGCCTGCATCGGGTGCAGGTCGTTGCCGGTTGCAAGCCCCTCGATCGTGGTGATCTTCGCGCCGTCGGCCTGAACGGCGAGCATCGTGCAGCTCTTGACCGACTTGCCGTCGACATGGACGACGCAGGCACCGCACTGGCTGGTGTCGCAGCCGACATGCGTGCCGGTCATGCCAAGCTTCTCGCGCAGCAGCTGGACGAGGAGGGTCCGCCCCTCGACCTCCGCGGACACGTTCTTGCCGTTCACGGTCATCGATACCTTGGGCATCGTCTCTCCCTTTCGTCACGAAGCCGGTCGCGCGCCGAGGCGGCGGCCGTCAGGAATTTGCGGCAAGTTTCATGCGGCTGGCTGTAGGACGTCAAGCCAAACCGGCGCGACGGATCACTTGCCAAGCACCATCCACAGAACCACACCGACTGCCGCGATCAATGCGACGATCCAGACCGATTGCGGCAGGCCGCCGCCATCACCGGCCGGTGTCGCCGCCGGCCCCGCGGCTGCAGGCTCTGTAGCGGGCGAATCGTTCGCAGGCGCGGCAGGACCGGAGACGACCTCGGTGAACTTGCCGAAGAACTCGTCGGCAAGTTTCTTGGCTGTTGCGTCGATCAGCCGGGAGCCGAGCTGTGCCATCTTCCCGCCAACCTGGCTGTCGGCCGTGTATTTGAGGATCGTGCCGCCCGCACCGTCTTCTTCGAGCGTCACCACGGCCGAGCCCTTGCCGAAGCCGGCCACGCCGCCCTGACCTTCGCCCGCGATTTTGTAGCCGTTGGGTGGATCGAGGTCGGTAAGCGTCACCTTTCCGGTGAACTTCGCCGTCATCGGGCCGATCTTCAGTCCGACCTTCGCCGTGAATTCGGTGTCGGATGTCTTCGCGAGTTCCTCGCAGCCGGGGATGCACTGGCGCAGGATCAAGGGATCGTTGAGGCCGTTCCAGACGGTTTGACGGGGCTGGGGAAGGCGGTATTCGCCGCTCAGGTTCATCGTTCGCTCATGCGGGAGGGACAGGGGGAGGAAGTTAACCGCAATGCGTGCACAAATTCACGCCAATTCGTCGCCTGCGGACGCGCGGCCTTGACCCGTCGCACCGCAACCGTCTAATGACCACAGTCAATAAATTCACGATCACGGAGGAGCCCCCATGCGTCCGAACTTCGCCATCCGCCTTGCCGCCGCCGCCGGCGTGGCACTCGGCCTCGCCGCAGCGCCCGCGCACGCGCAGTTCGTAAACATCGTTTCGGGCGGCACGACGGGTGTCTACTACCCGCTCGGCCAGTCGCTTGAATCGATTTTCGCCGCCGCGTTGCCCAAGGCGCGCGTCCAGCACCAGTCGACGGCCGCTTCGGTCGAGAACCTCAATCTTGTCCAGCAGGGCCGCGCGGAAGTCGCCTTCACGCTGGGCGATGCGCTGTCGGACGCCTGGAAGGGCAATGCCGAGATCGGCTTCCCCCAGAAGCTCGACAAGCTGCGCGCGATCGGCGGCCTCTACTCCAACTACATCCAGATCGTCGCCTCGAAGGAGTCCGGCGTGAAGACGCTGGCCGACCTCAAGGGCAAGCGCGTGTCGGTGGGCGCACCCCGCTCCGGCACGGAAGTTAACGCGCGCGCGATCTTCACGGC
The DNA here is from genome assembly GCA_016794025.1 of Rhodospirillales bacterium. Lineage (GTDB taxonomy): Bacteria > Pseudomonadota > Alphaproteobacteria > CACIAM-22H2 > CACIAM-22H2 > Tagaea. The sequence continues at coordinate 10,204 of JAEUKX010000017.1, read as the reverse complement.
CGCCGGGCTTGGCTACGCCGGCCCGCAGAACATGGGCAACGTGCTTGGCCAGGTGCAGTTCCTGCCGTTCGGCCAGTCGGTCGACCTGATCAAGAACCGCCAGCTCGACGCCACGCTCATTTCGGCGGGTCTTGGCGTCGCCGCGATCCGCGACGTCGCCTCGACCAACGATATCGTGATCGTCGCGGTCCCTGCTTCGATGATCGCGAAGATCGGGGACCCGGCCTACCAGCCCGGCACGGTGCCCGCCGGCACGTATCGCGGCCAGGATGCGGCCGTCGAGACGGTGCAGATCAAGAACTTCCTCGTCACGTCCGATCGTGTGCCGGCAGATACGGTCTATACGCTGACGAAGGCCATGTTCGACAACCTCGACAAGATGGTGGCCGCGGCCGCGGCCGCGAAGGCGATCGACGTGAAGACGGCCTCGCAGAACACGCCGGTCCCGCTGCATCCGGGCGCCGAGAAGTACTATCGCGAGAAGGGCCTCATCAAGTAATCGGGCCGAACGGTAAGCGTCGCCGGCAGGAGAGCGGAAGAGCCGCATGAGCAGCCAGGTCTCCGCCGGCGACGCGCCGGCCCTTTCGGAGGAAGAGCTCCGGAAAGTCCAGGAATCGCTGCCCGACCACGTGCCGATCCTCGGCGGAACGGCCGGGCACGTGACCTACTGGATGGGCGTCGTCTTCTCGCTTTTCCAGGTCTACACGTCCGCGTTCAACCCGCTGTCGAGCATCATCGTGCGCTCGGTGCATGTGGGTTTCCTGATGTTCATGGTCTTCATGCTGTTCCGCGCGAAGCGCGGCGGCGAGACCGGGCGCGGCGTGCCGCTCCACGACTGGGCGCTGGCGATCGGGTGCTTCGCGCTCGGCTTCTATCATTGGGTCTTCTATGTCGACCTGATGACGCGGCCCGACCCCAACTTCATGGACATGGTCGTGGGCACGACCATCATCGTCCTTGTTTTCGAGGCATCGCGCCGGGTCATGGGCATGGCGCTGCCTCTCGTGAGCGGCGCCTTCCTCGTCTATCTGTTTTTCGGTCAGGAAATCCCGTTCCCGTACGGGCATCGCGGCTACGATTTCGACCTGATCCTCCACCAGATGTATCGCGGCGTGGAGGGAATCTACGGGACGCCGATTCAGGTCTCGGCGACCTTCATCTTCCTGTTCATCCTGTTCGGCACGTTCCTCGAGAAGGCCGGGATGATCCGCCTGTTCAACGACATCGCGATGGGCTCGGTCGGCCACTACACCGGCGGGCCTGCGAAGGTCGCTGTCGTCTCCTCCGCATTGATGGGCACCATCAACGGATCGGGCGTGGCCAATGTCGTCTCGACAGGCCAGTTCACGATTCCGCTGATGAAGCGCTTCGGCTATCGCCCGGCCTTTGCAGGCGCCGTCGAGGCCACCGCCAGCATGGGCGGGCAGATCATGCCGCCGGTGATGGGGGCGGTCGCCTTCATCATGGCCGAGAACCTCGATGTGCCTTACGGCGATATCGCGCTTGCGGCGACCATTCCTGCGTTCCTCTATTTCATTTCCGCCTTCTGGATGGTCCATCTGGAGGCCAAGCGCAGCAATCTCGTGGGCCTGCCGAAGGACCAGTGCCCGGACGCGTTTGCCGCGATCCGCCGGGACTGGTACCTGCTGCTGCCGCTGGCGATCCTCGTCTACCTGCTCTTCGCCGGCTTCACGCCGCTCTACGCCGGGACGGTCGGGCTGGCCTTCACAGTGGTCCTGATTCTTGGCGGACGACTTGCCGCGCATATCGGAGCGACGGCCTTCCGGATCTTCTTCTGGCTCGCAGTCGGCGTCGCGGGCGGGCTCTATCTCAAGTCCGAAAATCTCTACGTGCTTGTGGGCGCGGTGGCGGCACTGCTCGTGGCGACGGGCTTCGTGCATGGCGCGCGCGAGACGTTCCGCATCATGCTCGACAGCCTTTCCGACGGCGCACGAAACGCCATCGCCGTGGGCATCGCCTGCGCACTTGTCGGCGTCATCATCGGCACGCTGACGCTGACGGGGCTCGGCGGCACGTTCGCGCGCGTCGTCGTCGGACTTGCGGGCGAAAGCAAGATTGCCGCACTCGTGCTCACGATGGTCGTGTGTCTCATCCTCGGCATGGGCATCCCGACGATTCCCAACTACATCATTACCTCGTCGATGGTGGCGCCGGCGCTGCTGGGCATGGGCGTGGCGCTGCTCCAGTCGCACATGTTCGTCTTCTATTTCGGCATCATGGCAGACCTGACGCCGCCTGTTGCGCTGGCTGCGTTCGCGGCATCGTCGATCGCCAAGGAGTCGGCGATGAAGATCGGCGTCATGGCCGTGCGTGTCGCCCTCGCCGGGTTCGTCATCCCCTACATGTTCATCTACGACCCCGCCTTGCTGCTGCAGACCGACAGTCCGCTTGCGGTCGCCTACATCACGTTCAAGGCGCTGCTGGCGATCGGCCTGTGGGGAGGCGCGTCGAGCGCCTATCTTGTCGGCCCGATGGGCTGGGCCGAGCGGATCGCGGCGACCGGTGCAGCCTTCCTGCTGGTCGCAGCCCTGCCCTTGACGGACGAACTGGGCTTCGCGCTGGGCGGGGCCGTCATCCTGTGGAACTGGCGGCGGCACCGCGCCGCCGCGGCCACCGCGGCGTGAAGGCCGCTCTCGTCTGTCTTGGTGTCTTTCAGGGCGCGATCGGGGCCCGCCTTCCTTCGGCCGACTTCACGCTCGCCTGGACGCATTCGATCGAGAAGGTCCGCTGGGAAGAGGACTGGCGCGCTGTCGACGGCCGGCTTGTCGCGATCGAGGCGCGCGTGCAGGGCGGCGGGGCCGGCATGGAGCCGCCGCCGGATGCGCGGCTCACGGCCGACGGCTGGTTTCACTATGTCCCGAAGCTGGCGCCGCAGTCGCATCTTTCGCTGAGCCGGCGCGGCTTCGCGAAGGACTACGAGCTCTGCTGGGATGGCACCTGCCGGGCGATGGGATCGGTGATTGCGCCCGGCCCTGACGAGGTGACCGATATCTTTGCGTGCCCGCCGGCGGACTGAGCCGGAGAGACTGCGAAAGTAGGTTTGGCGATTGGGGGAAATTTCCCTAAAATCGCACGATGAACGGGCTGGGCCAAATTGCGTTGATGGGTTATGCGGGCGGGCGCAGCGTTCGCGTGCGCCATCTCGGCTGCCTCGGGAACGCAGCCGGAGCTTCCGTGGATACCTGTTACTTTTCTTCAATATCAAGACCTTATATAGGCGGCAGTCACCTGCCGTCTCCTGTTGCCGGTCCTGCCGCCGGGGCCTATCGTGCAGCGGTTGCGAACGAAGGTGCGGGATCCAGGTCATGACGGCGCCACGCACCGGAATTCTTCGCCCCTTGCGTCTTGATCGCGTTGCGGCTGTTTCGATCTTCGTTTCGATCGGAATTGTTCTGGCGAGCGTCGGTGCGCTGCACCTCCAGCGCAAGCACGCGCGCGATGTCGCGAACGAGCGTGTGGCGCAGGCAGCGCGGCTGGCGGGCGAAAGCGTCGAGCGGACGCTCGAATCAGTCGATCGGCTCGTCCGGATCACGACAAGTTTCCGTGCCGGCCGGCCGCGCCCCGACGATTCGACGCTCGCGCGCCTTGCCGCTGCCGCTCCGCAACTCGTCGACATGATCCTCGTCACGGACGCGTCCGGTGCTGTCGTCGCGTCGTCGCACAGCGACGTGCCGGTGACCAGCGTGGCCGGCCTCGACTTCTTCCCGGCCCTGCGGTCAAGCGGCGGCAATGATGCAGTTCTCGGCGCAGCGTGGCTGCCGGGCGGGAAGGGCAAGGTCCTGCTGCCGCTCGCTCGACGGTTCTTCTCCCAGCAGGGTGAATTCGCCGGCGTGACTGTCGCAGCACTTGATGCCGCGCGCCTGCTCGAATTCGCGCAGTCCGTCGATGTCGGCGCTGGCGGCCTCATCGGAATTGTCGGTGACGATGGGTTCCTGCGGGCGGTCTCCGTCCCGGGGCAGATGGCGCTCGCACCAGGCGCCGATTTCCGGGGGCATCCGGGTTGGGCCGCAATGAGCGCGACACCGGCGGGAGCCGTGACGACGCCAGGCCGCGACGGCGTTGCTGCGCGGCTCTTCGCGGCCGATCGGCTCAAGGCGTGGCCGATCCGCGTATTCGTGGAAATGTCGCCCGATGAATTCGAGGCGCACGCCCGCAGCCTCGATGCATCCATCGTTGTGGTCGGCACACTTGCGTCCGGCGCCGTGCTCGCGCTCGGTTGGCTCCTGCGGCGCCGTTTGGGTGAACTGGAACGCGCTCAACATGCCATTCTCGATCGCGAGCGCCGATTCCGCGATTTTGCGGAAACGACGGCCGACTGGTTCTGGGAACAGGACGCCGACCTGCGATACACCTTCCTTTCCGACACGAACTTCCTCATTGCCGGGACGAAGCCCGACGCGCAGTACGGCCTGAGGCGCGAGGAGAGCGGCCTCATGGGCGTAGACGAGCCGACGATGGCGGCGCATCGCGAAAGACTAGAGCGACGCGACGCGTTCCGCGACTTCCGGTACGAGCGCTTCGATGCCTTCGGCCGGCGTCGCTATCTCTCGATCAGCGGCAAGCCGATCTTCGACGAAAAGGGGCGCTTTCGCGGCTATCGCGGCTCCGGCCGCGACATGACCGAGGAGATGGAGGCGCGCCAGGCACTTGCCATCGCGAAGATCCGTTCCGAGGACAGCGAACGCACGCTGCGGGACGGCATCGAGGCTCTGCGCGACGCCTTCCTCATGTTCGACGCAAGCCGCCGAGTGCTGATGTGGAACCGGATGTACGAGGAGATGTTCCCGCACGTGAGCGGACATCTCGAGGCCGGGATGCTCGCCTACGACCTCATGAGCCTCCATGCCGCCTCGCCACTTTACGAAGTGCCGGCGTCAAAGCGGGAGGGATGGATTGCGGAACGTCTTTCCTTCGTCGTGCGCGGCGGCCAGCCACATGACGAGGAACTGACCGATGGCCGGACGATCCGGCTGATCGGGTTTGCCACCGCTTCGGGCGGCGAGGTTCACCTGTTCCAGGATGTCACCGCCGAGATTGCTGCCCGCCGGACGCTGATGCAGGCCAAGGAGGCGGCCGAGGCGGCGAGTGCCGCCAAGTCCCGCTTCCTCGCGACGATGAGCCACGAGGTGCGAACGCCGATCAACGGCGTGATGGGCATGGCGAGCCTGCTTCTCGACAGCGACCTCGATGGGCAACAGCGGCTCTACGTCCAGTCGATCCGCGACGCATCGGACTCGCTGCTGCAGATCATCAACGACGTCCTCGATTTCTCGAAACTCGAGGCAGGCAGGCTTGAGTTCGAGGACATCGTCTTCGATCTGCGTGCGCTCGTCCGCTCGACGGTCGAGATCGTGGCGCCACGCGCGCGCACCAAGGGGCTGGCGCTCGGTTGGCGCATCGACGGCGAGATGCCCGAGCGCATGCGTGGCGATCCGGGCCGACTGCGGCAGGTCCTGCTTAATCTTTTGTCGAATGCGATCAAATTTACCGAAAGAGGCGGTGTCGACGTGGCCGGCGCGGTCGAGGCGCTTGCTGATGGCCACGTGCGCGGCCGATTTTCGGTCCGTGATACCGGAATCGGGATTCCGGCCGACCGGTTGCCGCGGCTTTTCCGCGAATTCGAGCAGCTCGATGGTTCGATTGCCCGTCGCTTCGGCGGCACGGGGCTGGGCCTTGCGATCTCGCGAAGGCTTGTCGGGCGCATGGGCGGCGAACTGCGTGTGGAGAGCGTGCCGGGCGAGGGAAGCGTCTTTTCGTTCGACGTGCTGCTGCGCCCCGCAACGGCGGAAGCCGAAGGCGCCGTGGGGGCAACCGACTGGACTGCCGAATTCGACCGACTTGCCCGCCAGCGTGGCCGGCCGCTGCGTGTCCTGCTGGCCGAGGACAACCAGACCAATCGGCTGATCGTGGCGGCCATGCTCGAGCCGGTGGGACTGCGCGTGGATACGGCCGGGAACGGGCTCGAGGCCGTCGAGGCGCAGCGCGTGGCGCCCTACGACCTGATCCTGATGGATGTGAACATGCCCGAGATGGACGGCTATACCGCGACCGCCGCAATACGCGCACTCGATGGAATTGCCGCACGCGTGCCCGTCGTCGCTGTCACGGCCAATGCCTTCGAGGCGGACCGGGAAGCGGCGATTTCCGCCGGCATGGATGACTTCATTTCCAAGCCGTTCCGCAAGGAGGCACTCCTGGCCCTCGTTGCGGCCAATATCGCCAGCGCGGCCGCTGCCGGCCGTGCGGCCGAGTAGGGGGGCTGGCAACGGCTTCCCGCCAGACCTAGATTGATCCGATGCGCCGCGCGAGTCCCGCCGATCCCCTGCACGTTCCCGGAGTCCAAGACCGCGAGGTTCGTACCATCGCGCGCCTCCTGCCGTATCTCTGGCCGAAGGACCGGCCGGATGTGCGGATGCGCGTCGTGGCGGCACTGGCGCTTCTGGCCGCCGCGAAGGTCGCCACGATAATTGTCCCGCTATTCTACAAGTATGCCGTCGATACGCTTTCGGCGCCCGGCGGATCGGCGGTCGTGGTCCCGCTCGGGCTGGTTCTTGCCTACGGCGGTGCCAGGATCTGCTCGCAGGCCTTTGCCGAACTGCGGGAGATCGTCTTCGCGCGCGTGGCCCACCAGGCCATGCACAAGGTGGCGCTGGAGACGTTCCAGCACCTTCACCGGCTTTCGCTGCGCTTCCATCTCGACCGGCAGACCGGCGGCCTCAACCGCGCGATCGAGCGGGGAACCGCCGGAATCGAGAACCTGCTGCATTTCACGCTCTTCCAGGTCGTGCCGACGCTGATCGAGATCACGCTCGTGTGCGGCACGCTCTGGTATCTCTACGACTGGCGCTTTGCCGCAGTCACGCTGGCGACGATCTCCGTCTACGTGGCCTACACCTTCGCGGTGACGGCCTGGCGGTTGCGCTACCGGCGCGCGATGCTCGAGGCGGAGGGCGAAGCCTCGACCAAGGCGATCGACAGCCTGCTGAACTTCGAGACCGTGAAGTATTTCGGGAACGAGGCGCATGAGGCGCGGCGCTTTGATCGCTCGCTCGATGCCTACGAACGCGCGGCGATCCTGTCGAAGACGTCGCTCTCCCTGCTCAATGTCGGGCAGGGCTTTGCGATCGCGCTCGGCCTTACGGCCGTGATGCTGATGGCGGCCTACGACGTCGCGGCCGGCGCGATGACGGTGGGCGGCTTCGTGATGGTCAATGCCTACCTGATCCAGCTCTATCTGCCGCTCAATTTCCTCGGCATGGTCTATCGCGAGATCCGGCAGGCCCTCATCGACATGCAGTCGATGTTCAAGCTTCTGCACGCGAATGCCGAAGTCGTCGATGGCCCCGACGCACGGCCGCTCGCCGTGTCGGGGGCTCACGTGCAGTTCGAGGATGTCGGTTTCGGCTACGACGCGCGCCGCCCGATCCTCCAGGGCGTCGATCTGGACGTGCCGCCGGGAAAGACCCTGGCGATCGTCGGCGCATCGGGAGCGGGCAAGTCGACGATCTCGCGGCTTCTGTTCCGGTTCTACGACATCACGAGCGGATCGATCCGGATCGACGGACAGGACATCCGGTCGGTGACGCAGGACTCGCTGCGCGCCGCGATCGGAATCGTTCCGCAGGATACAGTCCTGTTCAATGATACTATTTACTATAACATCGCCTACGGCAGGCCCGACGCTCCGAAGGAGGAGGTCGAGGAGGCCGCCAGGCTCGCGCGGATTCACGATTTCGTCCTTTCGCTTCCCGACGGGTACGCGACGCGCGTGGGCGAGCGCGGGCTGAAGCTCTCCGGCGGCGAGCGTCAGCGCGTCTCGATCGCCCGCACGATCCTGAAGCGGCCGAAGCTCCTCGTCTTCGACGAGGCGACGAGCGCGCTCGACACGCGCACCGAAAAGGCGATCCAGGAATCGCTCCGGCAGATCTCGGCCGGCGTCACGACGCTGACGATCGCGCACCGCCTGTCCACCGTCGTCGATGCCGACCAGATCGTGGTGCTCGAGAAAGGCCGCGTGGCAGAACGCGGCACGCATGACGAGCTCCTGCGTGCCGACGGCGTCTACGCGCAGATGTGGCGCCGACAGCTCGAGACGCGCGAGGCGCAGGCGCGGATCGAGGCGGCTGCGGCCGGCGACCGGCCGCAGGCGGCGCAGTAGGCGGCCTCAGGCCAGTTCCGCGAGATAGGTCTCCGGCGCCGGCACGCGCGCGATGATGCCGTTGGCATGCAGGTATTCCGCGAAGCGCCGCTCGCGTGCGCGGTCCAAGGCCCCCGGCGCATGGGCAAATCGCGGGACGGAAGCGGACCAGGCGCGGCGGTTGAGCACGTCGTTCAGAGACTTGTTGTTCCGGACAAACAGCTTCCATGCTTCCTCGGGATTGTTGGTGCAGTAGAGCGCACCGCGCTCCACGGCGCGAAGGAAGGCGCTGAGCCGCGGGTCCCTGGCGCGCACGCGCTCGCGGTTCGCGGCGAAGGTAAGCGCATCGTGCGGCGGAACGCCGTGCTCCTCCAGGAAGAAAAGGCGGCCCTTGGATCCTTCCTGTTCGATCTGGAACGGCTCGAAATTCCGGAACGCCCCGATGACCCCGTCGACCTGCTTCGTGAGAAGGGCCGGCGACAGCGAGAAATTCACGTTGACGGTCTCGACTTCCGTCGGTTTTACGCCTTCGCTTGCCAGCATCGTGTGCAGCAGCGCCGTCTCGATGCCCGAGATGGAATAGCCGATCTTCCGGCCACGGAAATCTGCAAGCTTCTTCACCGGACCGTCTGCGAGAACCATGATGGTCGATAGCGGCGTATCCACCAGTGCGCCGATGCGCATCGTCGGGATGTCCTGCACCGCCTGCTCGATCTGGGTGTGGGGGTAGCTCACCGCGACGTCGCCGCGGCCCGCGGCGACAAGCCGTGGCGGATCGTTCGGATCGGCGGGTGGAACGATGCGTACGGCAAGGCCTGCCTCCCGGAAATAGCCGAGTTCCTCCGCGACGATGATGGGGCCATGGTTCGGGTTCACGAACCAGTCCAGGAGAACTGTGAACGGCTGGACCTGCGCGGCGGCGCTTCTCAGAAGCGCGGGTGCCGCGAGTGAGGCGAGAGCGCCGGCGAGAACGATTCGTCGGGTTGGCATGGGGCTGCTCCTTCAGTCGCTGGGCGTCGTGACGGGCTGCCATGGCACGAGCCGTCGCAGGCCCGCGTCGATGGCGATGTAGAAGAGGACGGCGAACACCGCGAGCACGAAGAGTGCCGCGAACAGGAGGTCGACCCGCATCCGCGCGTTCGCCTGAAGCATCAGGAAGCCGAGCCCTGCCGAGGCGCCGACCCATTCTCCGATCACCGCACCGATCGGCGCCACGGCGGCAGCCACGCGGATGCCGGAGGCGAGCGCGGGCAGGGCGGCCGGAACGCGCAGCCGGAAGAGCGTTGCAGCGGGCGAGGCGCCCATGACGGCGGCCAGATCGAGCCATCCGCGGTCGGTGCGCACCAGTCCGTCGTAGAATGCCGATGCCACGGGGAAGAATATCACGAGTGCTGCGGCAACGATCTTCGAGGCCATGCCGAAGCCCAGCCAGAGGACCAGCAGCGGCGCGATTGCGAAGACCGGAATCGCCTGGCTTGCCAGGACCAGCGGCAGAAGCCAGCGCCGCATGGTGCGCGACTGCGCGAGCGCAAGAGCGCAGGCACAGCCCGCCGTGCAGCCGAGCACCATCCCCGCAACCATCTCGGCAAGCGTGACGACGGCATTTTCAGAAATGAATGCGGCCTGATCGACGAGCGCCGTCGCCACGCGCAGCGGGCCGGGCAGGATGTAATGGGGCACGCCCGTCGCGCGGACCGTGATCTCCCAAAGGACGCACAGGCCGGCAAGGATGCCGAGGGCGCGGGCCAGTCTTTTCACGCGGCCTCTCCCTCTTCGCCGGCAAGTTCGGCCAATAGCCTGGCCTCGAGCTTAAGGCTGCCGTCTTCGCCAAGTTCGCGCGGCGGCAGGCCCGGCGGAGCGATCGCAGGGCCAAGACGGGCAGGGAAGCCCGCCAGGACACGCACTTCGTGGCCGAGCCGCAGCGCCTCGCGCGGATCATGCGTCACGAGAATGACGGTGCGGCCTTCGAGCAGGCGCGCTGCAAGTGCCTGAAGGCGCCAGCGCGTGATTGCGTCGAGGGCAGCGAACGGCTCGTCCATCAGGACA
>JAEUKX010000046.1 GCA_016794025.1 Rhodospirillales bacterium | reverse complement strand
GCTCGAACGCCTTGGCGGCCGAGCGCAGGTTGCCCGACCCGTAATCGACGACGGCGATCTTCATCGCGTGCCCGCGAACCAGCGAAGTTCGGCCTCGTCGAGCCCGGCGCCGCTGGCGATGCCCTCCTCGACATAGCCGCGCGCGGCCAGCGCGCGCCGGCGCAGGTCGTTCGCCTCGAAGCCCACGAGGATCGCGAAGGCGAGATCGAACACGGCCACGCGCACCGGATCGAGCGGCAGGTAGGTCTCGGCAGCGAACAGCGCGACGAGATAGGCAAGCATGCCCGCGGCGGCCCCCCACATGCGGTGGCGCAGCGCCCACAGGATGCCGAAGAAGGCGGCGGCCCAGTTGAATCCCTCGCGCACGAAGATCGCGTCGCGGTCGGGTCGGCTCGAAAGGGGATTCAGATGGACGGTGTAGACCCGCGCACCCATCACACGTCCGCGCCGTCGGCCGAACCGCCGCCGAGCACGCCCTTGGTCGACGGCACGGCGTCGGCCTTGCGCGGGTCGATCGCGATCGCCGCACGCAGCGCGCGCGCAAGCCCCTTGAAGCAGGACTCGACGATGTGGTGGTTGTTCTCGCCGTAGAGGTTTTCCACGTGCAGCGTGAGCCCGGCGTTCTGCGCGAAGGCCTGGAACCATTCCTTGAACAGCTCGGTGTCCATGTCGCCCAGCTTGGGACGCGTGAAGCCGACCTTCCAGATCAGGTAGGGGCGGTTCGAGGCGTCGAGCGTCACGCGCGTCAGCGTCTCGTCCATCGGGATGGTCGCCTCGCCGTAGCGCACGATGCCGCGCCGGTCGCCCATCGCCTTGGCGATCGCCTCGCCCAGCACGATGCCCACGTCCTCGGTCGTGTGGTGGAAATCGATATGCAGGTCGCCCTTGGCGCGCACGGTCACGTCGATGAGCGAGTGGCGCGAGAGCTGCTCGACCATGTGATCGAGGAAACCGATGCCGGTGGAAACGTCGTAGACGCCCGAACCGTCGAGATTGACGGTGGCCTCGATCTGGGTCTCCTTCGTCGCGCGGCGGACGCTGGCCCGGCGGGCGGCGGGGAACGGATAGACGGTGGGTTTTGCTTCGGCCATAACCGGCGATATTTACCAGAGGGATGGCCGCACGGACCACAGATAACTGCCCCCCGGTTGCAAGCGCGCGGCGGCGACCCTAGATCGAAGTCATCGAACGGAAAGGCATTTTCCCAAATGGAAGCAGACAGGTCCGAGGTCTGGCACGGCACGACCATCCTGGCCGTCCGCCGGGCGGGCAAGGTCGTGATCGCAGGCGACGGGCAGGTGAGCCTGGGCGCCACGGTCATCAAGTCGAACGCGCGCAAGGTGCGCCGGATCGGCGGCGGCAGCGTCATCGCGGGCTTCGCGGGCGCCACGGCCGACGCCTTCACGCTGTTCGAGCGGCTGGAAGCCAAGCTCGAGAAGCACCCCGACCAGCTCATGCGCGCGTGCGTGGAGCTCGCCAAGGACTGGCGCACCGACCGCTATCTGCGCCGGCTCGAAGCCATGATGGCGGTTGCCGACCGCAACGTGTCGCTCGTGCTGACGGGTACGGGCGACGTGCTGGAGCCCGAGGACGGGCTCATCGGCATCGGCTCGGGCGGGTCGTATGCGCTGTCGGCCGCGCGCGCGCTCGTGGGCGCCACCGACCTTTCCGCGCGCGAGATCGCGGAACGCGCGCTGAAGATCGCCGGCGAGATCTGCGTCTACACCAACGGCAACCTCACCATCGAGGAACTATGAGCGACAACGCCTTTTCCCCGCGCGAGATCGTCTCCGAGCTCGACCGCTACATCGTGGGCCAGAACGCGGCCAAGCGCGCGGTCGCGGTGGCGCTGCGCAACCGCTGGCGCCGGCTCCAGCTCAGCCCCGAGCTTCGCGACGAGGTGCTGCCCAAGAACATCCTGATGATCGGCCCCACCGGCTGCGGCAAGACCGAGATCGCGCGCCGGCTCGCGAAGCTGGCACAGGCCCCCTTCATCAAGGTCGAGGCCACGAAGTTCACGGAAGTGGGCTATGTGGGCCGCGACGTCGAGCAGATCGTGCGCGACCTGATGGAGGTGGCCCTCCAGATGACGCGCGAGCGGCTGCGCAAGGAGGTGGAGGCGCGCGCCGAACTGGCCGCCGAGGAGCGCGTGCTCGAGGCGCTCGTGGGCACCAGCGCCTCGGCCGACACCAAGCAGAAGTTCCGCAAGATGCTGCGCGAGGGCCAGCTCGCCGACCGCGAGATCGAGCTGCAGGTCGCCGACAATGCCGGCTTCCAGATGCCGATGATGGACGTGCCCGGCATGCCGGGCGGCCAGATGGGCATGGTCAATCTCAACGACATGCTCTCCAAGGCCTTCGGCCAGCGCACGAAGCCGCGCAAGATGAAGGTCGGCGAGAGCTACGCCGTGCTGCTGCAGGAAGAGGCCGACAAGCTCGTGGACCCCGAGCGCGTGCTCAAGGAAGCGCGCCAGGCGGTCGAGCAGAACGGCATCGTGTTCATCGACGAGATCGACAAGATCTGCGGGCGCGGCGAACGCGTGGGCGGGGCGGACGTCAGCCGCGAAGGCGTGCAGCGCGATCTGCTGCCGCTCATCGAGGGCACGACCGTCTCGACCAAGCACGGCGCCATCAAGACCGACCACATCCTGTTCATCGCCTCGGGCGCGTTCCATGTGGCGAAGCCCTCGGACCTGCTGCCCGAACTGCAGGGCCGCCTGCCGATCCGCGTCGAACTCAAGGGCCTCGAGAAGGACGATTTCGCGCGCATCCTGCGCGAGCCGGAAAACAGCCTCATCAAGCAGTACGTCGCGCTCCTGAAGACCGAGGACGTCACGCTCGCCTTCGGCGAGGACGCCATCGACGCCGTCGCGGGCCTCGCGGCCGACGTGAACCGCGGCGTGGAGAATATCGGCGCGCGCCGGCTGCACACGATCCTCGAGCGCCTGCTCGAGGAGATCAGCTTCGCCGCCGCCGACCGCAGCGGCGAAACGATCACCATCGACGCAGGCTATGTGCGCGAGAAGGTCGGCGACCTCGCGAAGAACGCCGACCTGTCGAAGTTCATTTTGTAGAGGCCGTCACTTCTTCTTCTGCACCTGGTCGACGACGAGGCCGCCGGCGGCACCGACGCCGGCGCCGATGAGGGCGCCCGTGCCCATGTCGAGGCCGCCGGAAAGCGCGCCGATGCCGGTGCCGACGGCCGCACCGATGGCGGCACCGGACAGCACGCGCTGTTCGGTATGATTCATGCCGGAGCACGCCCCGGTCGAGAGGGCGGCGCAAAGGGAAAGGGCGAGAGCCGCGCGGCGCATGGGTTCCTCCATTGCGTGTTGCAGACGGACGCAATTGGAACCCGGCCCCGTGGCGGCGGCAGGCCGAAATTGTGGCGATATCGGGGAAATAGTGCCGTCAGATCAATGCTTTGGTGGCTTTGCGGCAACAGTCTGCACATTCCGCAGGCGTTCGAGCAGGGAGTCGGTATCGCCCTCGCTCAGATCGCGGATGCGCTCGGCCAGCAGGTTGGCAAGTTCGGTCTTGCGCGGATCGAGCCCGCGCGTGTCGACGGTGACGCGCGGGTGCGACAGGCCGGCGAGCCGGTGCACTTCCTCGAAATCGTCCCAGATCAGGTGGAAATATTCGCAGATCTGCACGACGAGGGCGGGCGTGGGCTGGCCGCGATGGCCGTGTTCGAGCGCGGAGAGATAGGCCTGGCTGATGTCGAGATCGGCGGCCATCTGCTTCATCGTGATGCCGCGCGCCTTGCGCAACGCGCGGACCTTGAGGCCGAACGGCGTCACCGCACGCGCCTCAGCAGGATGTAGAACGCGCCCTCGCCGCCATGCTGGATGCGCGCCGACGCGATGCGCAGGATCCGGCCCGCATGGGGCCCGCCGCGCAGCCATTCCGGCACGTGCCGGCGCAGCACGCCTTCGCCCTGCTTTCCCTTGCCGGTGACGACAAGCAGCATGCGTGCACCGGCCTTCGCGGCGGCGCCGAGGAAAGCGTCGAGTGCTTCGTGCGCGCGCGCCTGCGTCAGGCCGTGCAGGTCGATGGCGCTGTCGATGGGCATCTCGCCGCGCTCGAAGCGGCGCGCGGTGTTGCGGTCGAGGCCGGGCTCCGACGCCTTGCGCGCGGCCGGGCGCGGTGCCGCCGGCATCGAAGGCACGAGCGGCACATAGACCGCGCGCCGCTGGACGGCTTCGCGCGCGGCCGGTTCGGCAGGCTTGGGCGGGGATGCGGCGCGCGCTTTCTTGCGCCGCTTGAGCGGGGCCACGTCGCGCATGGCGAGTTCGAACAGATGCGCGTCGGGGACGTGGCGCGGCATCCGGCCCCGGATCCTATTTCGCGAGGCCGAATTCGCGCTTCGCCTCGTCCGACATGATGAGATCGCCGCGGCCGAGCGTGCGCGCATCGGTCTTGCCGCAGAAGGCCATCGTCACGTCGAGTTCCTTGCGGATAATCTCGAGCGCCTTGGTGACGCCCGCACCGCCCATGGCGCCGAGCCCGTAGAGGAACGCGCGGCCGATATAGGTGCCCTTGGCACCCAACGCCAGCGCCTTCAGGACGTCCTGGCCCGACCGGATGCCGCCGTCGAAATGCACCTCGATCCTGTCGCCGACCGCATCGACGATGGGCGCAAGCTTGGCGATCGACGAGAGCGCGCCGTCGAGCTGGCGGCCGCCATGGTTGGACACGATGAGCGCGTCCGCGCCGGAGGCGACGGCGAGGCGCGCATCCTCCTCGTCGAGGATGCCCTTGAGGATCAGCTTGCCGCCCCACAGGTCCTTGATCCACTTCACGTCGTCCCACGAGAGCCGCGGGTCGAACTGCGAGGCGGTCCAGGACGAGAGCGAGGACATGTCGTCCACGCCCGTCACGTGGCCCACGATGTTGCCGAACTGCCGGCGGCTCGTGCCGAGCATGCCCATGCACCAGCGCGGCTTGGTCATCATGTTGACGATGTTGGCGAGCGTCAGCTTGGGCGGCGCAGAAAGGCCGTTCTTCAGGTCCTTGTGGCGCTGGCCGAGGATCTGGAGGTCGAGCGTCAGCACGAGGGCCGAGCAGTTCGCGGCCTTGGCGCGCGCGATCAGCCGCTCGATGAACTTGCGGTCGCGCAGCACGTAGAGCTGGAACCAGAAGGGCTTCGGGCTGTTCGCCGCAACGTCCTCGATCGAGCAGATGCTCATGGTCGACAGCGTGAAGGGCACGCCGAAGGCCGCCGCCGCACGCGCGGCAAGGATCTCGCCGTCGGCATGCTGCATGCCGGTGAGGCCCGTGGGCGCTAGCGCCACCGGCATCGACACGTCCTGCCCGACCATCTTCGTGGCGAGCGTGCGGTTGTCCATGTTGACCGCCACGCGCTGGCGCAGGCGGATCTTCTCGAAATCCGTCGTGTTCGCGCGGTAGGTCTGCTCGGTCCACGCGCCGGAATCGGCGTAGTCGTAGAACATGCGCGGCACGCGGGCCTCGGCCAGCACGCGAAGGTCTTCGATGTTCGTGATGACGGGCATGGACGCCTTTCCCCCGGAATGTCGCGCCTTCTATACCAACGCGGCTTGCCGCGCGTCGAGGACCCACGCACGGAAGGCCGCCACGCGCGGGTCCTCGCTGCCGGCCCTGGGCGCCACCACCCAGTAGGCGAAGCCCGAGGGCAGCTCGAGATCGAACAGCCGCACGAGCCGGCCCGCCGCGAGATCGTCGGCCAGCGGCACGCTGCGGCCGACCGCGACCCCCTGCCCCAGCCGCGCCGCCGTGTAGAGCGCGCTTGAATCCGAAAAGCCGGGCCCGCGCGCGGCCAGTCCCGCGGGCAGGCCCAGCAGGTCCAGCCAGGGCCCCCAGCCCAGCCGCGGCTCGCTGCGCTCGATGCTGGAATCGTGCAGCAGCGTTGCCCTGCCGAGATCGCCCGGCCGGCGCAGCCCCTGCGCAAGGGCGGGTGCCGCGCACAGGAAGAGCGATTCCGGCAGCAGCCGGTCGGCGCGGAAATTCGCGGGCGGCTCCTTCGTGTAGCGGATCGCCACGTCGACCGCCTCGCGCGCGAAATCGACGAACCGCCATTCCGAACGCAGCACGACGTCGATCTCCGGATAGCGGCGGCGGAAATCCGGCAGGCGCGGCACGAGCCAGCCCGTGGCGAAGGAAGGCAGCGTCGAGACGACGAGCCTGCCCGCGCGCGGCCGGCCGCGCAGCGCGTGCGTGGCCGCGGCAAGCGTGGCGAAGCCTTCCTCGAGCCCGGGAAGATAGGCGCGGCCTGCGTCGGTGAGCTGCAGCCCGCGCGGCAGCCGGCGGAACAGCTTCACGCCCAGATGCGCCTCGAGCGCCGCGACATGCTGGCTGACGGCTGCCGGCGTGACGGCGAGTTCGCGCGCTGCCGCCGTGAAGCCGCCGCCGCGCGCGGCAGCCTCGAAGGCGCGCAGCGCGTTGAGGGGCGGAAGGCGGCGTTGCGACATATGGCTTAGTATATCTAAGCCTACGCCCGGAAAAACCCGTTTGTGCCGATCCGCGCGGGTGCCTATCAGAAGGCATGATCGAGCTTTTCGACAGCCCGTTCTCGGGCAACGCCTACAAGTGCCGGCTTCTCCTGCACAAGCTCGGCTTGGCCTATAGACGGACCGTCGTGGATATCGACAAGGGCGAGAGCCGTACGCCCGAATTCCTCGCACGCAACCCGAACGGCCGCGTGCCGCTGCTGCTGCTCGACGACGGCACGCATCTGGCGGAATCGAACGCGATCCTCGCCTGGCTTGCCAAGGGCACGGCCTGGCTGCCCGACGACCGGCTCGAATTCGCGCAGGTCATGCAGTGGCTGTTCTTCGAGCAGTACAGCCACGAGCCCAATATCGCGACCGTGCGCTACTGGCTGACGCATGGCTTCGAGATCACGCCGTTGCGCGCCCAGCTCATCGAGATGAAGCGTCCGCAGGGCCATGCCGCGCTCGGCGTGATGGAAGGCCATCTCGCCGGCCGCGCGTTTTTCGTGGCCGGCCGCCCGACGATCGCGGATCTCGCGCTCTACGCCTATACGCATGTCGCCGAGGAAGGCGGATTCGCGCTGGCAGGCTATCCGAATGTCCGCGCCTGGCTCGCGCGCGTGGCGGCCGACGCGCCGCACATCGCGATCACGGATTAGCCCACGCGCAACCGCCGTTCGGCAACGGCGCGCGGCAGCAGCAGCCACGCGCGACCGGTCGAGCGCATGCGCCCTGCGCGTTCCTCGGCGTCCTTGCCGGGACCCCAGAACACGTCGCCGCGCACAGGACCCCGAATGGCCCCGCCGGTATCCTGCGCCATCAGCAGGCGCTGCAGGCGCAGGGCCGGATCGAGCGGATCGGCGGCGTCGAGGAAGACCGGTACGCCCATCGGCAGGAACGCGCGGTCGACCGCAAGCGAGCGGCCGGGCGTGAGCGCCACGCCCTCGCTTCCCAGCGGGCCTTCGCCGTCGAGGACGCGGAAGAACACGTAGCTGGGATTGGAATTGCGGATCGCGGCCGCCTCGGCCGGGTGGGCCGCCAGCCACGCCTTGATGGACTGGAGCGAGACTTCCTCGCGCGCGAGCGCGCCGCGTTCCACGAGCGTGCGCCCGATGGGCACGTAAGGCTGGCCGTTCTGTGCGGCGAAGCCCACGCGCAAGATGCGCCCGTCGTCGAGCACGACGCGTCCGGAGCCCTGCACTTCGAGGAAGAACGCGTCGGTCGCATCGTCGACCCAGACAAGCGGCTTGCCGCGCGCGCCCAGCGATCCGTCGACGATTCGCGCGCGCGTGTCGTAGGGGCGCAGCGCGCCCGCTTCCACGCGGCCCGCGATCCGCTGGCCGCGCAGTTCCTCGCGGAAGGCGCCCAGATCGACGGTCACCAGATCGTCGGGCCGGCCATAGAGCGGCACCGTGTAGCGCGCCTGGCGCTTCAGGCTGCCGCGCAGCTCGGGCTCGTAATAGCCGGTGAAGAGGCCTTCGGCGGTCTCGTTGTTCGACAGCGCGAAGGGAAGGAAATGCGCCTCGAAGAACGCGCGCGCCTCGTTCGGGCCCGTGCGTTCGGCCGCCGAACAGGCAGCGCGCCAGTCCGCCACGCGGCCGGCGAGCGCGTCGGTGCCGATCGTCTGCGCATCGGGCAGCCGCGCCAGCCGCTGGCAGGTCCGGCGCAAGGCGGGCAGCGCGTCCTCGATCCGGTCGGCGGTCCAGCCCGGCATCTCCGCGAAATTCGCCGGCCGCAGGACGAGACGGGCCGGCGGCGCCTGTGGCGCCGGCGCGGGAGCCGGCGGTGCGGCACAGCCGGCAAGGCCAAGGAGAAGTGCAACCAGGAATGCCGGCGCGTGGCGCGGCATCAGGGCCATCCTCGGGGCAGCCGTCCTCAGGACGGCTCTTCGGTGCGGATCAGCGCCCAGTTCGGGTCGCGGCTGCGCGTGTCGCGCGCGAAGGTCCACAAGTCGGTCAGCACGGCGATCTTCGCGGGCTCGCCGTCGACCACCTTGCCGTCGGCATCGCGCGTGACGTTGATCTGCTCGGAGACGAACTTGACCGTCACGTTCGCGAAGCGGCCCTGCATGGAGGCCGCGACGATGTCGGCGCTGCGGATGCCCACCAGCGTCGTTTCGAGCGTGTTCTTGGCGGCCACGCGCTCGCGGATGGCGCGCGCGAAACCTTCGTACACCTCGGGCGCCAGCAGCGGCTTCAGCGTGTCGGTGTCGCCCTGCGCGAAGGAGGCGACGATCATCTCGAACGCGCCGCGCGCCCCTTGCGCGAATTCGGCCGGCGAGAACGAGGGGTCTGCACGGCGGATCTCGTCGTAGCCCGCCTGCAGCGCCGGATCGGACGCGAGCGCCGGCTCGACCTCGGCCGCCGTCCCGTCGATCGTCGGCCGGCCGGTGCCGGGGAACGGCGTGACGTTGTCGGGCACCTTGTCGGCACGGTCCATCGTGCGTTCGGGCGGCCGCGAGCGCCAGCGCTCGGAATCCTCCGCGCCGGTCCGGCGCCCCAGGATGCTGCGCAGGCGCAGGATCAGGAACGCGGCCACGGCCGCGAACAGCAGGATGTCCATGATCGCCATGTCGCCCATCAACGCCGGTCCAATATCTTCTCGCGGCGGGGTGATTTCCCCGCCGTCCTGCTATAAATAAGCGTCGTACGCGCCGGGAACAAGCGGGTTGGACCGCCAAATCGGTCCGTTCCGGCGATAGTCCAGCCCGAGCCCCCCGACCTATGCTGCTGATCCGCCACGGCCAATCCGAATTCAATGCCGTCTTCAACCGGACGCGCGTCGATCCCGGCATCCGCGATCCGCGCCTGACCGAGTTCGGCCGCGCCCAGGCGCGGGAGATTTCGGGGGAGCTGGCCGCCCACGGCGTCGGGCGGATCATCGCCAGTCCCTACACGCGCGCCATCGAGACGGCCCTCATCATCGCCGACCGGCTGGGTGCCCCCGTCGAGATCGATCCCGGCGTGGGCGAGCGCGCGGCCTTCGTGTGCGACATCGGCTCGTCGCCGGCCGAACTCGGACGCCGCTTCCCGACGCTCGATTTCGGCCATCTCGACGATCCCTGGTTCCACGACCACGAGGCGCTGGGCCGCCACGAGACGGAAGCCGAGATCGCCGCGCGCGGCGCCGCCTTCCGCGCGCGCGCCGCGGCCTTCCCCGACCGGTCGGAGGTCCTCGTCGTCACGCACTGGGGCTTCATCCGGGCGCTCACCGGTCTTGAAGTGAAGAACGCCGAGGTCGTCCGCCTCCAATTCGACGATTGAGCCCGTCGGGCGGTTCGTGTTACCGCCTCGAGCGACGATCCATTCCGACCGGAGTTTCCCGTCCCATGACCGATCCCAGCGGCGCGCAGCAAGAAGGCCCGTCCTTCGGCGTCCTCGCGCAGTATCTCAAGGACCTTTCCTTCGAGAGCCCGCGCGCCCCCGACATCTTCCTGTCGCAGGACAAGAACCCGCAGGTCGGCGCCGACGTGCGCGTGGAAGCCCGCCCGCTCGGCGAGAACGTCTACGAGGTCGAGCTGTCGATCCAGGCGCAGGCCACGCAGGGCGAGAACACGGTCTTCGTCGTCGAGTGCCTCTATGCCGGCGTCTTCCAGATCGCGGGCCTGCCGCAGGAGCATCTCGGGCCGTTCCTGATGATCGAATGCCCGCGCATGATCTTCCCCTTCGCGCGCAACATCGTGGCCGACGCCACGCGCGAGGGCGGCTTCCCGCCGCTGCTGCTCCAGCCCGTCGACTTCGTCGAGCTCTACCGCAAGCGGCTGGCCGAGCAGACCGAAGCGCCCGCCCCCTCGGCCACGGGACCGAGCTCGCGCATCATCCTGCCGAACTGACGGCCGGGCCTTCGGGCCCGCCCGTCAGCTCAGCCAGACCGGGTTCTTGATCTTCGCGAGCGCCGCCGCGTGGGCGGCTTCCTCGGCCGCTGTCGGCGCGTGGGGCCGCGGCTCGCGCGCGGGGCCGCGCGCGATCTCGGCGCCTGCCGTCTCGGCGGCGCGGCGCGCCGGGCCGGTCTCGATCAGGGCGGCCTGCCGGCCGCCGAGAAGCTCCAGATAGACCTGCGCCAGCAGGTCGCAGTCCAGCAGCGCGCCATGGAAGGTGCGGTGCGCGTTGTCGACACCGAAGCGCTTGCACAGCGCGTCGAGCGAGGCCGGCGCGCCGGGGAACTTCTTGCGCGCGATATGGACGGTGTCGATCGCGCGTGCGATCGGGATCTTCGGGAAGCCCAGGCGCGCAAGTTCGGCGTTGATGAAGCCGACGTCGAATTCGGCGTTGTGGATGACGAATTTCGAATCCGCGACGAAGTCGAGGAACTCCGCCACGATCTCGGCGAAGACAGGCGCACCCTTGAGCTTCTCGTTCGTGATGCCGTGGATGGACGCGGCCTCGGCCGAGACTTCCATCTCCGGGTCGACGAGCTTGTGGAACGTCCGGCCCGTGGGCACGTGGTTCATCAGCTCGACGCACGCGATCTCGAGGATGCGGTGGCTCTTCGGATCGAGGCCGGTGGTTTCCGTGTCGAGGACGATTTCGCGCATCAGTCTTTCCGGCGGCGGGGAATGGTGCGCGCGAGTCTCGCGGCTTTGGCAAGCGCGCGCAAGGTCGGCAGATGGCCCAAAGCGGTTATCGCGACGACGTCGGCCAGAATGCGCTTCTTCGAGTCAGGCATCTGGCGCGCGAGGATGCCCGCAAGCTTTTCCGCCGTCATGCCGGGCCGCGCCATCGCGCGCTGATGCTGGATCGTGGCCGAGGCCGAGACGACGACGACAAGATCGCAGCGCCGCTCGCCCATCGTCTCGAACAGCAGCGGCACGTCGAGGCAGACAAGCCGCGTGCGCGCGCGCATGTGCCGGTCGAGGAAGGCGCGCTGCGCGGCACGCGCCAGCGGATGGAGAATCTGCTCGAGCCGGCGCAGTGCGGCCGGATCGGCGAAGACACGCGCCCCCAGGGCCGCGCGGTCGACGGCACCGCGCACGACGGTGCCCGGAAAGGCCGCCGCGACGGGCGCCACGCCGGCCCCGCCTGCCGCGAGCAGCGTGTGGATCTCGGCGTCCGCGTCGTAGACGGGCACACGCATGCGCCGCAGCAGGCGCGCCGCGGTCGACTTGCCCATCGCGATCGAGCCGGTGAGGCCGAGCACGCGCATCGCTATTCCGGGATCACGCCCTGCGCGCGCAGGAAGCCCAGCAGCGGCAGCAGCGGCAGACCGAGGATCACGAAGAAATCGCCCTCGACGCGCGAGAAAAGCTGCGCGCCGAGCCCTTCGAGCTGGTAGGCGCCGACCGAGGACCCCGCATCCTCGCCCATCGCGTCGAGATAGCGGCGGATGAAGTCGGCCTCGAGCGGCCGCATGGTCAGTTTCGCGGATTCCGTGTGGTGCCAGACGCGCGTCCCGTTCCGGAAGACGACCGCCGCGGTGACAAGGCGGTGCGTCTTTCCCGAAAGCGCGCGCAGGTGGCCTTCCGCGTGCGCGCGGTCCGCCGGCTTGTCGAACCACACGCCGCCGCAGTCGAGCATCTGGTCGGAGCCGATCACGATCGTGCCGGGATGGCGCAGCGCCACGCGGCGCGCCTTGTGCTCGGCGAGCGCTGTCGCCACATCCTCGACGCTCGCACCTGCCTGCCGCATGGAAAGCTTGATCTCGCTCTCGTCGACATGCGCCGCGTCGACCGCGAATTCGAGCCCCGCGCGCTCGAGCATCTCGCGCCGGAAGCGGCTCTGCGAGGCGAGCACGACGGGCGGGGCGTCGGCGTTGCGAAGGTGCTTCATGCGGGGCGCGCGCCCTTCTCGCGGCGCTCCTGGACCATCGTCATGATCTGGGCGGAGGTTTCCTCGATCGACCGGCGGGCGACGTCGATGACGGGCCAGCCGCGCTGCGTGAAGAAGCGGCGCGCCTCGACGACTTCCGAGCGGACCTTCTCGAGGTCGGTGTAGTCCGTCTCGCGGCTTTCGTTGAGCATGTTGAGACGGTTGCGGCGGAGCTGCACGAGGATGCTGGGATCGTTCGTCAGGCCGACGAAGAGCGGGCCGTCCTCGAGGCGGTGGAGGGCCTCGATCTCTTCGGGCAGCGGCACGCCGGGCACGTAGGGAACATTCGCCGCCTTGATCCCGCGGTTGGCAAGATAGATGCAGGTTGGCGTCTTCGAGGTGCGCGAAACGCCGATCAGGATCACCTCGGCATCGCCCAGCCCCTGCGCGGCCTGGCCGTCATCGTGGATCATCACCCAGTTGATCGCGTCGATGCGGCGGAAATAGTCGGCATCGAGCGCGTGCTGGCGGCCGGGCAGATTGCGGGTCTTGAGGCCGAGATAGTTCGTCAACGCACCCATCGTAGGATCGAGCACGGGGATGCACGGCATGGAGAGCTTGCGGCACCCAAGCTCGAGGCCCGCGCGCGTGCGTTCCTCCATGATGGTGTAGAGCACGATCCCCGGATTTGCCGCGATGCCCGCCAGCACCTTCTCGAGCTGGCGTTCGGTGCGGATCATCGACCACATGTGCTCGACCGGTTCGACATTCTCGAACTGGACGAGACACGCGCGCACGACGGAGTTCAGCGTCTCGCCGGTCGCGTCGGATACGAGGTGGAGATGGAATCGCTTCATCTGGGGATAACGGGGAATGCAGGCACAAACCGGGGTGTCGTCCACAGGGCCAAAAATAGGTCCCCAATCCCTATACACGACAAGCGGCGCTTTGACACAGGGCGGACAGACTCTGCCGACCGCTCCGGAAAGCGGGGAAAACCGCGGCTGTCGGAATTATCCCCGCTTTGCGTGCGTGGACATTCCCCGTTTCGGGTCTTGCCGGAACGGCGATGCGGGCTAGCTTTTCCACGGACGATGCGCGCAACGCTCCACAGCCGGACAGTGATGCGAACCGCTCGGGGATGGTTCGGGAACAGTTCTGGCTCCCCGTCTTCCACAGGCACCCACCTACCTCCACTACCTTTTAAGAGATTCTAGATTCTTGTTTATGAAGGCGGGATTTCGGCAGATACATTCCGCCCGCCAGACCCGAGACCGGATCCTCGCCCACCGATGAACAGCGCTTCTTCCGCACCCGCCACGGCAAAACCGTTCGTCCGCAGCCTGCGCGGCGCGATCCACGAGCGGCCATGCTTCTGGCTGATGCGCCAGGCCGGCCGCTATCTGCCCGAGTACCGCGCGACGCGCGCGCAGGCGAAGGGCTTCGTCGATCTCTGCCTGCGCCCCGATCTTGCGTGCGAGATCACGCTCCAGCCGTTGCGCCGGTACGGCATGGATGCCGCGATCCTGTTCTCCGACATCCTGATGGTTCCCTACGGGCTGGGTCAGGGGCTCGAATTCCGGGAAGGCGAAGGACCCGTTCTGGATGCCGCTCGCGACAAGGCCGCCATCGCGCGGCTCGAAGCGGGGTTCCAGGATTTCGATGCCCGCGTGGCCCCGGTCTACGAAACGGTCCGGCGCGTGGCAGCAAACCTTCCTGATACGACGGCGCTGATCGGGTTTGCCGGCGCGCCGTGGACGGTCGCGACCTACATGGTCGAAGGCGGCAGCAGCAAGGATTTCGCGAATGTCCGGCTGCTCGCCTATCGCGACAGGCCGGCGTTCCAGGCGCTGATCGACCTGATCGTGCGGGCAACGACGGGCTACCTCAAGCGGCAGATCGCGGCCGGTGCCGAGGCCTTGCAGCTGTTCGACACGTGGGCCGGCGTTTTGCCGGAAGACGAGTACGCGCACTGGGTGATCGAGCCGGTACGCCGGATCGTGGCGACGCTGGCAAGCGAACATCCCGATATCCCGGTGATCTTCTTCCCGAAAGGATCGGGCACGCTCTACGAAACGGCGGCGGCCATTCCCGGCATCTCGGCGCTGGGCATCGACACGGCCGTTCCGCTCGCCTTCGCAAGACATCTTCAGTCGAAGATCGTCGTGCAGGGAAATCTCGATCCCATCGTGCTGGCGGCCGGTGGCGATGCGCTGGAGCGTGCGGCACGCCGGATCCTCGACACGCTTGGCGCGGGTCCGTTCGTGTTCAATCTCGGCCACGGCGTCATCCCGCCCACGCCGCCCGAGAACGTCGCGCGGCTTGCCGCGATCGTGCGCGACTGGCGGGCCGCGCGATGAACCGGACCGCGGTCATCCTGTTCAATCTGGGCGGTCCGGACACGCCCGAGGCGGTCCGTCCGTTCCTTTTCAATCTTTTCTACGATCCGGCCATCATCGGCCTGCCGAACCCGCTGCGCTGGTTCGTGGCAAAGCTGATCTCCGCGCGCCGCGCGCCGACGGCACGGCACATCTACGCCGAGATGGGCGGCGGTTCGCCGATCCTGCCCAACACGCTCGTCCAGGCGCGGGCGCTTGAGAGCGCACTGGCCGATCTGGGCGAGGTGCGCTGTTTCCCGGCGATGCGCTACTGGCACCCGATGACGGAGGCGGTTGCGCGCGAGGTGGCCACCTTCGCGCCCACGCAGATCCTGCTGCTGCCGCTCTATCCGCAGTTCTCGACGACGACCACGGCAAGCTCGAAGAAGGCTTGGGACAGGGCCGCGCGTGCCGCCGGAATCACGGCGCCGACGCATTATGCCTGCTGCTATCCGCGCCAGCCCGGCTTCGTTTCCGCGATCGCGGACCTGATCGCGCCGCACTACGAGAAGGCGCTGGCGCACGGCCGGCCGCGGATCCTCTTCTCCGCCCACGGCCTGCCGAAGAAGATCGTGGATGCCGGCGATCCCTACCAGGCGCAGGTCGAGATGACCGTCGCCGCCGTGGTGGAGAAGCTGGCACTGCCCGGCCTCGACCATGTCGTTTGCTATCAGAGCCGCGTGGGCCCGCTCGAGTGGATCGGTCCCAGCACCGAGGACGAGATCGCGCGCGCCGGGCGCGAGCGCGTGCCGGCCGTCGTCGTGCCGGTGGCGTTCGTCTCCGAGCATTCCGAGACGCTCGTCGAGCTCGACATCGAGTACCGCAAGCGTGCCGCGCAAACGGGCGTGCCGTTCTACACGCGCGTGCCGACGGTCTCGGCGCATCCCGACTTCATCCGCGGGCTGGCCGACATCGCGCGCGCACTCGTGCGCAAGCCGCCCGTCGTGCCGGCGCGCATCTGCCCCGGACACTGCGCCAAGTGTCCGACGGCGGCCTGAAGGAGCAACGAGCCTTGAACGCGATCGTCGACTGGATCAACGACTGGTATCTCTGGTTCAAGTGGCTGCACGTGGTCTCGGTCATCGCGTGGATGGCGGGGCTTCTCTACCTGCCGCGGCTGTTCGTCTATCACTGCGCGGCAGCCGCCGGCTCGGAACTGTCCGAGACGCTCAAGGTGATGGAGAGGCGGTTGCTGCGTGCGATCATGAATCCCGCGATGGTCAGCGCCTGGACGTTCGGCGGCCTGATGCTGGTCGTGCAGGATTGGAGCGGCGGCTGGCTGCATCTCAAGCTTGCGGGCGTGGCCGCGCTGACGGTCCACCACCACCTGCAGGCGCGCTGGCGCAAGGATTTCGCGGCCGACAGCAACCGGCGGCCGGCACGATTTTACCGCGTCCAGAACGAGGTTCCGACGCTTCTGATGATCGTCGTCGTCCTTATGGTGATCGTGAAGCCGTTCTGAGGGGGCGATTGACATCGCCCCCGGATCGGCTAGATTTGGCCCCGGATGGGCGTCCGGCCTGTCCGCTTGGCCGCGTTTCTCGCCGGCCGATCCTTCCCGACGACGATTCCACAGGGTAGCTCGAACCGAGAGGACGCATGGCGTCCCGACCGGCCCCCGAAGCCCCCGGATCGCCCACCGGACCTCCGCGATCCCGTCGCGATCCGCCCTCTCCCCACAAAACCGAAGACGAACGAATGAACCTCCAAGAACTGAAGCGCAAGTCGCCCGCCGAGCTTCTCGCCTATGCCGAAGAGCTGCAGATCGAATCAGCCTCGGCGCTTCGCAAGCAGGACATGATGTTCGCCATCCTGAAACGGATGGCCGACAACGACGTGGCCATCTACGGCGACGGCGTGCTCGAAACGCTGTCCGACGGTTTCGGCTTCCTGCGCAGCCCGGAATCGAACTACCTGCCGGGCCCCGACGATATCTACGTGACGCCGCAGATCATCCGCCGCTACGGCCTGCGCACGGGCGACACGGTCGAAGGCCAGATCCGCGCGCCGAAGGACGGCGAACGCTATTTCGCGCTGACCGCCGTGCGCACGATCAATTTCGACGAGCCGGAAGTCGCGCGCCACCGCATCAATTTCGACAACCTGACGCCGTTCTACCCGACCTCGCGCCTGAACCTGGAGCTGGCCGACGACGCCGAGCCGCCGCCGCCGCCCAAGCCCAAGGCCTCGCGCCGCCCGCAGGGCGACGAGGACGCGGTGGCGCTGAAGGGCACGCTTTCGGCCCGGCGCACGGAGGTTTCCAGGCGCGACAACGCGCCCTCGCAGCGCCGCGACGTCACCGGCCGGATCATCGATCTGGTCTGTCCGCTGGGCAAGGGCCAGCGCGCGCTGGTCATCGCGCCCCCGCGCGTGGGCAAGACGGTGATGCTGCAGAACATCGCCCACTCGATCGCGCAGAACCATCCCGAGGTCTACCTCATCGTGCTGCTCATCGACGAGCGGCCCGAGGAAGTCACCGACATGATCCGCTCGGTCAAGGGCGAGGTCGTCTCCTCCACCTTCGACGAGCCGGCCGTGCGCCACGTGCAGGTCGCCGAGATGGTGATCGAGAAGGCCAAGCGCCTTGTCGAGCACAAGCGCGACGTCGTGATCCTGCTCGACTCCATCACGCGCCTGGCGCGCGCCTACAACACCGTCGTCCCCTCGTCCGGCAAGGTGCTGACGGGCGGCGTGGACGCCAACGCGCTGCAGCGCCCGAAGCGCTTCTTCGGTGCGGCCCGCAACATCGAGGAAGGCGGATCGCTCACCATCATCGCGACCGGCCTCATCGATACCGGCAGCCGCATGGACGAGGTGATCTTCGAGGAGTTCAAGGGGACCGGTAACTCCGAAATCATCCTCGACCGCAAGCTTGCCGACAAGCGCACCTTCCCGGCGATGGACATCACCAAGTCGGGCACGCGCAAGGAAGAGCTGCTGGTCGACAAGGCCATGCTGTCGAAGATGTGGGTGCTGCGCCGCATCCTCATGCCGATGGGCACGACCGACGCGATGGAGTTCCTCATCGACAAGCTCAAGCACTCGAAGACCAACAAGGACTTCTTCGAGGCGATGAACACCTGAGGCCGGCTTGGCGCGGCTGCACGTCATCGTCGCGGGCCCCTATACCGCCCCCGACGCCGCGGGCCGCGCCGCCAACCTCCAGCGCATGAACCTTGCCGCGGCCGAGGTCGCGCGCAGGGGCCATGTCCCGGTGATCGGCGTGAATGTGGCGCTGCCCGTGCTTGAGGCGGCAGGCCTGCCGTTCAATCATCCCTGGATGATGGAGATCTCGCTCGCGGTCGCCGAGCGCTGTGATGCCTGCCTGCTGATCGCCCGGTCGCCGGGGGCCGACCGCGAGGCCGGGCTCGTGCGGGCCAAGGGACTCCCGGTCTGGACGCGGATCGAGGACGTGCCGCCGGCGGAATAACCCGGTATGCTGTTCGAAACACGAGGCCGGGCCGGGGCATGACCCAAAGCGGCGACGAATTCTACCGGCGCGTATGCGAGTCCGCGCGCATCGGCATCTACGAGACGAGCGGCGACGGCCAGCTGCTGCGCGCCAACGAATATATCGCCACGATGTTCGGCTATCCCGACGCAGCCACCATGCTGGCCGAGCCGGGCCATGTCGGCGACCGCTTCTATGCGCGCCGCGCCGACCGCGACCGTTTCGCCGAGACGCTGCGCCGCGAAGGGGCCGTGCAGGAGTTCGTGTGCGAGGGCAAGCGGCGGGGCGGCGGTCCGCTCTGGTTCAGCCAGACGGCGGTGCGCGAGGTCGGTGCGGCGGGCGAGCGCTTCGTGGGCACGATGATCGACGTGACCGCGCTGATGGAAGCGCGCGCGCGCGCCTCGGAAGCGGAGGTCGCCTACCGGTCGATCTTCGAGAATTCGAGCCTGGGCCTCTACCGCTCCTCTCTCGACGGGCGGCAGCTGCGCGCCAACCCGGCGCTGGTGCGCTTCAACCGCTATCGCACCGAGGACGAGCTGCTCGCTGCCATTCGCGACATCGCAAGCGAGTGGTATGTCGACCCGAAGCGCCGGGACGAGTTCCACGCCCTCATCGGGCGCACGGGCCGCGTCGAGAATTTCGTGTCCGAGGTCTACCGCCACAGGACGCGCGAGCGCGTGTGGGTCTCCGAGAACGGCTGGATCGTGCGCCGGCCTGACGGAAGCGCGCTGTGCTACGAGGGCACGATCGAGGACATTACCGAACGCCATCAGGCGCAGGAGCGGCTTGCGATGGCCAAGGCGGCCGCAGAGCAGGCGGAGTCCGACTACCGGTCGATGTTCGAGAATGCCGATTTCGGCATCTACCGCACGCGGCCCGACGGGATCCAGATCCGGTCGAACGCAGCGCTGGCGCGCATCAACGGTTTTGCGAACGAGGAAGAGCAGCTTGCCGCCGTCCGCCAGGCGAGCGTGTCGGGCAAGGGCTGGTACGTGGATCCGGGCCGTCGCGCGGAGTTCCAGAAAATCCTCCACCGCGACGGCTATATCCGGAATTTCGAATCGGAGGTCATCCGCCGCGCCACGGGCGAGCGGGCATGGGTGTCGGAAAACGGCTGGCTCGTGCGCGACCGCGAGGGGACGATCCTTGCCTACGAGGGCACGGTCACCGACATCACCGAGCGCAAGCGCGCGGAGGCAGAGCTTTACGAGGCGAAGTCGGCAGCCGAGGCGGCATCGGCCGCGAAGAGCGCCTTCCTTGCGGTGATGAGCCATGAGCTGCGCACGCCGCTCAACGCCATCATCGGGTTTGCCGAGATCATCGAAAACCGGATGTTCGGCCCGGACGATCCGCGCTATTTCGACTATGCGGGCGACATCCGCAGCAGCGGCACGCACCTGCTGCGCCTCATCAACGACATCCTCGACCTGTCGAAGATCTCGGCCGGCCGGCTCGATCTGGTGGAGGTGCCGGTGGCGATGGAGCCGCTGGTGGGTGCCACGATCAAGCTGTTCGCGGCGAACGCGACGAAGGCGGGCGTCGAGCTCGTCTCGGAGGTGGCAGCCGATTGCCCGCAGATCCATGCCGATGCGCTGCGCCTGCAGCAGGTGCTGATGAATCTCGTGTCGAACGCGATCAAGTTCACGCCGCCGGACGGGCATATCGCCGTTTTCGCGCGCGCGGATGCCGATGCCGTGCGCATCGGCGTGCGCGACACCGGCGTGGGAATGACGCAGGTCGAAGCGCGCGCGGCGCTGGAGCCGTTCGTCCAGCTCGACTCGCGCCTGTCGCGCCGGCACGAAGGCACGGGCCTGGGCCTGTCGATTTCCAAGGAGCTCGTGGCGCTGCACGGCGGCACGCTCACGATCGACAGCGAGAAGGGCAAGGGCACGACCGTGACGGCGGCCCTGCCGCTGTCGCGGATCGTGCGCTAGCCGCTATATCGGCGAACCGTCCTTGCGCGTGTAGTTCCACGCCTGCGCGGCCGAGGCGGCCACGTCGTCGTCGGGATAGTGGGCGACTTCGCCGGGCGTGCGGTCGCCGACCTCGAGATAGACGACGTCTTCCCCGCCCTCGTTGACGAGGCAGTGGCCGTCGGCCACGCCGGCCGGAAAGCCCGCGCACATGCCGGGGGCGAGCTTCGTGCGGCCCGCGTCGGTCACGAGCGTGGCCGTGCCCGAGACGATGTACACGAATTCGTCCTGCCGCTCGTGCCAGTGGCGCAGCGCGCTCATGGCACCGGGCGGCAGGCGCGTCAGGTTGACGCCGAAGTTCTTGAGCCCCAGCGGATCGCCGAGCACGCGCTTCTCGCGCGCGCCCACCTTGGTGCGCAGCGGTTCGGGATAGCCCGCCCCGATGCGCGGCTGGACCGATGCGGGATCGAGGACCGGGGACTTGCGCGCCTTCACGGGATGAGGACGACGGAGCCCGTCGTCTTCCGGCCTTCGAGATCCTTGTGCGCGCGCACGGCGTCCTTCAGCGCGTATTCCGCCGTCGTCTCGATCTTCACGATGCCTTTGGCCACGACGTCGAACAGGTCGGCGGCCGTGGCGACGAGGTCTTCCTTCTTCGCGATGTACGTGTTGAGCGTGGGCCTGGTGACGTAGAGCGAGCCCTTCGCGCTGAGGAGGCCCAGGTTGAGCGGGTCGGCCGGGCCGGAAGACTGGCCGAAGCTGACGAGCACGCCGAGCGGACGCAGGCAGTCGAGCGACTTCAACAGCGTGTCCTTGCCGACCGAATCATAGACGACCGGCACGCCGGCGTTGTTCGTGAGGCCCTTCACCGCGGCGACGAAATCGGTCTCGCGATAAAGAACGGTGTGGTGGCAGCCATGCGCCTTGGCAAGCTCGGCCTTCTCCTTCGAGCCGACCGTGCCGATGGTGGTGGCGCCCAAGTGCCGCGCCCACTGGCAGGCGATCAGGCCCACACCGCCGGCGGCGGCGTGGAACAGGATCGTGTCGCCCTTCTGCACCTTGTAGGTCCGGCGCAGCAGGTACTGCACCGTCATGCCCTTCAGCATCATCGAGGCGGCCTGCTTGTCGGAAATGCCGGCGGGCAGCTTCACGACGCGGTCCGCCGGAACGAGGCGCTTTTCCATATAGGTGCCGGGCCCGGCGACATAGGCGACGCGCTCGCCCGCCTTGAAGTCGGCCACGCCGGGGCCGACGGCCTCGACCACGCCTGCGGCCTCGTTGCCCGGCGAGAAGGGTGCGGGTGCCGGATAGAGGCCGGAGCGGAAATACGTGTCGATGAAATTGACGCCGATGGCGGTATGGCGCACCAGCAGTTCGCCCTGCCCCGGCGCGCCCACCTCGACGTCCTCATAGACCATCGCCTCGGGACCGCCCGTCTTGTGAACGCGAACTGCCTTGACCATTTCTCGACGCTCCTTCAGCCCAGATGCTTCTTGAAGAATTCCGCCGTCCGCCCGTTGGCGAGATCGGCCGATGCCTTGTCGTAATGCTTTCCGCCCACGCGCGCAAATGCGTGGTCCTGACCCGCGTAGGTGTGGATCGTCACCCTGGGATTCCCGCCAAGTGCCGCGGCCACCTTCTTCTGCGCGTCGGGCGGAACGAAGCCGTCCTTCTCCGCCACGTGCAGCATCAGCGGCTTCGCGATGCCGCCGGCAATGTCGAGCGCGCCTTCGATCCCGACGCCATAGTACGCAACCGAAGCGTCGCTGTCGGACTTGCAGGCCATCTGGTAGGTCAGGTGACCCCCTAGGCAGTAGCCGACCGTTCCGGCCTTTCCGGTCGAGGCCGGGTGGCCGCGCAGGGCCGCGAGCGTCGCCTTCAGGTCCTCGACGCCCAGCGCGAAATCGAAGCCCTTGTAGAGTTCGAACGCGCGCGCCCATTCGGCATCGGTCTGGTCGGTGATCTGGATGCCCGGCTCCTGCCGCCAGAAGATGTCGGGACACGCCACGACATAACCCTGCTTGGCGTAGCCGTCGGCCAGGTCGCGCATGACCTTGTTGACCCCGAAAATCTCCTGGATGAGCAGCAGGCCCGGCCCCTTGCCGGCGGGCGGCAGGGCGAGATAGGCGTCGAACGTGCCGCCGTATTTCGGGTGCGGCGTCTTCGCCGCGACGGAGAGGCTGGCCATGGCGTGTCCCCTTCTCGCTCGTGAATCGGTTCGTCCGACTTAGGGCCGCGCGCGGGCTTTGGCAAGCGGGGGCCGGTTGCGGCGACCTTCGCCGGGCCGTATGGTCGCGCGACATCCTTACGGGGAGTTCATGCGCATGAAGATCACCGTCAATGTCGACTGCACGCCCGAGGAGGCGCGCGCTTTCATGGGTCTGCCCGACGTGCGGCCCATGCAGGATGCGCTGATGGCGCAGATGACGGGCCGGCTGGAAAGCGCGATGAAGGCGATGGAGCCGGAGACCGTGCTGCGCCAGTGGTTCACGGGCGCCGGCTGGGAGCAGTTCCAGAAGTTCTGGACGATGTCGCACGGCGGCGAGAAGGCGAAGTAGCGTGGACGGCGATCCGAAGCACTTCTACCAGGCGCATGTCTTCGTCTGCACGAACGAGCGGCCGGCCGGCCATCCGCGCGGCTGCTGCAAGGCCAAGGGGTCCGAGAAGCTGCGCGACTACATGAAGGCGCGGGCGAAGGAGCTGGGCCTCGCGGAGACGCGCATCAACTCGGCCGGCTGCCTCGAGCGCTGCGAATTCGGCCCCGCGCTCGTGATCTATCCCGAAGGCGTGTGGTACCGGCCCGAGACGCGCGAGGACATCGACGAGATCCTCGAGGTGCACATGCGGCAGGGAAAGCGCGTTCCCCGCCTGATGCTGAAATACGAGGACCGCGTGCCGCCCAAGCCCAAGGCCTGAGCCGGTCCCGGCCCCGTGGCCCGCGCGACGATCTTCGCGCCCGCGAGTGCCGCCGGCAAAGCCGGCGTTGCGGTCGTGCGCGTCTCGGGTCCACAGGCAGGGCGCATGCTCGAGCGGCTTGCCGGCAGGCTTCCGGCGCCGCGCATGGCCACGCGCGCACTGCTGCGCGATCCCGGCGACGGGCAGGCGATCGACGACGCGCTGGTGCTCTGGTTTCCGGGGCCCGCGAGTTTCACGGGCGAAGACGTGGCCGAGTTCCACATCCACGGCAGCCGGGCGACCCTTGCGGGGCTGCTCGAGGCGCTTGGCGCGTTCGAGGGGGCTCGCCTCGCCGGGCCCGGCGAATTCGCAAGGCGGGCCTTCGAGGCCGGAAAGCTCGACCTTTCGCAGGTCGAGGGGCTGGCCGATCTCGTTGCCGCGGAAACGCAAGGGCAGGCGCGGCAGGCGCTGCGCCAGCTGGGCGGGGCGCTCGGCGCCGCGGTCGAGGACCTGCGCACGCGCGTGATGCGGCTGCGCGCGCTGGCCGAAGCGGAGATCGATTTTCCCGACGAAGGCGATGTGGCCGACGGGCTGGCCGCGCGGATTGCCGAGCCGCTGGACGGTCTGGTGGAGGAGATCGGCGTGCTGCTGGCCGGTGCGGCGCGCGGCGAGCGGCTGCGCGCGGGCTTTTCCGTCGCGATCCTGGGGGCGCCGAACGCCGGCAAGTCGAGCCTGCTGAACAGGCTCGCGGGCCGCGAGGCGGCGATCGTTTCGCAAACGGCCGGCACGACGCGCGACGTGATCGAGGTGCATCTCGACCTCGGCGGCTGGCCCGTGACGTTGTGGGATACGGCCGGGCTGCGCGATGTCGGGCCGGGCGGCGATCCGCACGGCGCGATCGAGGAAGAGGGAATGCGCCGCGCGCGGCGGCAGGCGGCGGCCGCGGACCTGCGGCTTGTGGTCGTGGATGCTTGCGCGCCCGAACTGGCGGGCGAGCTTGCGGCCTACGCGCGCGAGGGGCTGGTCGTGTTCAACAAGTGCGATCTGGCGCGCGCGGGCGAGGGGCTGCGCGTGTCGGCGCTGACGGGCGAAGGCATCGGCGCGCTGGAAAGCGAGCTTGCCGCGCGGGCGGCCCTTTCGCTTGGCGGGGCCGATCTTTCAGCGCCGACCGTCACGCGCGTGCGCCATCGCGCGGCGCTGGACGAGGCGCGCGGCGCGCTGGTGCGCGCGGCGGCCGCGCGCGGGCCCGAACTTGTCGCGGAGGAGTTGCGCGTGGCCGCGCATGCGCTGGGGCGCGTGGTCGGCCGCACGGGCGTCGAGGACGTGCTCGACCTGCTGTTCGCGGAATTCTGTATCGGGAAATAGCGCGCGCTATTTCGCCATCGCGGCCGAGCGCAGGATCTGCTTGCTCTGCAGCTTCATGCGCGTCTTCTGGTTCCACAAGATGAGCCAGCCGGGCCCGGAATCGCGTGCGGCCCGGTCGTAGGCCTGCGCGGCTGCGGCGAATTCGTTGCTTGCGAAGACGGACTGGCCGGGTGCGTTCTGCGGCAGTCCGGCTTTGTAGAACTGCACAAGATAGGTTTCCATCTCGGGCGATCCGATGGGTTCGTGAGGGGTTGGAAAAAGATAATCCTGACGCTTGAAACTGTCTCGGGATAAATCGTTGAAAATAATAGCAATTTTAGTCAAATTGCAAAATGCAACAATGCGCCGCCTTATAACGCATTGAACTTTATAATAAAAATGGACTGTTTCTCGAGAAACACTGAACGCGGGCAGCCGGCGAATTGACGGAACCTCCGACGGTGCCTAGTTTGCGCTCCGCATGAACCCGGGACGCGACTTCGATGTGATCGTGATCGGCGGTGGCCACGCCGGCTGCGAGGCCGCGGCCGCCGCGGCGCGCGCGGGTGCGGCCACGCTGCTGCTGACGCTCGATCCCGCCAAGATCGGCGAGATGAGCTGCAACCCCGCGATCGGCGGGTTGGGCAAGGGCCATCTCGTCCGCGAGATCGACGCGCTCGATGGCGTCATGGCGCGCGCGATCGACCGGGCCGGGATCCAGTTCCGCGTGCTCAACCGTTCCAAGGGCCCCGCGGTGCGTGGTCCGCGCGCCCAGGCGGACCGGAAGCTCTACCGGCAGGCCGTGCAGGCAATTCTGGCCGATCAGCCGAATCTGGCGATCCGCGCGGGCGAAGCGGCCGACCTCGAGATCGGGCCGGATGGCCGCCTCGCCGCCGTCGTGACGGCCGCGGGCGAACGGATCTCCTGTGGGGCGGTCGTCCTGACGACAGGCACGTTCCTGCGCGGTGTCATCCATATCGGGCTGGAAACGACGCCGGCGGGCCGCGTGGGCGAGAAGCCGTCCGTGGCGCTCTCCGCGACGCTCGCCCGGCTCGGGTTCCCGCTGGGCCGGCTCAAGACCGGAACGCCGCCGCGGCTCGACGGACGCACGATCGGCTGGGCCGGGCTGGAAATGCAGGCGGCCGACGATCCGCCTGAACCGTTCTCGACCCTCACGGCGCGCATCGACGTGCCGCAGATCGCCTGCGGCATCACCTACACGACGCCGGCGACGCACGCGCTGATCCGCGGGAATCTCGACCGCGCCCCGATCTATTCCGGCCAGATCGAGGGGGTGGGCCCGCGCTATTGCCCGTCGATCGAGGACAAGGTGGTGCGCTTCGCGGACCGCGAGCGGCATCAGATCTTCCTCGAGCCCGAGGGGCTCGACGACGACACGGTTTATCCGAACGGCATCTCGACCTCCCTGCCTGTCGACGTTCAGCAGGGAATTCTCAAGACAATTCCGGGCCTTGAGAACGCAACGATGCTGCGGCCCGGCTACGCGATCGAGTACGATTTCATCGATCCGCGCGCCCTGAAGCCGACACTGGAAACGCTGCGCCAGCCTGGCCTTTTCCTGGCCGGCCAGATCAACGGGACGACCGGCTATGAGGAAGCGGCCGCGCAGGGCCTGATCGCCGGCCTCAATGCCGCGCTGTCGCTTGGGGCAAGCGCGCCGTTCCTGCTGGACCGGGCCGATGCGTATATCGGCGTGATGATCGACGACCTGATCACGCTGGGCACGCGGGAGCCCTACCGCATGTTCACGAGCCGGGCCGAATTCCGCCTGACGCTGCGCGCCGACAATGCCGATCAGCGTCTGACCGATCGCGGCATCGCCGCCGGCTGCGTCGGCACCACGCGGCAGGCCGTCTGGGCCGAGAAAAAGCGCCTGCTGGCCGAAGGCCGCGCGCTTGTCGAATCGTTGCGCGAATCCCCGGCCCGGCTCGCCAAGCGCGGCTTTGCCGTCAACCAGGATGGCGCCCCGCGCACGCCGCCTGACCTGCTGACCCTGCCCGGCGTCGACTGGGCGCGGCTCGCGGCGGTCTGGCCCGCACTGGGCGCCCTGCGGCCCGACATCGCGCTGCAGGTCGAGGCGGACGCGCTCTATCGCGGCTATCTCGGGCGGCAGGATGCCGATATCCGCGAGTTCCGGCGCGAGGAAAGCCTGCTTCTGCCCCTGGATCTCGACTACGCGGCGCTCACCGCCCTGTCGAACGAGATGCGCCAGAAGCTCGCCGCGGTACGGCCGGCCACGCTGGGTCAGGCGGCCCGCATCTCCGGCATCACGCCCGCGGCCCTGACGATCCTTCTGCGCCACGCGAGGCGCGCCGCGTGAAACCCTCGGAATTCGCCAAGCGGACCGGTGTTTCTCAAGAAACAATTGAGAAACTGGTTACGTATCAACGCCTTCTTGAGAAATGGCAGGCGAAGATCAATCTCGTCTCGGCCACCACCCTGCCGGAAACCTGGCTGCGCCACTTTTTTGATTCCTGGCAGGTGCTGCCGCCCATGGCCGCGGCCCAGAGTGTTGCCGACCTGGGCGCCGGCGCAGGGTTCCCCGGCCTCGTGATCGCAATCTGTGCGCCCGAGAAGACCGTGCATCTGGTCGAATCGGATGCCCGCAAATGTGCCTTCCAGATCGAGGTCGCGCGCGAGACCGGCGCCAACGTGAAGATCCACAACACGCGCGCCGAGCGGCTGGCGGGCGAGCTCACGGTCGATGCCGTCACCTCGCGCGCGCTCGCCCCGCTCGACCGGCTGCTTGAACTGGCGGTCCCGCTTCTCAATCCCGGCGGGTTATGCACGTTTCTCAAGGGGGCGACGTACAAAGCCGAATTGACCGCCGCGGAAACCGCATGGCATATGCGCGTGGACGTGGCCGCCTCGCTCACCGAGCCTGATGCGGCCGTGCTCACGCTCCGGGAAATCGCGCGCAAGTGACTGAAACAAAAACAAATTCCCCGCGCATCCTGGCGATCGCCAACCAGAAGGGCGGTGTCGGCAAGACGACGACCGCGATCAATCTTGCCACGGCGCTCGCAGCCGTCGGCAAGAAGGTGCTCGTCGTCGATCTCGATCCGCAGGGCAACGCGTCGACCGGTTTTGGCATTGGCGCCGACCAGCGCGCCGTCGGTTCCTACGACGTGCTGATCGGCAGCGCCACGCCCGCCGAGGGCATCGTGGGCTCGATGATCCCCGGCCTTTCGGTGATGCCTGCCACGCCCGACCTTGCCGGTGCCGAGCTCGAGCTCGTCGATCTCGAGCGGCGCGAGTTCCGGCTGGCCGATGCGCTGGTCGAGGCGGTGCGCCACATGGATCTCGATTTCGTGATGATCGATGCACCCCCGTCGCTCGGCCTGCTGACGCTCAACGCCCTCGTCGCGGCCGACGCGCTGCTCGTCCCGCTGCAGTGCGAGTTCTTTGCGCTCGAGGGGCTTTCCAACCTGATGCGCACGCTTGACCGCGTGCGCGAACGGTTCAACCCGAGGTTGACGCTGCAGGGCGTCGTGCTGACGATGTTCGACAAGCGCAACAATCTCTCCGAGGCCGTCGCGGCCGATGTGCGCCAGCATCTGGGCGACGTCGTCTACGAGACTGCGATCCCGCGCAACGTGCGCATCTCCGAAGCGCCCTCGCACGGCAAGCCCGTGCTGCTTTACGACCTGCGCTGCCCCGGCTCGCAGGCCTACGTGATGCTGGCAAGCGAACTGCTGAAGCGCGAAAGCGCCCGCGTCGAGGCGCACGCGGCATGACACCGGCGGACGGCAAGAAGGGACTGGGGCGCGGCCTTTCCTCGCTGCTCGGCGCGCCGGTTGCGGGTCAGGCGGCGGCGGGCGAAGGCCCGCGCGGCGCGCGCAACCTGCCGGTGGGCAAGATCCATCCTGGCCGCTTCCAGCCGCGGCGCGATTTCGACCAGACGGCGCTTGCCGAGCTTGCGCAGTCGATCAAGGCGCAGGGCGTGCTTGCGCCCATCCTCGTGCGCCGCGACCCCAAGGATCCCGCGGCCTACGAACTTGTCGCCGGCGAACGCCGCTGGCGCGCGGCCCAGCTTGCCCAGCTCCACGAGATCCCGGCGGTCGTCAAGGACCTGTCGGACCGCGAGGCGCTCGAGGCGGCCCTCGTCGAAAACCTGCAGCGCCGCGACCTCAACGCCATCGAAGAGGCGCTGGGCTATCGGCGATTGATGGACGAAATGGACTTCACGCAGGAGCGCGTGGCCGAATCGGTCGGCAAGAGCCGGCCGCATGTCGCCAACACGCTGCGCCTGCTCGACCTGCCGGCCAGCGCGCAGAAGCTGCTGTCCGAGGGCCGGATCACTGCCGCGCACGCGCGCGTGGCGCTGGCGGCGAAAGACCCGGCCCTGTTCGCCGAGATCATCGCGCGCGAAGGCCTGAGCGTGCGCGAGGCCGAGGCACGCCTCAAGGCAGCTTCCGGCACGCCCGCCAAGAAGAAGCTCAAGCCCGCCGCGGCGGGTGCGCGCGACGCCGATACGCGCGCCATCGAGCGCCGCCTGACCGACGCGCTGGGACTGCGCGTGGAGCTGAAGCCGCGCAAGGGCGGCTCGGGCGAACTCGTCCTGCATTATTCGACGCTCGACCAGTTCGACGATCTGCTCGCGCGTCTCGAACGCGATCCGGACTGACGTCGGCCGTCCGGATCAGTCAGGCGAACGAAAACTCGCCCTCGCCGCGCGACAGGCGCAGCACCGTCGCCTCGCCGTTGATGGCGCGCATCCAGATCCAGCCGATCACGCCAAGCCGCGATTCGAGCCGGCCGTGCAGCTCGTGCGTGGCGGTGCCGGCCGCGAAGGGCTGGCCTTCGGCCGCCAGCAGGAACAGGGCGACGGCAAGCACCGGCAGCACCGCCGCGAACCGCCGCGCGAGCGGACGCGACAGGCGGGCGAGCGGCAAGCCTGCAAGCGCGCCGAGATTTGCGACGATCGCGATGAGCGAGAGCGTCATCGACATCGGCGGCAGGAACACGGCGGCCGTGGCGCTGCGCAGCGTGCCGTCGCCCGCATCGCGCGCGCGCGAGAC
Organism: Rhodospirillales bacterium; assembly: GCA_016794025.1. Taxonomy (GTDB): domain Bacteria; phylum Pseudomonadota; class Alphaproteobacteria; order CACIAM-22H2; family CACIAM-22H2; genus Tagaea. The sequence continues at coordinate 174 of JAEUKX010000046.1, read as the reverse complement.
CATCGCCGCCATCCGCGGATCGAGCGGCAGTCCGATCCGCGCGGCTTCCTGCCCGCGCCGGATCCATTCGCGCATGGCGCCGATCTCCGGCTTGTCGCCGGTGAGGCGTGCCGCGAGGTTGACCAGCGCCAGGCGCTGGGGATCGTCGAGCGCGCCGTCATGGCCGCGCAGGTC
>JAEUKX010000105.1 GCA_016794025.1 Rhodospirillales bacterium | reverse complement strand
GATCAGCATGCCGAGGCGCGTGTGCTGGATGAGGATGTAGAGGCCGAGCGCCACCGCAAGCCCGACGACGATGATCGCAAGCCGGTAGACCGAGAACGCGACGCCCGGAACGATCTCGATCGAGCCCGCCAGGAACTGGGGGATCGCGACGAAGAGCGGCTGGCGCCCGAAGACTAGCGAGACAGTCTCGTTGAAGAACAGCACCAGACCGTAGGTCGCGAGCACCTGGTCAAGATGATCACGTTCGTAGAGACGGCGGACGACCAGATACTCGACCGCCACACCGGCGATCGCGGCCGCCAGAAGGCCGGCTGGCACGGCCAGAAGGAACGAGCCGGTCGAGGATGCTGCGAGTGCGCCGGCATAGGCGCCGATCATGTAGAGCGAACCATGGGCAAGATTGATGATGCCCATGATGCCGAAGATGAGCGTCAGGCCCGCCGCCAGGAGGAACAGCGTTACGCCGAGCTGGAGCCCATTCAGGATTTGCTCGATGACGAGAAGCGACATGCGCGGACAGGCCGGCCGGACCGGGGGGCCGGTGCGCCGCTCATGGAAAGGCAGCGCACCGGTTTCCGGCTGACCCGACTACAGCTTGCAGAGACCCGAGTACGCGTCGCCGTGCCCCGTCAGCACCTTGCGCTGCGTCTTGATCACTGGCTGGCCGGCGGCATCCTTGACGACGTTCAGTGCGTACCAGTCCTGGATCGGGTGCTGGTTCGGACCGAACTTGAACGCGCCGCGCACCGAGGCAAAGTCGGCCTTGACCATCGCCGGGCGGAAGGCGGCCGGGCTGACGTCGCCCTTTGTCTGGCGCAGCGCCGCCGCGATGGCGAGCGCCGTGTCGTAGGACTGCGAGGCGTAGTAGGTCGGCATGCGGTTGTACTTGGCGACGAACGCGGGAACGAACTTCTTGTTCGCAGCGTTGTCGAAGTCGACGTTCCAGTGCGAGGAGACCCACAGCCCGAGCGCCACGTCGCCCACGGCCTTCAGCGTCGTGTGGTCGAGCGAGGGGGCCGCGACCGCCATCGGGACCTTGCCGATGAGACCCGCCTGCGCGTACTGGCGCAGGAACGCGATGCCGAGGCCACCCGGATGGAACTGGAAGACCACGTCGGGATTGGCGGCGCGGATCGCGGCCATCTCGGCCGCGTAGTCGGTCTGGTCGAGGCGCGTGTACTGCTCGCCGACGATCTGGCCGCCAAACATGCGCTTGAAACCCGCCAGCGCGTCCTGGCCCGCCTGATAGTTGGGCGCGAGGATGAACGCGCGCTTGTGGCCGAGTTCCTTGGCCATCTGGCCGGCCGATTCATGCAGGCTGTCGTTCTGCCACGACACGACATAGTAGTTCTTGTGGCATTCCTTGCCCGCGAAATTCGACGGCGCTGCATTGGGCGACACGTAGGTGGCGTCGCCGTCGAGGATGTCGGGCAGCGTCGCGCCCAGCACGTTCGAGAACACGATGCCGGTGAAGAGCTTGAGCTTGTCGTTGCGCAGCATGCGCTCGGCAATCGACTTACCCTGTCCCGGCTTCAGCGCGTCGTCGTCGACGACGGTCTGGACGGGCACGCCACCGAGCTTGCCGCCTTCCATCTCCATCGCGAGATGGAAAGCATCGCGGATGTCGGCGCCGATATAGCCGCCGGGACCCGAGAGCGTCGTGATCAGGCCGATGCGCAGCGGCGTCTGCGCGTTGAGGATCGATGGAGCCGCGAGAGTGGCAACGCCCGCACCGGCGACGGTCAGGAAAGTCCTTCTCTTCATCTTCGTGCCTCCTTGTTTTTCCCGTGCCGGGGCACGGATATTTTAGACTTAAAGAATTATTAGCCCAAAAGCCGGGGATTTCCCAGCCGTCAGATTTTCACCCATCCGGGCGGCGGCTCCCGGCCGGGATGGACCGTACCGCATTGCGGGCAGGTCCGCGCCTTCGTGTCCGCATAGAACGCGTCATAGAGCGGCGGCAGGTCGCTCACGATGTTCTTCACCTCGACCTCGACGCGGTGGACCTTCGTTCCGCAGGAAAAACAGTACCATTCGAACCCGTCGCGATCGCCGGGCCGGCGCGCGCCCTCGACGACAAGCCCGACCGATCCGGGAACCGGGCGCTGGGGCGAATGCCGCGTGTGCGGTGGCAGCATGAAGACGTCCCCCTCGCGGATCGGCAGGTCGTAGATCTTTCCGCGATCGGCGATCTTCAGGATCATGTCGCCCTTGAGCTGGTAGAAGAACTCCTCGGCCGGATCGTCGTGGAAATCGACGCGCGAGTTCGGCCCGCCCACGACCATGGCGATGAGACCGGTATCGGTGAACAGCATCTTGTTGCCCACGGGCGGCTTCAGCATCGCCCGGTTCTCGTCGATCCATTTCTGGAAATTGAACGGCCGGACGAACGGCAATTCGGCATTCGGCATGGTGCTTCCCCTCAGCGCAGCTTGAGTCCGGAACCGGCGATGGCGGCCTCGACGGCTTTCTTCTCGGCGGAAGTCAGGCCCAGCATGGGCATCCGTACGGCCCCGCCCGCCTGCCCCAGACAGTCCTGCCAGAATTTCGCGTGCGCGTGCGGCTTCTCTGCCGGGCGCGTGCGCTTGAACGCCTCGCGGACCGGATCGAGCCCGGCGCGCACGCGCCGCGCGTCGTCGACGTGGCCCGCGAAGGCCAGATCGGTGTACTCGCGCATCCGCCTGTCGGCGGCGGTCTGGAAAAGGAACGGGGGATTGGAACACAGATAGACCTGCCATTTGAGCTCGATGATGTTGTCGAGCCACTCCTCCTCGGAAGCGGTCGACACGATGAGCCTGTCGCCGGCAAGCCGCGTGAGCTCGGCGTACATCGCGCGCGGGACCGAGTATTTGATAGCCACGACGTTCGGGATTTCGGCCAGCCGCGCGCAGAGCTGCGGGCTCATCAGGTAGCCCGAGTCCGGGTGGCTCCACAGCGCGATGCCGATGTCGACCTGTCGTGCGATGTGGCTGTAATAGGCGAACAGCGTCTCGTCCTGCGCCTTCAGGAAATGCAGGACCGGTGCATGGACCACGATGTAGTCCGCGCCGACCTTCTGCGCGTGACGGGCAAGCTCGATCACCGTATCCATGTTCTGGTCCGAGCACGACATGATGGTGCCCGCACGGCCGCCGACGGCCTCGACCGCGATCTCGAAGGTGCGCTTGCGCTCGGCGAGGCTCATCGAGAAGAACTCGCCCTGCTTGCCGGCGATGAACAGGCCGTCGATGCCGAGCTTGCCTACCCAATGGTCGATGTTGCGTGCGAAGCCGGCCTCGTCGATCGCGAGATCGCTGGCGCGGAACGGCGTCAGTGCCGCCGCCCAGACTCCCTTCATGTTGGTGCGGGCGTAGGTCTTCGCCTCGGTCCGGCTGTACTTCATCGGTCGGTCTCCCCGTTAAGCATGGCGCGCCAGAGCACTTCCGCGCGCAGCGGCATCTGGATGTCCTCGACGCCGAAAGGTGCGAGCGCGTCGAGCGCGGCGTTGACGATTGCGGCCGGCACGCCGATCGTGCCGGCTTCCCCCACGCCCTTGGCGCCGAGGCGGTTGGCGGCGGAAGGCGTCGGGCACGAGACGATCGTGGCCGGCGGAATGTCGGCCGCGCGCGGCACCGAATAGTCCATGAGCGAGCCGGTCAGCAGCTGGCCCTGCGGGTCATAGACGATGCGTTCCATCAGTGCCTCGCCGACGCCCTGTGCAAGCCCGCCGCGCAACTGCCCCTCGACAAGCATCGGATTGACGACCGTGCCGGCATCGTCGACCCACACGAGGCGCTCCACGGTCGGCACGCCGGTCTCGCGGTCGATCTCGACACACGCGATGCACGCACCGCTTGCCCACGCCTCGTCGGCCGCCGTGTAGTTCACCTCGACCGCACCGGCCGGAACCGCCGACCAGCCCTTCGCCGGCACGGCACCCAGCGTCCCGATCAGGCGCCGCGCCGCTTCGAGGACGGCGCTGCCGCCGATGGCGGTCGAGCGGCTCGCAAGCGCACCCACGCCCGGCGGCGTTGCCGCAGTGTCGCCGTGGACGACCTTTATGCAGTCCGGCGATACGCCAAGTACATCCGCGGCGATCTGGGCATACGCCGTTTCGCGCCCCTGTCCCTGCGCGGTGGCACCGGTCGCCAGCGTGAAACGCCCGCCGCCTTCGTGGCACAGCGTGGCGCTTTCGGCACCCTGCCCGCACGGCTCGACATAAAGCGCAACGCCCACGCCGCATACCGCGCCGGCCGCGCGGCGCTGGTGGGTCAGCGCACGCAACCGCGCATAGTCGGCACTGCCGCGGGCGGCTTCCAAAAGGGCCGCGAAATCCGACCTGTCGAGCTGTCCGCCCGCCGGCATCGGCTGCGGCAGGGAGGCGGCGGGATGGATATTTGCACGGCGAAGCGCAATCGGATCCGCACCAAGCCTTCGGGCCGCCGCGTCGACCAGCCGCTCCATCAGCATGGCGGCTTCCGGCCGGCCGGCACCGCGATAGATGCCGACAGGTGCGCGCAGCGAGCGTGACCCGCGTGCGGCAAGATGCACCGCGCCGATCCGGTACGGGCCCGGCAGTATCCGCGCGGCGTTGCGCGCGGGCACGACGGCCGAATAGGTCAGCCAGTGACCGAGTTCGGCATCGACTGTCGCCCGAAGGCCGAGGAACCGGCCGTCGGCCGCCAGCGCAAGCGCGCCCGAGATCTTCAGCGCGCGGCCATGCGCCGCGGAAAGGAATTCCTCCGACCGCGTGGCCGTCCAGGCGACGGGCCGGCCAAGCCGCATCGAGGCGAGGGCGAGTGCCGCTTCCTCCGGATAGATCGACGCCTTGCCGCCGAAGGCCCCGCCGACGTCGGGCGCCACGACACGGATGGCATCGATGCCAAGCCCGAGGATCGCCGCGATGTCGGCACGTGCGCGATGCGGCGTCTGCGTGGAAAGCCAGAGCGCCATCGCACCATCGCGCCAGTCGGCAAGAGCCGCACGCGGCTCGAGCGCCATCGGCGCCACACGCGGGTACGCAAGCTCGACGCGCACGACATGCGCGGCATCGGCGAAAGCGCGCTCAACGTCACCGGAGACCCATTCTTGCGCGAAAGCCCGATCGAAGTCCGCGGCGTCGACCGCGCCCGTCTCGACGACGACTGCCTCGGCGGCATCCTGCGCCTGGGCCGGCGTGTCGGCGACGACCAGTGCAACCGGCTGGCCGACCGCCTCGATCCGGCCGGCCGCCAGCGCCGGCCAGGCGGCCGCCTTCAGGCCGTCGACCAGCGGATTGACGGCTGCGCGTCCGAGCGCGGCGGTATCCGCACCGGTGAGGACAAGCCGGACGCCCGGCATCGCGGCCGCGGCTTGCGTGTCGACGTGGCGGAGTTCCGCCGGGGCCGCGACGGCGCGCACGAACACGGCATGGAGCGCATCGCGCGGAAACAGGTCGGAAACGAAGCGCCCGCCGCCGCGCAGCAGACGGTCGTCCTCGACGCGGCGCATTGGCGCCCCAAGGGCGCCTGCCTGCATTTCCTCTTCGCGCGCGGGACGCAACAGCATCGCCGGAAAGGACTCCCGAATGCGGACGGACGGGCAAATTGTCCCGCCCCGGCATTTGAGAAACTAGACGGATTTTTCAAATTGATTGATAGTCTTTGGTTATGAATATCGATATCCGCCACCTGCGCGCTTTTCAGGCGGTGGCCGAGACCGGGGCCTTCCGGCGCGCGGCTGAGCGGCTGCGGATGAGCCAGCCCGCGCTGTCTGCCCAGATCCGCGATCTTGAACGCGAAGTCGGCGTCGTCCTGTTTGACCGCACCACCCGGCGCGTCGAGTTGACCGGTGCCGGGCGTGAATTCCTGCCGCAGGCCGCCAAGCTGCTCGGCGACCTGGAGGCGGCCCTGCGCGGGCTCACCGACCTTGCCCAGCACCGTCGCGGCCACGTGGCGGTGGCGTGCGCGCCACTGCTGGCGAGCGTGATGCTGCCCGAACTGATCGCGACGTTCCTAGCCGCGCATCCGGGCATCCGCATCTCGCTGATCGACGCGCGCACCGACCAGATCGTGGACAAGGTGCGTTCGGGCGAAGCCGATCTCGGCATCGGGACCTTCGCCGACGCCGAACCCGGCATCGCGCGCACGCGCCTCTTCCGGGACGAACTGCTGCTTTTCGTGCCACGCCGCGCGCCAGCGCCGCGCCGTGCGGCGACCTGGGCGGAAATCGCCGATGAACCGCTCGTGGCGCTGACGCGCGAGAGCGGCCTGCGCGCCCTGGTCGAAATGGGCTTCGGCACGCTCGGCCGGCCCGCACGTCCGGCCTACGAGGTGGCCCAGGTGACCACGGCGGTCGCACTCGTCGAGGCGGGGCTTGGCGTGGCCGTGCTGCCGGCGGCCGCACGTGCCATCGCGCACGACCGGCGCGTGACGCTGCGTGCGCTGGGACAGCCGCGCGTGGCCCGCGACGTCAGCCTGATCGTGGCAAGCGGGCGATCGCCCACACCGGCCGCACAGGCTTTCGCCGCACACGCGCGTGTGCGCGCATCTGGCGCGCTTGGCCGCCGCACCTGATCAGTAGGTCGCGCGGCCGCCGGTCAGGTCGAAGGCGAACCCGGTGGTAAAGCTGCATTCCGGCCCGGCGATCCAGGCGACCATCGCGGCGATCTCGTCCGCATACAGGAAGCGGCCCATCGGGATCTTGGCCTTCATGTTCGCGATGTGGGTCTCGTTCATCTGCTTCAGCAGGTCGGTCTCGACCATCGATGGCGCCACGCAATTGACCGTGATCCCGTCGAGCGCCAGTTCCTTCGCGACCGACTTGGTGAAGGCGATGACGCCGCCCTTCGCGGCCGAATAGGCGGCGATGTTCGGCACGCCCTCCTTGCCCGCGATCGAGGCCACGTTGACGATGCGCCCGACCTTGCGCTCGCGCATGTGCGGGATTGCCGCGCGCGTGCAGTAGAAGACGCCGTCGAGATCGATGGCCATCACGCGCCGCCACATGTCGACCGGATATTCCCAGATCGGCAGGACCGGCCCGTTGATGCCCGCGTTGTTCACGAGGATGTCGACCTTGCCGAAACGCGCCAGAACGCGCGCGAAGGCGGCGGCCACCTGCCCGTCGTCGGAGATGTCGACCTTCTCGACATGTTCGGGCGCGAAACCCGCCTGGCCCGCCTCGAACCCGTCGAGGTCGTAGTCCCAGACGGCGACGGCCGCGCCGCGGGCCTGCAGCTTCAGCGCGATCGCCCTGCCGATGCCGCGGATGCCGCCGGTGACGATCGCGACCTGGCCTTCGAGGGTGCGTTCCATCCGATGTCCCTGCCCGTGCGGGCCTTCCATGGGCCCGCCGGCTGACCCGGATTGTCGAGGAATTCCAGCGGATCCGGATGGTGGGCGCTGCAGGGATTGAACCTGCGACCCCTACCATGTCAAGGTCGAG
>JAEUKX010000098.1 GCA_016794025.1 Rhodospirillales bacterium | reverse complement strand
AGAGACCGTGTACGTGAACGTGTCCGTCCCGTTGAAGTCCGCCGCCGGCACGTAGCTGAACGAGCCGTCCCCGTTCATCGTCACGGTCCCGTGCGCCGGGCCGCCATCCTGCGCAAGCGCGTACGACAGCGCGTCCCCGTCAGCATCCGCGGCAACAACGCGTCCGCTAATGACACCGTCCTCGTTGCCGGATGCCGTTGCCGGCGCGACGATCGGCGCGTCATTCACCGCCGCGACGTTGACGCTCACCGTCCCCGTCATCGTCCCGCCGTTCCCGTCGGAAACCGTGTAGGTAAACGAGTCCGTCCCGTTAAAATTCGCCGCAGGCGTGTAGCTGAACGAGCCGTCCGCATTCATCGTCACGGTCCCGTGCGACGGACCGCCATCCTGCGCGAGGCCGTAGGTCAGCGCGTCGCCATCCACATCCGACGCCGCAACCTGACCGCTGATCGAGCCGTCCTCGTTGCCCGACACCGTCGCCTGGCTCGTCACCGGCGCGTCGTTCGTCGGATCCACCGTGACTGTGACCGTGCCTGTCGCCGTCCCGCCGCGGCCATCCGAAACGGTATACGTGAAGCTGTCCGTTCCGTTGAAGTTTGCCGCCGGCGTGTAGGCGTACGTCCCGTCGGCGTTCATCGTCACCGAACCGTGCGCCGGCGCGCCGTTCTGTGCGATGCCGAAGGTCAGCGTGTCACCGTTTGCGTCCGTCGCGACCACGCGGCCGCTGATTTGCGTGTCTTCGTCGCCACCGGCCGTCCCATTCTGCGCAACCGGCGCCGAATTGACCGACCCGACGCCAACGGTGATCGTGCCCGTCGTCACGCCGCCGCGACCGTCCGCGACACGATAGGTAAACGTGTCGGTCCCGTTATAGCCGCTCGACGGCGAATAGGTGTATGTGCCGTCCGGATTGATCGTGACGCTGCCGTGCTGCGGCGCGCCATTCTGCGCGATGCTGAAAGTGAGCTTGTCGCCGTCAGTGTCGCTGGCGGCGAGTTGTCCGGTGATCGGCGTATTGGCGGCACCCACCACATTGCCACCGGGCGCGACCGGCGCATGGTCCGCGACGTCAACAGATACATTGCCCGATGCGGATGCCGACGCGGTCGAGGTCCCGTCGACGGTCGTCGCAACGACATTTGCCGTGACCGGCCCGTTGTAGCCGGCCGGCGTCGTAACGGTCAGGCCGACAAGCTGCGCCGGAGCCAGCGTGTAGACGCCGTTGGCGCCCGCGCTGATTGTCGCGCCCGATCCGTCCTTGAGGACCGATCCGGCGGGGAGGCCCGAAACCTGGATCGACAGAACCTCCGACCCGTCGCCGTCCGGCGAGGATGCGGAGATGTTGAGCGGGATCGTCGCCTTGCCGTTGTTGTTCGACGTCCATGCCGTCGCAACGTTGAGGTCGTTGAAATCCCTGTCGCCGCCGCCCGCAAGGTCTTCCCAGTTCTGGTCGCCGGCGTTACCGGCATTATCCTGGAGCTGTGCGTAGCTGCCGGCGTTGAGCGAGGCCTTGTCGAACAGGACGTTCGCACCGTCGCCGGAGAAGCGGTTGCCCTGCATGTCGACGACGGTCCACTGACCCTGCGCGTTCTTCTCGAAGCGCACTGCCTCGCCGTCAGAGATCTTGCTGCCGTTGTTCGAGGCGCCATCAGGAATGATGAAGAAGCCGACCTTCGTCGGGTCGAGGCCCGAAACCGTCGCGGTCTGCCCGACATGATCCTTGACGTTTGACCAGACAATCTGGCCCGTCGAGGGCTGCCCGTCCGGCCCGATCACGTAGATGCCGTAACTGCTGTTATAGCCGGCCGAGCCGCTGTAATCCGTCATCGACACGCTGCTGGTGCCGAGATTGATCGTCGGCGTGCCGAGCGAAACGGAAAGCGTCGGCTGATCGGCGACCGGTGCCACGGCGATCTCGACCTGGCCGGTTGTCGTCCCGCCGTGACCGTCCGAAACCTGATAGGTGAAGGAGTCCGTCCCGCTCCAGCCAGCGTTCGGCGTGTAGGTATACGCACCGTTCGCGCCGACAGTGACAGTCCCGTTGGCAGGACTGCCGTCAGACGCGAGCGCGAAGGTCAGACTGTCGCCTTCGTTCCGCGCAAATGCGACGAGCTCTCCGGAAACCGCGCCGTCTTCGCTGCCAGAGACGTTCGTTTCAGCCTGAGTCAGCGGACCGGTGCCAAGCAGCGCCTCCGTCGTCGAAACGACGAAGCCGCCGAAATCGAGGAACTCGACATTCAGGACGTGGTCGGTCCCGGTGCCGCCGTTCAATGCCCCTTCGCCCTTGATCGTGAAATCAGACGGTGTGCCGTTGAACCGATAGCTGTCAAAGGGGCCCGGATAATAGGCCGTATCGAAACCAACACTGCCATCGATGGTGTCATTGCCCTGACCGCCAACGATCGTGTCGTTTCCGCCACCGGTCCAGATCCGGTCATTTCCGGTGCCACCGTCGACGTAGTCGTTGCCGAGGCTGGTCCAGATCACGTCGTTGCCCGTGCCGCCGAGTACCGTGACCGCACCGATCGAGTAGGTCGTGCTGGTCAGATCGACAACGTCGTTGCCTTCACCGGCATCGATCACTTCGACGCCCTGGATGCGGCCACCGGCTACAGCCTGCGGGCTATAACGGTCATCGAGGAACAGCGCGTCATTACCGTTGCCGAGATTGACCGTGTCGACGCCGTCGCCGCCCTGGAAGACGTCATAGGTGCGGTCGAGGCCGTTGATTGAGACAGTCTCGCCCGTTCCGGCAACGCCCGGATTGCCGGCGTTGAATGCGGAGTAACCGCTGGTCCAGTTGCCGTCGTTTGACCCGACGAGCGTATCGTTGCCGCTGCCGCCGTTGAGCAGATCGGTTCCCGCTCCGCCGTCGAGAGAGTCATTGCCCGCCCCGCCAAACAGCGAGTCATTTCCCGCCCCGCCCGAAAGCGTGTCGTTGCCAGCGCCACCAGAAAGGCTGTCGTTTCCGGCTCCGCCGCTCAGGCTGTCGTTACCGCTGCCGCCAGAAATCGTGTCGTTGCCGCCCGTCCCGTTCGCGTTGTTCGAGAACGAGGCGGAATACTCGAATGCATGACCGGAACTGCCCGAACCGCCGAGCCCGCGCGCCTCGAAATTCGTCAGCCGCACGCGCGTCGTCGAACCGACGAACGTGATCAGCGTGTCATTCCCGACCTGATCGATGAGGATTCCGGACGACGAGAGGCCGCTGCCTTCGAAGCGCAGACCGGTCGAACCGGAACCGAACCCGTCGATGACGAGGTCCTGTCCCTCCCGAACCGTGAAAATTGCGCTATCGGCCATTTTGGTTCCGTTGCCCGCCTGTCCATTTGAGTGATGCGCTCTTGCCCATCACACAACCACCTGTGGCAGAAACGTTTCTGTTGCTTCGAGGTACGCTTTGCCCAGATTCCGACCGGGATAAATTACGGAACCCCTCGCAATAGGTCAACATAAGTCTTACAAATGAATAAAAATCAGAAGAAAACTCTAATATTATATATTATTCAATGTGTTGATTTAGATTTGTACAATTTTTCCAAAGCTCTGAACTCGGTTATTGAACAGCGAACACTCACCTGAAGTTTCGCTTATTTTTTGGGCACTTTTTAAAGTGAAAAATCTTCCTGTAATTTCAGACGGTTGGAAAATTCTAAAAGACTGTCAAAACTGCCTTCGCCCGAATCGGCAGGAGTATCAAATGCGCGATGATCGTGTGGAGCCAAAATGGATCAACCTCTTTTCGGAAGTTTTCCGCCTTAACGGCATCGATCCCGATGTCACGGTCACGATTCTATCCGAATCGCAGTCGCGTTCCCTGAACGTGGCCATCGCTGAACTCGCTGTCGCCAGAATTGGCGCGCGGCCATGCCTTGTCACGCTTCCGACGCCGTCCAATCCCGCGCCCGTTCCCATCCGTTCGACAGGTGCTTCCGCCGTCCTCCAAGGAAATCGCCCGGCGCTCGCCGCCATGAAGGAATCACAGGTCGTCATCGATCTGACGGTCGAGGGCCTTCTGCATGCGCCGGAACTCCCGGCGATATTGGCAGGTGGCGCGCGCGTCCTGATGATATCCAACGAACATCCCGAAGCGCTTGAAAGGCTGCGGCCCGATCCTGCGCTTGAGGCCAAGGTGCGCGACGGAATCCGTCGCCTCAAAGCGGCGAGTCGCATGCACGTAACTTCGGCGGCCGGCAGCGACCTCCAGATCGACCTGCGCGGCGCGCGCGCCGGCGGCACATGGGGTTTCAGCACGAAGCCCGGTACCGTCGCACATTGGCCGGGCGGACTCTGCCTTTGTTTTCCTGCCGCGGGCAGTGTGAACGGCCGGCTTGTCCTCGCGCCCGGCGACATAAACCTTACTTTCAAGCGCTATCTCGAAACGTCCGTGACGCTCGACATCGCGGACGATCATGTGGTGCGGATCTCCGGCAGCGGTCTCGATGCCGCGCTGATGGAGAGCTATTTCGCTGCCTGGGGCGACCGTGCAGCCTATGCGACAAGCCATGTCGGCTGGGGGATGAACCCTGCGGCCCGCTGGGATGCGATGGCGCTCTACGACAAGGCGCAAACGAACGGCACCGAGCAACGCGCATTTGCAGGCAACTTCCTCTACTCGACGGGTGCAAACGAGGTCGCCGGACGCCACACTCTCGGACATTTCGATCTTCCCATGCGCGGCTGCACGGTAACGCTCGATGGAACGCCGGTCGTCTCCGCCGGCAAACTCGCGCCCGAACTCGAGTAGCCGGACACGCTTGACCTACGTCAATGCGGCTGACCGACATGCATCGCATCGTCTTCTCATCGATCCAGATGGGGGGACCGCAATGGACATAGTCGACATCCTGTTTCTCGGACTCGTTCTCGTCGCCTTCTTCGCCTTTTCAGTCACGGTCATGTGGGTCCTGCACGACGACGTGCGAAACCGTCGCCGGCGTGAAGCTCTGGTTCACAATTCGAACGACGGCGCCGTACCGCACGCACGCGCGGCTTGATCTGATCCCCCGATACCGGGCGCGGAGGGGCGCGTCCGGTATCGGCCGGCATCCGCTTCGGGAATGCCGGCGACGGCGTAAAAACGCCGCAATTCTCTGGGAACGTTGAACTATTGGCCGCCCGCTTGCCGCAACCGGGGAAGCGAGCGACAATCGCTGCAACAAACGACTCCCGGAGGTACGCGATGTCCGCCCTCGTCAACCCGGACGACATCCATCGCCGCCGAGCCATGGACCAGCGGGAATGCGATCTCGCTGTCCGCCGGCACGAGTTGTTCGTCCTTGGCCGGGCGGGCGGTCAGCGCGCGAATTTTGCGTACCGGAATCTCACGGGCCTCAACCTTGCGTGCAAGAACCTGTCGGAAGCCGACTTCACCGGCGCAATCATGGTCGAGTGCGACCTGTCCGGCACGAACCTGCAGCGCGCCCTCCTCTTCTGTTCAAATCTCACGAAGGCAAAACTCGTTCGAGCGAACCTGACGCGCGCGGACATGCGCGGTGCCGTACTGAAGGGTGCCGATCTGACCGCAGCAGAACTTTTCAATGCGGACCTGCGTGAAGGGGCAATCTTCACCAAGCGTATGGCAAGCGACCTGCAGGGAGTGGCCGTCGACACCGATCCCACGGATATGTCGCGCGCAAAGATGGTCAACGCGAACCTGACGCAGGCCAACATGTCCGGCGCCGTCGCGATGATGGTCGATTTCACGGACGCGATCCTGAAGGGTGCCAATCTCGCCAAGGCGAACCTGAAGAACGCGACGCTTGAAGGTGCGGATCTCGAAGGGGCCGACCTTTCGCGCGCCGATCTGCGCGGGGCCGTCCTTCGCAATGCCAATCTCTACGGCGCAACGATGATCGCGGCAGACCGCACAGGCTGCGACGAAACGGGTGCCCTGACCGACCTGCCGCGCGGAAAGCCCATGACGATGCTCCGCGACTCGCTCCATACGCTTGTGCGCGACCACGGCACCTGGATCGAATCCGGCGGGACGTCGGGGCACCTGCTGGACATATCCGGCTTCGACCTGCGCGATGTCGAATGGCCTGATCACGTCCTGCTCACGTCGATGAAGGCAAAGGATGCCTGCATCGCACACGCCAAATTCAACGGCGCATGGTTGCAGGCAAGCCTGTTCGAGGGCGCCGACATGCGCGGGGCGGACTTCCGCAACGCCGACCTTCGCGGCGCGAACCTGAAGGGTGCCAACCTCGTGCGCGCCAACTTCGAAGCCTGCAACCTGGCGCCGATGGTCGTGCAGTCCGGCAAGTCGCTGACGACGCGCCTCGACGGTTCGATACTGCGGCACGCCCGGTTCCAGCGCTGCCAGCTTGTGAACACGTCGTTCAGGGCGGCGGACATGCGCTGGACCACGCTTGTCGACTGCGACACGAGCGGGGCGGATTTCGAGGAGACGATCGGCCTCCAGCTTCTTGCTCGCACCGAGCAGCCGGCCGTGGAGCCGACCAAGGCCTGAACCAGGTTCAAAAGCGCAGTTCGGCGCGCGGTCTCGCGTCGGCTCCGTCCTCGGACACCGCACGACATTCGAAAATCCGTGACGGATCGACCCCGCCGCCTTCAACTAGCCGGCGTTTGACTGCCTCGGCCCGTCGATCGGCAAGCCTGCGCAATGCGTCGTCATCGACCGGGCGGCCACCGGGGCGCCGCGGGATGGCCGGCACGTCGATCGGACCGGCAAATCCGCAGACCTCGAGCCGGGCGGCGGGGCGGGCCGAAAGCAGCTTCGCAAGCCCATCGACGACATTCGAGGTGTCCGCGTCGAGTGTCGCCTGCCCCGGTGCGAACGGGACATCCGGAAGGACGATGCCCGTGCCCTTCCGCTCCGCGTCGATTGCGGCGGAAATGAACGAGCCGAACGGGAAAAGCACGCTCAGCGTGTTGGAAAGCGCACCGCGCAACGCGCCACCGACCGCCTGACGGACCGCATCGGCCGTATCGAAATCCGGATTCGACAGCTCGCCGGAAACGGGTATTTCGAGCGAGATGTTATTCTCGTCATCGGCAAGGAGCGAAAGAACCGTACCGACCGGCGCACCGGCCTGCGCCGCAACCGGGCCTTCGCCGCCCTCCCGGTCATCGATACGCACGTTCGACAGGCGCCATTTGGTTGTGCCGGAAAGCTTTTCCTGCCGCGCAACGATGCGGCCTTCAACGCTCGCGGTTCCCGTGCGTACGTCGACGCCAAGTTTGTCGTCGAAATAGGGCGAGATCATCGGAAGGTCGACCTCCCGCAGCGCCACCTCAAGGTCGAACGAAAGCCGCTTGTCGAACGGGTAGACCGTCCCGTTTGCTTTCGCCTGCCCGAACCCGCCCACGCGCGCAGAGAGGGAAAGCGCAGTCGGTCGCTCGGGTCGGCCAATGTCGATGTCACGCACGCTCAGCGCCAGTCGGTCGACCGGCACGCGCACCGTCGCGTGCGGCGCGCGATCCTCGAAGACCGCGCGCCCGTCGACAATCTCGAAGCGCCGGATCGCAAGGCCGGGCGACGGCGCCGGGCCCTGTATCGGGACGTCGGCCACCGGCGGCGCACCGCGCTCGAAACTGAGGAAACCGTTCTTCGTCCGCGTCACGCGGATAACCGGGTTCGCAATGCGGATGGTGTCGACCGCCGAAGCGCCTGAAGCGGCAATCTTGAAATCCTCAAGCTCCGCGCGCGCGGCACGCAAGCGCCAACCGAACGCTTCACGCCCTTCGATCGCCTTTTCGCGCCGCAAGACACGCGGCTCGGCGACGCTCACGCGAACCGCCGAAAGACCGCTGCGGTCGAAACGCGTTGTCGCTGCGCCAAGCCCGGCCGCCGCGAAAAGCTCGCGGGCGGTGGAATCAACGACATTCAGCTTGGATGCCTTCAGGCTCCCGCTCAGGACGGGGCCTTCCGTACCGAAAGTCGCGCTTCCCGCAAAAGTCAGACTGTCGAGCGCAGCGACGGCGTCAGCCCTGGCGAGCGCGACACGAAGCTGCGTGGCGCCGAGCTCCCCGTCTGCCGCACTATCGCCGCCGGTGCCGAAAGCGACATTTCCATCAAATGTAATTCGCTCTCCGTCGATCCTGCCGTCGGCCGAGTTTGCTGTCGGCGCATCGAACGTGAGCACGAATTTCGCCTGACCAGAACCACCCGACCACCCGAGCCGCGCAATTTCCGCCGATATCGAACCTGCGCCAAAGCGGAAATCCGGTGATTCGACCTCCACTCCGTTGATGCCCACCGAGCCGACGAAGTCGGCCGTCCCCGCTGATGCGGTGACGTCGCCACTTGCCGAAACTGCAGCGGCCTTACCCCGGCCATCAGGTCCGGCAATAGTCGGTGACGCAAACGAGGCGGCGAAGCTCCCGGAAATGGCGCCGTCGCTCCCCACCCGGGCGGAAGCAATTTCCAACCGGCCAGAAGCTGCCGCGAGTGAATTCCCGCCGCTGTCAATTGCAACAGTCGAGGTCGAAAGAACGCCCTTGAAAGTCGCGCCATCCCCTACGGACAGCTTTCCATCGAATGCGGCGGCTGCCGCCTCCGCCTTCATGTCGGCGGTCGAATGACGCAGCCGCGATGCCGAAAGCTTGCCGGACGCGGTGACGGCTCCGCTGGCGGCAAGGTCGATCGCGCCAGACCACGTTGCAGATGCAGCACTCGACGTGTCGAACCTGAAGTCGCCAACACGTGCATTCCCGGTCAGCGTCGCGCCATCGGCGAGATTTACCCGCATGTCTCCATTGAAATCGAGAGTTCCATCGAGCTTCAGTCCGGCAAGCCGTGCGACCGGAGCGATCCGTACGCCTTCGAACCGGACATGGGCATCCGCTTGCGGCACGTCGGCAAACGGCACTGCCGTACCAGACATGTCGATACGACGGCCATCAAGTGTTGCCTCGATCACGAATGAAGCGGATGCGCCGGATTTCGGATCGATGTTCTCGATCCTGGCCGTCGCGACATCGATTGGGACACGCGCCACCCCGTCATGCACGGTCAACCGCGAATTCACGATATCGAGTTGACCGATCCGCCAGGCTGGCCCGTCCGAGATCGCCGGTCCCGACCGACCGGCGGCGAATTCAAACCCCGAGAGCCGCCAAGCCGATGCGGTTCTCTCGAGATCCAAGGCCAGCCCTTCAACCCGGAGGGCCGGAACGACGACACGTCCGCTGAAGAGCTCGCCCGGCAGGATCTCGATCCCGGCCGCCTCGATCCGCGCACTACCCGGCCCCTCGATACGCAGCCCGCCGATATCAATCCGGCGATCGAGAAGGGAGACGCGCGCATCGGCGAGCTCGATGACGCGGTATCCGAGCGTCTCGAGCCCCCGGAACAGCGCGAAGCGAAGGCCGGCGCTGGGGCCCGCCCATAGCGCATAGCCCACGACGGCAGCCAGAACCGCGAAGATTGCGAACCGCCGCATCCGAGGTCTTGCCGTCTTTGTTTCTGTCGGAAGTCCTGCCATTCGAACCTTAACTATATGATATCATGATACTCTCTTGAGCCGATAATCCGGCTGGCCGAAAGCGCTGCGACCTGATATTCTCCGAGGATTAGAAGTTCTGATCCAAAGGGAGAAGCCCGATGGCACTGACGATATCAAGCGTTTCAGGCGATTCTGCGATCTCGGCACTTGCCGGCGCAAACTCAAGCGTCAAGCAGGCTGCTGCGATTTCGGCGTTCAAATCGGCGAACGACGCGCAGCAGGCGCTGGTTGGTCTGGTCCAGACGATCCAGCCTCCGGCAGACAGCGGCCGCGGTCAGCAGGTCGACGTTCAGGCCTGATCCAGTTTCTGGTTTGAGATGATGCCTGACCGGCCGGATTTCCGGCCGGGAGGGCGCTTATTTTTTTGCGGGAAAGCCGGCCTCGACGCGCGCTTCGTCAAGCGAGCAGTCGACGAATATGGCCCCGTCGGCGACGCATTCGCGCAAATCGCAGTCCGAAAGCTTCGTATGGCCAAAGTCGGCGCCATTGAGAATGGCGCGCCGAAGATCTGCCTTGGAAAGGTCGGCATGCCATAGTCGCGCACGTTCGAGATTGGCGGCCATTATCTGCCCATCCGGCCCGCCGATGCGCACCGGCTGCAGGTTGGCGCCCACCAGTTTCGCGTGCGCGAGGAAACTGCGTTTGAGTGTCGCGGCACGCATGTCTGCGCCCGAAAAGTCGACCGAATTCAGATCGGCCAGCGAGAAATCCGTCAGGACGAGTGTCGCCCCACGGAACGTGGCACCGCCCACATAGGCATTACGCAGCAGCGCCCCCGAAAGGTCCTGCTCGTCGAAATGCAATCCGCTGAGATTGACGTTCGACAGATCAAGCCGGCGCCCGGCCCCGCCTTGCGTGGCGATCCAGCGCGCGTGGAGCGCCAGCGCCTCTTCGATCCCGTCACCCGCTTCGCGCAGGCGGATGGACGGGTTGCCGGCAATCTCGAATGCCTTGCGCACGCTGGCATCGAGCACCGCACCGCTTGCATCGGCATCACCCAGAGTCACGCCTTCGAAGGCCGCGCCGATCGCGACGGCACCGCGAAGGTTTGCCCCAGACAGGTTGCAGTTGCGCACGGCCGCTTCGCGCATGTCGGCGCCCGTAAAATTCGCGTTTCGGAAGTCGACGCCGTCGAGCTGCGCGCCGACCATGCGGGAATCCGACAGATCCACCTGCATGGCGATCGTGCGCGTCATTCGCGCCCCGGAAAGGTCCACGCCGCGGAACGTCGCCGTCGCCGCATCGACCGAACCCCCGAGCGGATTTTCCGACTGTCCGGAAGCCCCCTGACGGGCGAGCGCGCCTTCGCGAAGATCGGCCTCGACCATGTTCGCGGCCGTGAGATCCGCGCCCCGCAGGTTGGCGCCGCGAAGATCCGCATGGTTCAGCTTGGCGCCCTGCAGGCGTGCAAACCGCAGGTCCGCGCAAAACAGCGTCGCACCGGTAAAATTGGTGCCTCGCGCCGAGCATCCCTTAAGCCGCGCGCCCGTGAAATCGGCACCGGAGAAGTCGAGCCCATCGATATCGATTTCGGAAAGGTCGAAGAAGGCCAGCTTCGCCCGGCGGCCGTCAGGCAGCTTCTGGACGTAGCGCAGGTTCGCGGCAGCGATATCGCGAAGGGTCGCGCGGTCAATGCGCGTCAACGGTCGGGCGCTCATGCCCGCCTCCGCCGGAAATATCCAAGCCGGCGCGGGACGATATCGCGATGGCCAGAAATTTTTGCGCTGAAAGGAGCCAGCGTCACCCTACTCTCCGTACCGAGCGAGCAATACTGCCACAAGTCCGGCAGGATTGCCGCTGTTACCGCTGTCAGGGGCCTTCGTAAAACGTGCGGCCCGTCCAAGCCGGAACCGTAACAATCGGTGGTGAATTATTACTTAATACTTTCAAACCGCCACGGCGTCCTCGATCTGCAGCTGGACCCGCGAGGCGCCGCGCCAGGTATCAAGTTTCAATCGGCCCAGAATGTGGATGCTGGCGCCGTCCGAGCGCAGAAGGATATCCGCGAGCCCCGTGCCGACAGCCCGGAAGGCAATTGCCGACAGTCGAGCGCCACGTGAGTCCTCAAGAAAGCAGCGGACGTGCGAGGTTCCGACGATGTCTGCCTTCGCGACGCGCACGGCGTTGAAGACGAAGCGTGGTTCCGGATTTCCGACCCCGTAGGGGCCGACCCGCTCCAGTTCCTCGACAAGAGTCGCCGTCGCAGCGGCCAGCGGCAAGGTTCCGTCGAACTCGACGAGCGTCGTACGCTCGGCACGCTCGAGATGGCGGGCGAGATCGGCAGACAGGAACTCCCTCAGCGGTTCGATGCCGTTGGTCGCGACGGTCAGTCCTGCCGCATTTGCATGGCCGCCCCCATTGACGAGAAGGCCTTCGCCGCGCGCGGCAATCACCGCCGCGCCGAGATTCCAGCCGAACGCGGAACGCGCCGAGCCCTTTCCGGTCGTCCCGTCGAGCGCCACGACCAGCGCCGGCCGCTCAAACCGCTCCTTGAGACGGCTTGCGACAATGCCGATCACGCCGGGATGCCAGCCTTCGCCGGCGACAAAGACAAGATCGCGCCCTGCCGAAGCTTCCGCCTGCGCGAGCGCGGCAGCCAGCACCTCCGCTTCGATACGCTGGCGTTCGCGGTTGTAGCCGTCGAGACGTCGGGCAAGCTCGGCGGCCTCGTGGGCATCCGCGCTTGTCAGCAGCCGTACGCCGAGATCGGCTTCGCCCACGCGGCCGCCCGCATTTACGCGCGGCCCGAGCGCGAACCCGAGATGGAACGCCTGCGCGCGTTCCTGAACGCCGGCGACATCGGCAAGTGCCGCGATGCCAAGGCGCGAGCGCGCGCGAACCGCCTTGAGACCTTGCGCGACGAATGCGCGATTGAGACCGACCAGCGGCACGACATCGCACACGGTGCCAAGCGCCACGAGATCGAGATAATCGAGAAGCTCGGCCGTCGCGCGGCCGTTTCGGCGAAGCGCACGGTTCACCGCGACGGCCAGAAGGAACGCCACCCCGACGGCGGCAAGCTGGCCAAGACCGCAGTCGTCGTCGATCCTGTTGGGATTGACGACCGAGAATGCCGGCGGCAGTTGCGATTCGGCCGCATGATGGTCGACGACGATCACATCGATCCCGGCACCGGCGGCCGCCTCGATCGGCGCATGCGCAGTCGTGCCGCAATCGACCGTGATGACGAGCTTTGCGCCCTCGGCACCCAGTTTCAGCAGGGCCGGTGCATTGGGGCCATAGCCTTCCCGCATCCGGTCCGGAATGTAATGGCGGACATGGCCGCCCGCAGCACCGATCACGCCATGGAGAAGTGCAGCCGAAGTAGCACCGTCCACGTCATAGTCGCCGAAAATCGCGATCGTCTCGCCTGTCTCGATCGCGGTAACGATCCGGTCCGCCGACTTGTCCATGTCCTTCAGGCGCGAAGGATCCGGCAGAAGATCCCGAAGTCGCGGGTCGAGGAATCCGGCGGCAGCCTCTTCGGGAATGGCTCGGCCGAGCAGAATCCGCGCAACGGCTTCACTCACGCCTGTTCGCTGCGCATAGCCCAGCACGCGCTGGATATCGACGTTGCGTGGCCGCCAGCGGCGGCCCAGCGCCGACCGTTCGATGCCTGCGAAGGCCGGAGCCGTCACAGCCCCGGCTTGACCTTGTGATTGTGCGTTGCCTCGACGACGCGCACAGTCCCGGTCTTCGAACGCATCACGATCGAGTGGGTCGACGCCCCGCCGGGGAAGCGCCGGATGCCCTTCAGCATCGAGCCATCCGTCACGCCGGTTGCGGCGAACATCACGTCGCCCTTGGCAAGCTCGAGAATGCCATACTTGCGGTTCAGGTCCTTGATGCCGAGGCGCGCCGCACGCCCCTTTTCATCGTCGTTCCGGAACAGCAGACGGCCCTGGATCTGACCGCCGATGCAGCGAAGCGCCGCCGCAGCAAGCACGCCCTCCGGCGCACCGCCCGAACCCATGTAGATATCGACACCCGATTCCGGGCGCGAAGTAGCGATGACGCCCGACACATCCCCGTCCGAGATCAGCATGATGCGGGCACCCGCCTCGCGGACCTTGGCGATGAGCTCGGAGTGGCGCGGCCGGTCGAGAATGCAGACGACGAGATCCGAGACGTCGACGCCCTTCGCCTTCGCGAGATTCTTGAGGTTCTCGGACGGCTTGGCATCGAGATCGACCGTACCTTCGGGAAGCCCGCCGCCGACGGCAATCTTGTCCATGTAGACGTCAGGCGCGTTGAGGAACCCGCCCTGTTCGGCCATCGCGATGACGGCAAGCGCGTTGGGGCCGCCCTTCGCGGTGATCGTCGTGCCTTCGAGCGGATCGAGGGCGATGTCGACCTTCGGGCCGCCCTGCCCGACCTTCTCGCCGATATAGAGCATCGGCGCCTCGTCGCGCTCGCCCTCGCCGATCACGACCGTTCCTTCAATGGCGAGCGAGTTGAGCGCGCGGCGCATGGCGTCGACTGCGGCCTGATCTGCCGCCTTCTCGTCGCCACGCCCCATGAGGCGGGAGGCCGCGAGGGCGGCCGCCTCGGTCACACGCACCACCTCGAGTGCAAGGTTGCGATCGAGCGAGATGGGACCAGACATCGTTTCTCTCCGTTCCGGAAATTCTTGTTCAAAGACTTTCGATGCGCACGACGACCGGCGCTTCCAGAACCGCGCCGAGCCTGGCGATGCGGTCGAGGGCACGTGACATCGCGGCTTCGTGTGTTTCGTGCGTCACAAGCACGACAGGTACCCGCTCGTCCGGCGCACGGCCGCGCTGCAGCATCGAGGCGAGGCTCACGGCTTCGTCCCGAAGCGCGGCCGTCACGTCGGCGATGACGCCAGGCCGATCGATCACGTCGAGACGGATATAGTAGCCACCCTTTCGGTCGGCAATCGTCAGCCGCGGCGGCGCGGCAAGCTCGCCTGCCGGCAACTGGAACGTCATCGGCCGGCGACCATGCGCGATGTCGACGATGTCCGCGACCACGGCCGATGCCGTTGGGCCGGCACCCGCACCGCGCCCCTCGGCCACGACGCGGCCGACGAAATCGCCCTCCGCGACGACGGCGTTGTAGACGTCCTCGACATGGGCGATCGGCGTTTCGAGCGGCACCATGCAAGGATGGACGCGCTGCATGAGGCCCGCCTCGCCGATCTCCGCGATGCCGAGGAGCTTGATACGGTAGCCGAGCTCGCGCGCGAACTGGATGTCCTGCGCGCCGATCCGCCGGATGCCTTCGACATGCACCGCGCCGAAATCGATTCGCGTGCCGAAAGCGACACCGGCGAGTATCGCAAGCTTGTGCGCCGCATCGACCCCATCGACATCGAAGCTCGGGTCGGCCTCGGCGTAGCCGAGCTTCTGCGCATCGGCCAGGACTTCGCCGAATGCCCGACCAGTCTTGCGCATCTGCGTCAGGATGTAGTTGCAGGTGCCGTTGAGGATCCCGTAGACGCGATTGAGACGGTTCGCCGCAAGCCCCTCGCGGATCGACTTGATGATCGGGATGCCGCCGGCGACAGCCGCCTCGTAGGCGATCGTCAGGCCTTTCGCTTCCGCTTGTGCAGCCAGCGCGGTGCCGTGGTGAGCGAGCAGCGCCTTGTTGGCCGTGACGACGTGTCTGCCGTTGGCGAGCGCCGCCTCGCAGACCTTCCGGGCGACGCCCTCGGCGCCGCCAATGAGCTCGACCACCACATCGCACTTAGCTTCCGCCGCCATCTTCGCCGCGTCGTCAAACCATGCAATCTGCGAGAGATCGATCCCGCGCGCCTTGCCGCGGTCCCGCGCGGACACGGCAACGACCTCGAGCGGGCGGCCGCCCCGCCGCGCGATGAGCGCGCCGTTCTTCCCGACGACCTGCAGGACACCGGCGCCGACCGTGCCGAGGCCGGCTATGGCAATTCGAAGCGCGTCGCTCATGCCGACTCTTTGCGCTTCTGCGTCGGCGGTTCCGGCAATCGTTCGCCGGCCGTCATGAACTGCCTGATCTGGCGCACGGCCTGCCGGATGCGCTGAACATTCTCGACGAGCGCCAGACGCACATGCGTGTCGCCGTATTCGCCAAAGCCGATGCCGGGCGAGACGGCGACCTTGGCTTCGCGCATCAGCAGCTTCGCGAACTCGAGCGAGCCGAGTGCGGCATACTGTGGCGGTATCGGCGCCCAAGCGAACATCGATGCAGGCGGACTCGGGACATTCCAGCCGGCCTGTGCAAGTCCTTGGATCAGCACGTCACGCCGCTGGCGGTATGTCTCCCGCGCTTCGGCCACACAGTCCTGAGGACCGTTGAGCGCGGCGGCGGCAGCGACCTGGACCGGCGTGAAAGCGCCGTAGTCGAGATACGACTTGATGCGAGCCAGCGCCTTGATGAGCGTCCGGTTGCCGGCCGCGAAGCCGACGCGCCAGCCTGCCATCGAGTACGTCTTGCTCATCGACGTGAATTCGACCGCGACATCCTTCGCGCCGGGGACCTGCAGGATCGACGGCGGTGGCCGGTCGTCGAAATAGATCTCGGCATAGGCAAGATCGGAAAGGATCCAGATGCCGTGCTCCCGGCAGAACGCCACGCAGCGCTCATAGAACGCGAGATCGACGACCTGCGCGGTCGGGTTCGACGGATAGTTGAGGATCAGCGCAAGCGGCTTGGGCACGGAATGGCGGACGGCGCGCTCCATCGCGGCGAAGAACCCCTCGACGCCTTCGGGCGTCGAGACGTCGGTCGGAAGATGGCGGATGGAGGCGCCCGCCATGATGAAACCGTACGGGTGGATCGGATAGCTCGGGTTCGGCACGAGGATGACATCGCCGGGGCTTGTGATCGCCTGGGCAAGATTTGCGAGACCTTCCTTGGAGCCGAGCGTGACGATCGTCTCCGTCTCCGGGTCGAGATCCACGCCGAAGCGCCGGCCATAATAGGCCGCGTGCGCCTTGCGCAATCCGGGGATGCCACGCGACATCGAATAGCGGTGCGAGCGCGGGTCCCGGACGGTCTCATTGAGCTTGGCGATGATGTGCTCGGGCGTCGGAAGGTCAGGATTGCCCATGCCAAGGTCGATGACATCGTCGCCGACGGCGCGGGCCTTGGCCTTCTGCGTATTCACTTCCGCGAACACGTAAGGGGGCAAGCGCTTGATGCGATAGAAATCGTCCTGCATGGTTTCCGCCAATTCCGAGTTCGCCGCGGGAATCGAAGGCCCGTCGGGCCCCGACGCGACGGCCCCTATCTACAATGCGGCCCGGCCGCTTGCATCCGGAAAAACGACTGCAGGCAAAGGCTTGCGACCAAACGGGTTAATCGTCGATTGCCCGCATGCCCGTCGACGCCTAAAAGGGGCGGCCCAGCCACCCCCTGTCCGATGCCCATTCCAGACGAAATCAGCCGATCTGTCCCTCCCGCAACCTGGGCCGGCCTCTGTCGCGGGTTCTTGCGCGGGCAGCCGATGGCGCCGGGCATACTTGTCTATGGAATGGCGTTCGGCATCCTTGCCCGGCAGGAAAACCTGTCGCTGCTTGAATCCCTCGCGATGAGCTTCGTCGTCTATTCCGGCTCGGCGCAGCTTGCGGCGGTAAGTGCCATGGGACAGGGCGGCTTCGTCGGCCTGGATGCCATTGCGTCCATCGCGGCCGCCATCGTGCTGCTCAACGCACGCTATCTGCTTTACGGGGCGGCTCTGTGGCCATGGATGGGCGGCGCGCCCGCGCGCGTGACGCTTCCATCGCTGTTCTATCTGGGAGACGGCAACTGGGTTCTGTCGATGCGCGCCCATGCCGATGGCGAGCGCGACGCCATGTACGTGCTCGGCTCGGGCCTGTCATCCTTCATTCCATGGATGGCGGGCACTTGGGTCGGCTCGATCGCGGCCGGCCTCCTCGCCAATCCCAAGGCGCTCGGCGTCGATTTTCTGCTCGTCGGATTCTGCGCGGCGATGGGCGTCGTGATGCTGAAAGCGAAGGCGGACTGGACGAGTGCGGCGTGCGCGCTTGTCGTGGCACTTGTCGTCGACAGGCTTGCACCGGGCGGCTGGACGATCGTCGCAGCCGGGCTCGTCGGCGGCCTGGTCACCTATGTGCGGTTCCGCGAGACATGAACATCCGCCCGGAGTTCCTGCCGCTGCTGTTCGCCGTCGCCGCCGCGTCGTTCTTCTGCCGCGTCGGCGGCTTCTGGTTCATGCGCCTGATCCGCGTCACGCCGCGCGTCGAGGCGGCCCTCAAGTCGACGCCGCTGGCCGTCATGATCGGGATCGTCGCCCCGGTCGCGTTGCGCGGCAACATCCCCGAACTTGCCGCGCTCGCAACCATCGTCGCGATCATGCGCTGGGTGCCCAACGATCTCGTCGCGGCGCTTGCCGGCGTGGCCGTGGTCGCGGCGCTGCGGTTTCTGGGTCTCTAGAACTCGACGGCGACGCGCGCCGCCAGCATCGCGCCCGGATCGATCAAGATCCGGCCGCGATCAAGGCCAAGCGCCTCGAGCTCGCCGCTGGCGGCGGCCGCCCTGCGCGGCGAAAGCGCCTGATCCGGCGGCGACAGGCCTGCCGCGACCGTCGGGGTGATGCGCACGCGCCCGCCACGTTCCTGCGCGGCGACGACCGCATCGCGAAGTGTCCGGCGCGACTCTGCCGACAGGATTGCCGAACCTTCCGCAAAACTGATCTCGCCGATAATCCAGCCCGTCCGCGCGCCGCTGCCGGTGGTCGCAGCCGGAGACGGCAGCGCAGTGGCCACAGGCCGGACTGTGCGCGACACAGGCCGTGGCGTTGCGATCGAAGCCGGCGGAACCGGTTGCGGAACGGCAACCTGCGGCGGCGGCGCTACGGCCGATGGCAATGGCGAAACGGCCGCAATCGCCGGCCTTGCCTGCGGGGCTGCCGGGTTGGCGGCGGATGCCGACGCAGCCGCGGGCTGCACACCGACAACGCTCGCAACC
>JAEUKX010000089.1 GCA_016794025.1 Rhodospirillales bacterium | reverse complement strand
GTTTTAGAAAAACTGGGGGACTGGGGGTCGCAGGTTCGAATCCTGTCGCTCCGACCAAATACGATAGCTAAGTCAAAGCCCTGGCGATTTGTCGCCAGGGCTTTTCTTCTGGAAACCGGGATCGGGTGTGCAATTTGGAAGGTTGCAGCCTCCTGACCGGACTCGGCCAGGATCGAGCAAAGCCGATCGTCGGCAGTTGCCGGGACAAATTGTAACCGGGGCGCACAACGCGATTGTCCGTTTTGCACGCGTATGCAAATTTTCGATCTGCGTGCTGGGAGCGCATCGTCGTTCGAGCAAGACAAACCAGGTCGCTTGAAAGCCAGGCGCCGGAGCCACGTTGCCTTGTCTCGTTCTTCGACCTTTGAAAGAAGCAGGTCGGATTTGTACGAAGCCAAGAACATGGCGATTGCAGACCGGGCAGGCGGCATGTCCGGCCGCCTTCGCCGGATTCTTTCCCAGCCTGAATACCTCATCGGCATGCTGCTTGCGCTCGTGCTCGGGGCGCTCGTGCTCGTGCCATTGGTCGAGCTTGTCCGGGAAAGCCTGACCGTCCAGCCCTACGATCGCGCTTACCTGCCGCGCGCCCGGCCCGGCGATTTCACGCTGTTCCATTACGAGCGCGTGTTCACGGGCCGGCTTTCCTGGGCGCTGTTCTACGGGCCTTTCATCAATTCGCTGATCACCGCGTTCGGCGCCACCGCGATCTGCCTGGTGCTCGGCGCCGGCGTGGCATGGCTCGTCGTGCGGACGAACATTCCCTTCGCGCCCGCCCTGAACAATCTCGTCGTCGTCCCCTACATGCTGCCGTCGTGGGTACTGGCGCTTGCATGGATCACGTTCTTCAAGAACGACCGGCTTGGCGGTGCTGCCGGGCTGATGGTCTATCTCTTCGGCGTGCAGCCGCCGGACTGGCTCGCCTATGGCGCGCTGCCGATCGTGATCTGCCTTTCGCTTCACTATTACGTCTACGGATATCTGATCGTTTCGGGCGCGCTGGCCACGGTCGACGGCCAGCTCGAGGAGGCGGGCGCCATCGCCGGGCTCTCGCGCATCCGCCAGTTCCTGCGGATCACGGCGCCGCTGATCGTGCCCGCGCTCGGCTCGGCCATCGTGATGACCTTCATCCGGATCATCGGATCGTTCGGGACGCCGGCCGTGCTGGGCTTCCCGGTCCGCTACTACGTGATCCCGACGCAGATCTATGCGGCGATGGGCACGCGCAACGCCGGCGACGGCTACCTGCTGGCCCTGGTGCTCGTCGCGATCGCCGGCCTGTTCATCCTGATCAACCAGCGCATCGTCGGCGTGCGCAAGAGCTACGTGACGCTTTCCGGCAAGGGGTTCCGCCGCCGGACGACCGATCTGGGCGTGCTGCGCTGGCCGATGTTCGCGCTGGTCGTTCTGCTGGTGCTGGTCGCGGTCGTGGCGCCGATCGCGCTGCTGATCCTGCAGTCGCTGCTGAAGACGGCAGGCGACTACAGCCTCGCGAACCTGACGCTGCATTTCTGGACAGGTTCGGGCGGCGTTTCCGATGTCCGCCAGCCCGGCCTGCTCCAGAACGCCAACATCCTCGATGCGACGCTCAACAGCATCCAGCTTGCACTCGCGACGGCGGCGATCACGGGCGTCGTCGGGTTCCTGGTCGGCTATGTCGTCGTGCGCATCCGCGGTTCTCTGATCGCGCGCACGATCGAGATCGTGTCGTTCCTGCCCTACATCTTTCCGGCACTCGCGTTCGGCGCGATCTATATCGGCATGTTCTCGCGTCCCTTCGGCCCGATCCCGGCACTCTACGGCACGTTCGCGCTGCTCGTGCTGATCTGTTCGGTCAAGAACCTGCCTTTTACAGCGCGCACCGGCATCTCCGCGTTGCTGCAGATCGACAAGTCGCTGGAAGAGGCGGCGCGCGTCCAGGGGATCGGCTGGGGAAAGCGCATGCTGCGCATCATCGTGCCCATCGCCTCGACCGGGCTCGTTTCGGGAATGCTGCTTGCGTTCATCGGCATCATGCGCGAACTGTCGCTGATCATCCTTCTGGTGACGCCGTCGACGAACGTGCTCGCCGGCCAGATCTACTACTATCAGGCCAACGACATGCCGCAGCTCGTCGGGGCCGCGACGATCGTCCTCGTCGTCATCGTCGTCGCCGTCAACCTGATCGTCCGCCTGCTTCATCGCAAGATGAAGCTCGGCATCGTCTGAGCCCGTCCCCCTGACCCGTCTCCAGAACCGGAGGAAGCCCATGCACAGCCATCGATCGGTTCGCCGCATTCTCGGCTCGGCCGCGATCTTCATTCTCGCGGCGGTCGCGGCCGCGCAAGCGGCCGGCCCGGATCCCAAATGGGACGCCTGGCTGAAAGCCAACGAGTTCGGCCCGTACCAGAAGGACGAGAACTGGGCCGAGATCAAGGCCAAAGCCGAGAAGGAGGGCGAGGTCGTCGTCTATTCCTCGACCCCGACGGTGACGGCACTGGCCGAAGACTTCATGAAGCTTCACCCGACCATCAAGGTGAAGGCGTTCCATCTCGGATCGGAGAAGACCATCGAGAAGGCGTCGCGCGAACAGCAGGCCGGCATTTTCGCTGCCGACGTCGTCAATACCGGCGGCACCGAGCAGATGATCTTCGACATGCTGCCGA
Organism: Rhodospirillales bacterium; assembly: GCA_016794025.1. Taxonomy (GTDB): domain Bacteria; phylum Pseudomonadota; class Alphaproteobacteria; order CACIAM-22H2; family CACIAM-22H2; genus Tagaea. The sequence goes on along the minus strand of JAEUKX010000089.1, from coordinate 4,144 downwards.
ACCGCCGTCTGGTTAATTACGTGCCGCGCTATCTCGTTGGCAGCGTACCCGAGCAGCACCGCGAACCGCTGCTGGCGCACGTCATGGAAGCCTATGTGCTGTTCTACAACGCCGACCTCTACAAAGGGCAGGCGCCGATCAAGAACATCTGGGAGCTGACCGAGCCGCAATGGAAGGGGCGCTTCGCGATGAAGAGCCCGCTGGGCTCGCTGACCACGCTGTCCGCCTTTGCCGCGATCGTCGAGAACGAGGCCGCCATGGCCAAGGCGTACGAAGCGCATGCCGGCAAGAAGCTGGTCCTGTCGAAGGGAATCGAAAGTGCGGGCTACGAATTCCTGCACCGGCTGATCGGCAACGACATCGTCTTCTACGACAACGGCTCGAAGCTCGCGACCGCTTCGGGCATGCGCGGCCAGCAGAAGCCGCCGATCACGCTGCCGAGCATGCACTATCTTGGCCAGAACGCGACGAACAACTACGCCAACGCGATCCCCGTCGATCTCGACCCGTCGGCCATCTTCGCCTATCCGACCTATGTCGCCGTCGGCGCCTATGCGCCGCATCCCAATGCGGCCAAGCTGTTCGTCGCCTTCATGATGGGCAGCAAGGACCTGACCGCGGCGACCGAACTCAAGCCGCCTTACCGCAGCGGCCGTTCGCTCGAACTGTTGCAGGGCATGGCGTCGTTCTATCAGGTCGGCACGTTCTCGCCGCGAACCGATATGCCGATGCCGCCCGGTGGCGAGATGTGGCCGACCGCGCGCCGGCTGGAGGCAACGCCGGAGTTTCAGCGCGACAACATCGCGAAGATCAACGATTTCTGGATCGTCGAGACCAGTCGATGAACGGGATGCGAGCCGAACCCGAAATCGTCCTTAAGGGGATCCGCAAGTCGTACGGAAGCCAGGTGGCGATCCCCGGTCTCGATCTCGAATGCGCAAGGGGCAGCTTCGTCACGCTGCTGGGGCCATCCGGATGCGGCAAGACGACGACGTTGCGCATCATCGCCGGGCTCGAACAGCCGACGCAAGGCGAGGTCGTGCTTGCCGGCAGGACCGTCTATGCGAGCGGTTCCAACCTGTTCGTGCCGCCGGAGAAGCGCGGGCTCGGCTTCATCTTCCAGAACTACGCGCTGTGGCCGAACATGAAGGTCGACCGCAACGTCACGCTAGCGCTGACCGAAGCCGGGCTGGCGCGCGACGTGGTCGACGGGCGGTTGCGCGAGGCACTCGGGAAGGTCCAACTCGAGGGATATGCCGAACGCTACCCGTCGGAGCTTTCGGGCGGGCAGCAGCAGCGCGTCGCGGTGGCGCGCCTGCTCGCCGCGCGCAACTCGATCCTGCTGATGGACGAGCCGCTTTCCAATCTCGATGCCGTGTTGCGGACCGAGATGCGCGGCCAGCTCAAGCGCCTCTCGCGCGAACTGGGCGCGACGACGGTCTACGTCACGCACGACCAGGTCGAGGCACTGACGATGTCGGACCAGATCGTCGTCATGCGGGGTGGTGTGATCGAGCAGCAGGGGACGCCCTACGAGATCTACCACCACCCGGCCAACCGGTTCGTCGCGGAGTTCATCGGCGATCCGCGGATCAACATTCTCCCCGCCACGCTGCGGCGCGACGGCACGTCTGCGGCCGTGGAGCTGGAAGACACGACGATCCCGCTGCCGTTTGTTCCGGCGCATGCACCGGGGCCGGTCTTGCTGGCAATCCGGCCGGAAGCGGTGGCGCTGCTTGACGGATTGTCGCCCGGCGCGATCCCGGCATCCCTCGATGTCCTCCAGCCGACCGGCGCGCAGACGATCGCATCGCTGAACACGAAGGGCGCGCGCGTTACGGCGCTGATCGCGCGCTTCGTCCAGACCCTCGCACATGAGAAGGTCTGGCTTGCATTCGATCCGGCACGCATCGCCCTGTTCGATCCGCAGACGGGAATGCGGATCGCAAGCACATCGACCTGAGAGAAGCGAGTTCATGGCTTTCGAAGCACCTGTCCATCCGCGCCCCGCGATCAGCTTTATTGTCGAAGGGCTGCCGCCCGACGGCGGCAAGCTCTATATCGGCGATATAGAGGGGGCGCGGGATCTCGCGGCCCTCAAGCGCCTCGGCATCACGACCGTCGTAAATTGCGCGGTCAATCTCGACATCAACTACGTGAAGGAACCGGCGCACGCCGAGACCGACACGCTCTGCGCGGCCGGCTTCGGCGAGATCCGCTATTACAAGCTCGGGCTCGTCGACGGGCCCGGCAACCCGGAGACGCTGATGCTGGCGGGCTATTTCCTGCTCGATGGCGCGATCCGCCAGCAGTTGCCCGAGCGCGCGACCTATCCGCGGCGCGAGCGCGGCAATGTCCTTGTTCATTGCCGCGGCGGCCGGAGCCGCTCCGTGGCGCTGGTGGCGCTCTACCTTCACCTGAAAATGCCCGAGCGGTTCGCGACAATGGAGGCGGCGATCGCCCATATCCGGCATCATCGCGAACTCTATCCTGACGAATGGTTCGAGACGCCCAAGCCGATGCTGCTCGATGCGGCCGTGCGTGCGGCCGGCTGGGTCCGGCGCATCGAGGCTGATTCGTCGCCTCCGGTGGCATAGGAGGGGCGCGATGGGCGACGAGCGGATTCCAGGCAAGAGTGGCGGCTTCATCACGTCGCGCGACGTGGCACGGCGGGCGGGTGTCTCGCGCTCCGCCGTCTCTCGGACCTTCACGCCCGGCACCAGCGTTTCGCCGCGCATGCGCGAACGCGTGCTGAAGGCGGCCGAGGAACTCGGTTACCGCGTCAACCGGCTCGCGCAGGGGCTGATCAGCGAACGCTCGATCCTAGTCGGCGTGCTGGTCGCCAACATGTCGGCCCCCTACATGTCCCGCCAGCTCGAAGCCTTGAGCCGCGCGCTGTTGCAGGAGGGCATGCAGTGCCTGCTGCTCAATGCCGCGGCCGCCGAGGACCACGGGATTTCCGAGCTCATCGACCGGATCCTCGAGTTCCGCGTGCGCGCGATCGTCGTGATGTCGGGTGCGCCACCGAGCGCCATCGTGCAGGAATGCCTCGCCAACGGCGTCCGGGTCATCCTCGTCAACAAGCTGATCGACGGGGCCACGACCGACACGATCCTGACCGACGACATGGCGGGCGCCCGGCTCGCGGCGCAGCGGCTGATCGACGACGGTTGCCGGCGGCCGGCCATCATCAGCAGCTCGGCCGGCACGCTCAGTCTCACGCGCCGGACGCAGGCGGCCGCGGCGCGCTTCGCCGAAGACGGCCTTACGCCGGTGATCTGGGAGAAGGGGACCACGACCTACGAGACCGGCGCGCGCGCCGCGCGCGAGACGCTGTCGGATGCCGGTATCGACGGCGCCTTCTGCGTTACCGATTTCCTCGCGTTGGGCTATCTCGACGCGGCGCGGACGGAGATGGGGCGCCGCGTGCCAGAGGATCTCAGCGTCGTCGGGTTCGACGACATTCCCCAGGCATCCTGGGGCAGCTACCGGATGACCACCCTCCGGCAGCCGGTCGACACACTTATTGCTGCAATCATGCGGGCAATCCTGCGCGATCAAGCCGATACCGGTGCGGTTCATGAAGTGCTGCCCGTCGAGCTGGTCGAGCGGACGACCACCCGGAAATAGTCGGGTCTTGCCTATTTTGCACTCGTGTGCAAAAAGGATCGAAAGGCGACGGTCGCGGTATCCGAGTCCGGAGTGGGCAGCAAGCCCACCGCCAATAAGGGGAGAAGACGCTTTCCATGGCCATCGAGGCGCCCGTTCATGCCCGGCCGGCAATCAGCCTGATCGCCGAGGACCTTCCGCCGCACGGCGCCAAGCTCTTCATCGGCGATACCGATGCGGCGCGCGATCTGACGATCCTGCGCCGGCATGTGATCGCAACCGTCATCAATTGTGCGGTCAATCTCGACATCAACTATGTCGGCGAACCGGCGCATCCGGGAACGGACACGCTGCTGGCCGCGGGCACGGGGCCGGTGCGGACCTACAAGCTCGGGCTGATCGACGGGCCGGGCAATCCGGCGACGATGCTGATGGCGGGCTATTACCTCATGAGCGGCGCGTTGCGGCAGGAGTTCCCGGAGAAGCCGAGCTATCCGCGGCGCGAGCGGGGCAACGTCCTCGTCCATTGCCGCGG
>JAEUKX010000049.1 GCA_016794025.1 Rhodospirillales bacterium | reverse complement strand
GTTCTTGACCTCGGAGGCGACGACCGCGAAGCCCTTGCCGGCCTCGCCCGCCCGCGCGGCCTCGATCGTGGCGTTGAGCGCCAGCAGGTTCGTCTGGCTGGCGATGCTGGTGATGAGGCCCACGACCTCGCCGATCTTCTGCGCAGCGTCAGACAGGCGCCGGGCCGACTCCGAGGTGTGGCTCGCCTCCTCGACCGCCTTGCGCGCGATCTCCGCCGAGCTGGCGACCTGCGTCGAGATCTCGCGCACCGATCCCGTCATCTCCTCGGTCGCGGAGGCCACTGTCTGGACATTGGCGCTCGTCTCCTCGGCCGCGGTGGCGACGTTTGCCGCATGGCCGCCTGTTTCGCGCGCCAGAGAAACCATCGAGTTCGCGGTCGAATCCAGTTCGGTCGCCGCCGAAGCCACGCCCTTCACGGCGCCCGCGGCAACGCGCTCGAACTCGTCGACAAGGCGCTGGACCGCATCCGCGCGCTTCTGCTTGGCGGCCTGCTCCTCCTCCTGGACTCTGGCTAGCCTGTCCGCCTCGACCAGGCCCGCCCGGAACACCTCGACGGATTTGGCCATCGCGCCGATTTCGTCCCGCCGTCCGGCGCCCGCGATCTCGACGGAAAGCTCGCGTGCGGCAAGCCGGCCCATCACGCGCGTCATTTCGCCGATCGGTCGAACGACCGAACGCAGCAGGCGCGCACAGAGCAAGATCACGAGCAGCGGCGCGCCGATCAGCGTGGCCAGCAGGATCGCCGAGGCGCGCGCGCCGAACGAGGCGGCCTGCGCCTCGCGGCGGTCGGCCGCCGCCTCGATCACCTGGCTCACCTCCTCCATCGAATCCTCGAGGGTCGAGAATGCCATGTTGAACGCATCGAGCTTCTCGCGCGCCGCGGCGATGTCGCGAAACGCAAGCGCGACCAGTTCCGTGCTCGCCTTGCCATAGGCTTCGAGCGGCCCGCTCACGTCGGACACCGCCTTGCGCGCCGACGCCGGCAGATCGGCGGCAAGATTGTCGCGCATGTCGACCCGGAAGCGGTCGAGATGCTCGGCGGCGTCCTTTTCGATCTCCGCGCGTTGGTCGGGCGCGGCCTCGGCGGCATAGAGGGCCCGATAGACGTCGCTGCGAAGCGCATCATGCATCATGTCGGCGTCGCCCTGGCGGCGAAGCGCCTTGGCGATATCGACCACCTCATCCATGTGTCCGTTCAAGGTCGAGACGCTCCAGAGACCGACACCGCCGGCTCCAGCCGTCGTCGCGATCGCCAGCATGCTGAATGCAATGAAGGTATTCTTGACCGTCGCCATGCACTGCCTCCGGGGGGAAAGGGCGTGGGCAGACTGATCGGGTATTCTAAATATTGTGTAAAACAGCCGCCAGAAAGCCGCATGTCGCCGGTAGGTTGCTGAAACGGCTCCAGAAATCGGCGCGCGCCTGCATGGCAAGCGCGGCGGCGGGCAGATCGCGGTCGAGTACACCGGCAAGATGGCCGCCACCGAAGCGCCCGAGTAAGCTCGCGCGCGCCAACCGCGGGAGACATCCATGCCGCCCACCCCCTATCTGTTTTTTGACGGCCACTGCCAGGCCGCGATCGATTTCTACCAAAAGGCGATCGGCGCAGAGGTCGCGATGCTCGTTCGCTTCAAGGACGCGCCCGAGCCGAAGCCGCCCGGCGACGACAACATGATCCTGCATGCCACGCTGCGCATGGGCGGCGGCGAAATCATGCTCTCGGACGGCTATGCGAAGGGCAAGCCGGAGTTCAAGGGCTTCAGCCTGTCGCTGACCGCAAAGGACCCGGCCGACGCCCGGCGCATGTTCGACGCGCTTTCAGAAGGCGGCAGCATCACGATGCCGCTGGGGCCGACCTTCTTCTCGCCGTGTTTCGGCATGCTGGCCGACCGCTTCGGCGTCGGCTGGATGGTGATCGTCCAGCCGGCAGGCTAGCGCGCGAATTCCGCCTGCGCCTGCATGGCAAGCACGCCGCCGGGCCCGCGCGCCCACAGCTGCGCGCCATCGCCGTCCCGGCGTCCGCAGATCTCGAACGGCTCGGTGTCGACGAGCGGGGAGACGGCACGGAACTCGAACTTCCGGAGTTCCCGGCCCGCGCGCTCGACGGCCAGATCCTGGAGCAGCGTCGCCACCATCGGTCCATGCACGACGAGACCACCGTAGCCCTCAACGCCGGTCGCATAGGAACGGTCGTAATGGATGCGGTGGCCGTTGAAGGTCAGCGCCGAATACCGGAACAGCAGGACCGGGTCGGGGACGATGCGGCGCGACCAGTCCTCGCCGGCCGGCGCCTGCGGCGGCTTGGGCGCGGGGTGTGCCGGGTCGGGATCGGCCCGATAGACAATGTCGTGGTGCTCCTCGAGGCATAGCCGGCCATTTGCCGAAATCGCGTGATGCACGACGACGAACACGAGCGGTCCGCTCCTGCCGTGCTTCTCCTCGACCTTCTCGATGCGCGAGACGCGCGTCGCCTCGGCGCCGATGGGCAGCGGCGCGCGGTAGGCGAGCCGCCCGCCCGCCCACATGCGGCGCGGCAGCGCCACCGGCGGCAGGAAGCCGCCGCGCTTGGGATGCCCGTCGCGGCCCAGGTCGCGTGCCTTCTCGACCGCATTGAAGAACGCCCAGTGCCAACCCGGCGGCACGGCATCGGCGGGCGGATCGCGGTCGAAGGTCGCCGCGAGCGCGGCAAGCCGATCGGCATGGATCGTCTCGGTGCGAGTCTCGCCGCGGCCGATCCAGTCCGCGAGATTCATGCGAACTCCGCCCGGATGGCCGCGGAATGCGCGCCGACCGCGGGAACCGGGCCCAGCGCCGGCGTGCGCGCGCCGTCGATGACGGGCGGCGGCGCCGGGATCGCGACCTTTCCGGCCGGCGTGTCTATCTCGACGCGGCGAAGCTGCGGATGCTTCGAGAAGCGCGCAACGTCGTTGAGTTCGCCGAACGCGATGGCGCCCTTCTTGAGGCGGGCCACCAGTTCGTCGCGCCGGAACCGGCCGAATGCCGCGGCGATGTGCCCGTCCAGCGCGGCGCGGTTCTTCACCCGCAGCACGTTGGTCTCGAATTCCGGCGCCACGGGCTCTTCCAGCACATGCGCGCAGAAATTCGCCCATTCGCGGTCGTTCTGCACCGAGATGACGATAGGGATGCCGTCCGCCGAAACGAACGCGCTGTAGGGTGCGACCGACGGATGGGCAAGGCCCACGCGGCCCGGCGCCTTGCCGCCGTAATCGTGATGCAGCAGCGGTACGGCCATCCAGTCGGCCATGCCGTCGAACAGCGAGACCTTGATCGACCGCCCCTCGCCCGTTCGGCCGCGCGCGATCAGCGCCTCGAGGATCGCCTGATGCGCGTACATGCCGGCCGCGATGTCGCACACCGAGACGCCCACGCGCCCCGGCGCGTCCGGCCCGCCGGTGATCGAGGCGAGCCCCGTCTCGGCCTGTACGAGCATGTCGTAGCTCTTCATCGCGGAATAAGGCCCCTCGTCGCCGTAACCCGAGATGTCGACCACGATGAGGCGCGGGTATTTCCGCCGCAGTTCCCCGGTGCCGAAACCGGCGCGCGCGGCGGCGCCCGGCATCAGGTTCTGGATGAAGACGTCGGCCTTCGAAAGGATCCGATGGAGGAGGGCGGCGTCGGCCGGATCCTTCACGTCGGCGACAAGCGACTGCTTGCCGCGGTTGAGCCAGACGAAGTAGCTCGCCTGCCCCTTCGCCACGGCATCGTAGCCGCGCGCGAAGTCGCCTTCCGGCCGCTCGATCTTGATGACCCGCGCGCCGGCATCCGCCAGCCGCGACGAGCAGTAAGGGGCCGCGACCGCCTGTTCGAGGCTCAACACCAGGATGCCGTCGAGCGCGCCCGCCATCTCAGTAGGACCTCGGCAGGTCGAGCACGTGCTCGGCCAGATAGGCGAGGATCAGGTTCGTGGAGATCGGCGCCACCTGATAGAGCCGCGCCTCGCGGAACTTGCGCTCGACGTCGTATTCCTCGGCGAAGCCGAAGCCGCCATGAGTCTGCAGGCACGCCTCGGCCGCCTTCCACGAAGCGTCGGCCGCCAGCATCTTGGCCATGTTCGCCTGCGGCCCGCACGCTTCGCCCGCCTCGTAGAGATCCAGCGCCTCGCGCACCATGAGCGCCGCCGCCTGCCCCTCGGCATAGGCGCGCGCGATGGGGAACTGGACGCCCTGGTTCTGCCCGATGGGACGGCCGAACACGACACGCTCCCTTGCATAGGTGCTGGCCTTGTCGATGAACCAGCGCATGTCGCCCACGCATTCCGCCGCGATCAGCATGCGTTCGGCGTTCATGCCGTCGAGGATGTAGCGGAAGCCCCTGCCCTCCTCGCCGATGCGGTTTTCCGCAGGCACTTCGAGTCCGTCGAAAAAAACCTCGGTCGTCGCGTGATTCATCATCGCGCGCAGCGGCTTGATCGTCAGGCCCTTGGCGTCCCGCATGTCGACGACGAAGACCGACAGGCCGTCCGTCTTCTTCGCGACCTTGTCCCTCGGCGCCGTGCGCGCGAGCAGCAGCATGAGATCGGAATGCTCGGCCCGGCTCGTCCACACCTTCTGGCCGTTGACGACATAGACATCGCCCCTGCGCTCGGCGGTCGTGCGGATCGCGGTCGTGTCGGTGCCCGCCGTGGGCTCGGTCACGCCGAACGCCTGAAGGCGCAGCTCGCCCGACGCGATGCCGGGAAGGAAACGCTGTTTCTGTTCCTTGCTGCCATGCCGCAGGATCGTGCCCATCGTGTACATCTGCGCATGGCACGCCCCGCCATTGCAGCCCGAGGCGTGGATCTCCTCGAGGATCGCGGCGGCCGCCGAAAGGCCGAGGCCGGAGCCGCCATATTCCTCGGGGATCAGCACGGCCAGCATGCCGGCCTTCGTCAGCTCGGCGACGAACTCGGTCGGATAGGCCCTCTCGCGGTCGAGTCTGCGCCAGTATTCGCCCGGATACTTCGCGCACAGCGCGCGGACCGAGTCCCGGATTTCGGGATGGGCGGGCCCGCGCATCGTCAGGCGGCCCGCTTGCGCAGATCGGCGAGCAGGGCCGCCGGCACCTTGATGCCGTCGCGCGCCGCCGCCGCGCGCAACTTGAGCCGCCGCTCGCCCGGCAGGCGCGTGCCGGGCTGCGCAAGGATGGCGCCCAGCAGCGTTTCGAGACGTTCGGCAAAGGCAGGCCCGGCGAAACGCAGCGGATCGATCAGGATGAAGAACTGGCCTACGCGCGGCGGCGGCCCTTTGGCATCGAAGAAGGAACTGGCTTCGTAGCCGAAATTCGAGGCCGTCAGCGCCGCGGCGAGGATCTCGACCATCAGCACCAGTGCCGCGCCCTTGGCCTCGCCCATCGGCACCATCGTGCCGGCCATGCCGGCTTTCGGGTCCGTCGTGGGATTGCCGTCGGGGTCGAGCGCCCAACCCTCCGGGATCGCTTCGCCCTTCTGGGCCGCGACCATCAGCTTGCCGCGCGCGACCTTCGACAGCGACAGGTCGATCACCAGCGGCGCCTTGCCCGCGCGCGGCGCGGCAAACGCGATCGGGTTCGTGCCGAACAGGCCCTTCGAGCCGCCCCAGGGCGCGATCGCCTGCGGCGAATTGCCGAAACCAAGCGCCAGGAGCCCCGCACCGGCCGCCTTCTCGACGTGATAGCCGGCCGCGCCGAAATGATGCGAATTGCCGATGCCCACGCCCACGACGCCGCTGCCCCGCGCCATCTCGATGCCGCGTGCGAGCCCCTGCGCGATCGCGGGAAAGGCGAAGCCGTCTTTCGCGTCGACGAACAGCGCGCCCGGCGCGTTCGCGCGCAGTTCCGGCATGGCCTTGCCGGCGACCTTGCCCGCCTTCGCCTGGTCGGCATAGGCCGCGACACGCGAAAGGCCGTGACTGGCAAGCCCGTCGGCTTCGGCGGCCACGAGCGCGTCGGCCACGGCCGCCGCGTTCGCCTCGGACGTTCCCGCGGCAACCAGCGCCTTCAGCGCGAGGTCGCGCGCCTCGGCCAGTGAAATCGTCTCGCTCATTTCGATCCCTTGATCCCGAGCTTCTGCAGGGCGCCGCGCACGTTGGCAACCGTCACCGAGGAGACGCGCACATTGCCCTCGGCCGTGACGCCCGCGATGTGCGGGGTCAGCCACAGGCGGGGCGCGCCTTCCAGCACCGATCCGGCCTTGAGCGGCTCCTTGTCGTAGACGTCGATGGCCGCACCGCCGATCGTGCCGGCCTTGAGGGCGGCGGCCAGTGCGGCCTCGTCGATGATGCCGCCGCGCGCGGTGTTGATGAGAAGGGCAGTCTTCTTCATCTTCGCGAGGCGCGCGGCATCGAACATGTTGCGCGTCTCCGGCGTCAGCGGCACGTGGATCGAAATCACGTCGCTCGTGGCCAGCAGGTCCTCGAACGCGGCCACGCGCGTCACGCCGTACTGCTTCCACGCCGGATCGTCGGCCTTCACCATCGGGTCATAGGCCTGGAGCGACATCTCCAGCGCCGCGGCGCGCGTTGCCGTGGCGCGCGCGATCCCGCCGAAGCCCACGAAACCCAGACGCTTGCCCATCGCCTCGCCCAGCATCAGGTCATTGCGCGGCCACTTGCCCGCGAGCACGTCGGCATTCGCCTTCCACACGTCGCGAAGGCCCACGAGGATCGCGGCGATCACGTATTCGGCGACCGACACGGTATTGGCGCCCGTCGCGGGAAACACCTGGATGCCGCGCCGCGCGCACTCTTCCATGTCGATATTGTCGAGCCCGACGCCCAGCCGGCCGATCACCTTCAGGTTCTTCATTGCGGCCAGCACGGGCCCGCGCACCTGCGTCAGGTTGCGCACGATGATCGCCGGGCTCTCGGCGGCAAGCTTCGCCAGCTCCTCGGGCTTCGACACGAGCGTGCGGTCGTAATGGACCTTGTAATCCTTCGCCAGGTCGTCGACCGCCCACTGGTCGACGAATTCGCTCACCACGATGTCGTGCATCTCACATCTGCTCCATGTATTCGGCCGGATCGACGACCGCATCGATGACCGTGAACCGCCGCGCGGCAAGCGCCTCGGCAAAAGCCTTCTCGAACGCGGGCAGCGTTTCCACGCGCACGCCGGTGGCCCCGCACGCCTCGCCCATGCGGTCGAAGCGGGGGCCTTTGAAATCGACGGCGCGCGGCGCCATCTGCATCTTGGCCTGTTTGAGCTTGATAAGCGAGAGGGCCTGGTCGTTCAGCACCACGACGACGATCGGCAGGTCCAGTTCGGCGGCAAGGGGCAGCTCGCCCGCCGTCATCAGCATGCAGCCGTCGCCCACCAGCGCCACGACCGGCGCATCGGGACAGGCAAGCTGCGCCCCGATCGCAGCCGGCACGGCGTACCCCATGCAGCAGAGCCCGTTGGACTGGAGGAGCTGGCCCGGCGACCGGCAGGCGATGGCGTGATTGGCAAGAATGCGGTGCGCGCCGACATCGACGGTGAGCTTCCAGTCCGGCGCGATCCGGTCCGATACGGCCTTGAACAGGGCGGCGGGTGAAATGCCTTTCGCGGGTGTGCGCGGCCGCACGATATGCGCGACCGCCGCCCGGCACGCGGCGATCTCGGCGGCAGGCCATGCCCCCGCACCCTTCTCGCCGGAGGAGGAAAGCTGGGCCAGCATCGCCGGCAGGTCGCCGTAGCATTCCCGACCGAGCGGGAAGATCCGGTGGTTGAGCGGGCCCCAGTCGAGCGTCACGGCCGCGCGCGCCTGCGGCCAGGCGTCCACCCACGCATCGCGCAGCTCGATCGGATCGAAGCCGATGCACACGACCAGGTCGGCCGCCTGCAGGATCTTCATGTTCTCGGCATCGACCACCGGCGACAGGCCGACCGCGCCGAGGCAGAGCGGGTGCCGCTCGTCGACTGTCCCCTTGGCCTTGTAGGTCGCGAAGAACGGGATCGACCAGGATTCGAGGAAGTTCTTCAACGCTGCCGGCACGCCGTCATGCACGGCCCCGCGCCCGACAAGCGCCAGCGGGCGCACGGCGCGCGACAGCGCCAGTCGCACGGCGGCGGCCGCGTCGGGCGCCAACGCGGTGCGAACGCTCTCGACCGGCCGGGCATCGAAGGTTTCCTTCGATTCCGCCCGGCCCAGATCGGCCGGCACGTTCAGCATCACCGGACCGGCCGGATAGCTCGTCGCGATGTCGAGCGCGCGGGCGAGGTGCTGCGCGGGCCTGGCGGCATTGAGCGTGGCGGCATATTTCGTGACGGGTGTCGCCAGCGCCACATGGTCGAAGGCCTGATGGTTGTAGATATGCAGGTTGGTGCTCGCCATCTCGCCGGTCAGCACGGCAAGGGGCGAACGCTCCATGAGCGCACCTGCGATCCCTGCCGTCGCATTGGCGATGCCGGGGCCGAGCGCCGGGATCAGCACCTGCGGCTTGCCGGTGATCTGGCAGACCGCGTCGGCCATGAAGGCAGCCGCAGGCTCGGACTTCGCCAGCACGAAGCGGATGCCCGCTTCCTCGCACGCGCGCACGGTTTCCAGCACGTCATTGCCGGGAATGCCGAAGGCGAAGGAGGCCCCCCAGTTCTTCAGGGTCGCGGCAAGCTTGTCGGTGACTTTCAAGGCGCGTCCCCCGGAACGGCTATTCGGCAGCACGGTCGAGCAGGCTTTCGCCCGGCTTCACGCGCGTGAAGGCGACTGGCTCGGTCGTCACGACAAGGCCATCGGCGCCTTCGCGCACGAGCGTGTAGCGCGAAGCGGCGAGATCGCCCGTCTCGGGATTGTCCGCGCGGAAATGGGCGCCGCGGCTGTCGGTGCGCGCGACGGCCGCGGCACGGATCGCCTTCGACACGGCGACGAGGTTCTTCAGGTTGAGCCAGTCGTGCCAGGTGAGATTGAAGGCGCGCGTGGTCTCGGCCACGCCCGCCGCGTCCAGTTCGGCGTCAAGCTCGTCCAGAACGCCGGCCGCGCGCGCAAGGCCCTGCGCGTCGCGCACGATGCCCACGTCCTCCCACATCGCGTCGTAGAGCCGTTCGCGGATCGGTTCGATATCGGCGGGCTTGCGATGGAACGGGGCGAGCACGCGGGCCTCGGCCGCGCGCAAGGCGTCCTCGTCGGGCGCGCGCAGATGCCCCTCGGCCGCGACCCAGCGCGCCATGCAGGCGCCCGCGATCCCGCCGAACACGGTCGAATTGGCCACGCCGTTGCCGCCCAGCCGATTGGCGCCATGCACGCCGCCGGTATCCTCGCCGGCGGCGAACAGGCCCGTCAGCCCCGTCGAGCAGTCGGCCGCGAACGGCACGCCGCCCATCATGTAATGTGCGGTCGGCACGATCTCGACCCGGCCGCCGGCGAGGTCGAAGCCGCAGTCCGCGCAGCGCTCGACCATGCCCTTGAACGTCTTGCGCACCATCTCGGCGCCGAGATGGCTCATCTGCAGCCAGGCCCCGCCCAGCGCCGTGCCCCGGCCCTTGCGCACGATGTCGAAGATGGCGCGGCTGACGATGTCGCGCGTGGCGCGCTCGGCCTTGGGGTCGTACTCGGCCATGAAGCGGTTGCCGTCGCGGTCGAGCAGCCAGCCGCCGGCACCGCGCAGGCCTTCTTCCAGCACCGTGCCCGTCATGCGCGTGTCGGGCCCGGCGAGCAGGCCCGTGGGATGGAACTGCACCATCTCCATGTCGCGCAAGGGCAGGCCCGCGCGCAGCGCCATCGCCATGCCGTCGCACGACTTGTCGCCCGACGGCGTGTGGTAGCGGTACATCGTCGGCCCGCCACCGGTCGCCAGCAGCACGGCCTTCGCGCGCACGAAGACGAAGGCGCCGGTGCGCATGTCGATCATCAGCACGCCGGCCAGCGCCGTGCCGTCGGCGGTCCGCACCAGCTCGACCGCGCGGTGCTCCTCGAGCCGGGCGATCCCGCGCGCCCACACCTGCTCGGCAAGCCGGTTGACGATCTCGATGCCGGTCAGATCGCCCTTGTGAACGGTGCGATCGAAGGTCTGGCCCGCGAACGCCTTCTGGTGAACCGTGCCGTCGGGGTTGCGGTCGAAAAAGCAGCCCAGTTCGTTCTCAAGTTCGCGGATGCGGACCTGCGCCTGGGTGACCAGCGTCCAGGCGAGGTCCTGGTCGTTGAGCCACTTGCCGCCCTCGATCGTGTCCATGAAGTGGCGCTCGGCACTGTCGCCGGGGGCAAGCGCCACGTTGTAGCCGCCCTGCACCATGCGCGTGCAGCCGCACTTGCCCAGAAGCCCCTTGACCGCGACCGTGACGCGCAGCGCGGGGTTGGCCTTGTGCGCGTGCAGGGCCGCGAACAGCCCTGCCCCGCCGGAGCCGAGGATCAGGATGTCGGTCTCGAGCCGCTTCATGCCTTGACGCCGAGTGCGGCGAGTGCTGCCGCGCGCCGGCCGGCTGCGGTCTCGCGCACGCGCTCGTAGATCGAGCCGCCGTGGCTGTCCATCGCGACGAGCAGCGGGCCGAAGTCCCGCACCTGGAAATGCCACAGGCTCTCGGGATTGAGGTCGTCGAGATCGACGTCGAGGATGCGCTCGATCCACGTTGTCTCGAGCGCCGCCGTCCCGCCGATGACGGCGAGATACGCGCCGCCGATCTCGCGGAACGCGGCGGCGGAAGCTTCGCGCAATCCCCCCTTGCCGATCACGAAGCGCACGCCGTACTGCGCCATCAGCGGGTGCGTGAAGCGCTCCATCCGGTCCGACGTGGTCGTGCCCACGCACACCGGCTGGTAGCCGGCCGGGCATTCGTTGGAGAGCGGCACCTTGCGCACGTTCGGCGCGGTATGGATGACCGCGTGCCCGCGCATGTCGAAGCGCGCCTTGCGGCCGCGGTCGAACATGTGGATCTGCGTGGCGTCGCGGATGCCGAAAAGAGATCCCGAGAACGTCACCGTGTCGCCCACGCGCAGCTTTCGCGCCTGCGCCTCGTCCACCGGCATCTGGAAGACGTGATGGGCCATCCTAGAATCCGATCTCGACGCCGGAGGGTGTGAAGGTGGCCGAAGCGCGCCGGGCCGAATGGCACTGGATGTTGATGGCGACGGGATTCATCGTGATATGCGTGGCGGCGGTCTCGACATGCACGGCGAAGGCCGTGCCGTCGCCGCCCAGCCCCTGCGGGCCGATGCCGAGCGCGTTGACCGCGTTCGACAGCAGCGCCTCGAGCTTCGCGCCTTCCGGGTCCTCGCACACGCTGCCAAGCGCCCGCGTCGCCGCGACCTTGGCCAGATGCATGCACAGGTCCGACGTGCCGCCGATGCCCACGCCCACGATGGTCGGCGGACACACCTTGCCGCCGGCCTCCATCACGCGGTCGATGACGAATGTCTTGATGCCGTCGATTCCGTCGGCCGGGATCAGCATCTTCAGGAACGAGCCGTTCTCCGAGCCCGAGCCCTTCGGGATCATCTCGATGCGCAGGGTCTGCGGACGGTCGACGAAGTCGATATTGATGACCGGCACGCGGATGCCGGACGAGGTATGCTCGTTCTTGCGCGTGAGCGGGTGCACCACCGACGAGCGCAGCGGGTATTCCTTCGTGGCGCGAGCGGTTCCGCGGCGGATCGCGTCCTTCAGCTCCACGCCGTCCACCTCGACGTCGCGGCCGATCTCGACGTTGAAGATGGGGATGCCGGTGTCCTGGCAGAGCAGGTTGTCGGTCTTCTCGGCGACCGCGATGTTCTCGATCATCGTCGCAAGGATCGTCTTCGCGGTGCCGTCCGTCTCGGCCGCGTCGAGCCGGCCGAAGCCGCGCTTGATGTCGTCGGGCAGCAGCTTGAGCGCGCGGATGTAGAGGAGCTTTGCCGCTTCCTCGACCGCGGGGATGTCGATGTGCAGCCTGCCGCTCACGCCGCCTCCAGTGTGCGCTTGAGGAACGCCGGATCGGGATCGTAGCCGAGCCCCGGCCGCTCGGGCAGGCGCAACCTGCCCTTCGACACGCGCGGGAAATCGCCCAGCGCCTCGGTGCGCAGCGGATTGTCCTGCGCGTCGATCTCGAGCTTGCCTTCCCCGCCCGCGGCCGCAAGCAGATGCGCGCTTGCGACAAGGCCGATCGCGCCGCCCAGATAATGCGGGCAGAACATCAGCCCCGCCTCGATCGTCTCGCGCGCGACGGCAAGGCAGCCGGTGAAGCCGCCCCATTTGGCAAGATCGGGCTGGATCACGCCGAAGGCGTTCGACGCGATGGCGGACCGGAACTGCGCCGCCCCGCGCATGTTCTCGCCCGCCGCGACCTTCGCGGCGGAAAGCCCGGCGACGAGCTGCCACTCCGCCTCGGTCGCATCGGCGGCCAGCGGCTCCTCGATCCACGCGGGCTTGAATTTCGCGTATTCGCGCACGCGCCGGCTCGCCGTCTCCACGTCCCATGCCTGGTTGGCGTCGATGGCAAGGAACACATCTGTACCGAGTTCGGCGCGCAGGGCGGCTAGCGCCGCCATGTCGTCGTCCGGCTTGAAGCCGACCTTGAGCTTGAAGGCGTCATAGCCCGCCGCCACGCTCGCCTGTGCCTGACGCAGCGCCACGTCGGCGTCGGGCCCCATGCCGGAGGCGTAGGTGGCCACTTCGCCGGAAGCGCCGCCCAGATGCTTCCACAGCGGCACGCCCGCGCGCCGCGCCGACAGGTCCCACAGCGCCTGGTCGATCCCCGCCAGCACCTGCGCGAACGGGCCGGGTTCGCCCGACTGGATCGCCATCACGCGCGTGCGGGCACCGATCTGGGCGTAGGCCTCTGCCGGCCCGTCGAACGCGGCGCCGTCGAGCATGGGCGCGAACAGTTCGTCGAAAAGGCGCTTGCGCCCCTCGCCGCCGCCGGGCGGGAAGTTGCACCAGATCTCGCCCCAGCCATGCGCGCCGTCGCGGTCCTCGACGCGCACGAGCAGCATGGGCCGCGCGCGCATGACGCCGAAGGACGCGCGCACGGGCTTGGCCAGCCGGTGCAGGTGGAGCGAGGCCGTCGCCCGCGCGATGCGCAAGGGGCCGCTCATCGCTGCATCCCCCAGCGGCGCACGGTGCGCGCCTCGATCGCGCGGAAGATGACGCCTTCGACCACGAGGCCGATCACGATGACCGTCAGCAGGCCGGCGAAGACGTTTGCGGTCTCGAGCAGGTTGCGGTTCTCGAAGATGTACCAGCCGAGGCCGCCCGAGCGCGAGGAGACGCCGAACACGAGTTCGGCCGCGATGAGCGTTCGCCACGCGAACGCCCAGCCGATCTTGAGGCCCGCGAGGATCGAGGGGAACGCGGCGGGGATCAGGATCTTGCGCACGTAGGAAACGCCGCGCAGCCCGTAGTTCTGCCCCGCCATGCGCAGCGTGTCGGAGACCGACTTGAAGCCGGTATGCGTGTTGAGCGCCACCGCCCACAGGACCGAATGGATGATCACGAACACGAGCGAGGGGATGCCCAGCCCGAACCACAGCAGCGCCAGCGGCAGAAGCGCGATCGCCGGCAGCGGGTTGAACATCGCCGTAAGCGTGGAGAGCAGGTCGTTGCCGAAGCGCGTGGAGACGGCAAGCGTCGTGAACACCGCCGCCAGCGAAAGCCCCGCGGCGTAGCCCAGCAGCAGGACCTGCAGGGTCGTCAGCATGCGGCTGAGCAGCGGTCCCTTGGCGAAATCGTGCCAGAAGGCCTGCGCCACGTCGGAGAAGGCGGGAAAGATCAGCGGATTGTTGAGCGTGCGCCCGTAGATCTCCCAGACGGCCGCAAGCACGACGACGATCGTGGCGCGGCGGACCCAGGTTTGGTTCCACACGCGCTCGAAGGCCGAGAGCGGCCGCTCGACCTCGCCGAACTGCGCGTCGGCCACGTCGCGAAGCTCGAATTCCGGCCGCACCGGCGGAACGATCCTGCTCGTCGCGTCAACCATGCGCGTCGGCCTCCTCGGCCTCGATGCGCTCGGCGAACAGCATGTCGTGGATGCGCCGCTGCAGCGTCTGGAATTCCGTGCCGCCCTGCGCCGTGTGGTCGAACTGGTGGCAGTTGAGCTCCGCCTTCACGCGGCCCGGATGCGGCGAAAGGACGAGGATGCGGCTGCCCACGACGATCGCTTCCTCGATCGAGTGCGTGACGAACAGCACCGTGAAGCGCACGTCGTCCCACAGCTCGAGCAGCTCCTCCTGCATCTTGCGCCGGGTCAGCGCGTCGAGCGCGGCGTAGGGCTCGTCCATCAGCAGGATCTCGGGCTCCATCGCCATCGCGCGGGCGATGGCCACGCGCTGCTTCATGCCGCCCGACAGCATGTGCGGATAGACGTCGGCGAACTTGGTGAGGTTGACCTTCTCGATGAAATGCCGGGCCCGCGCCGCCGCCTCGGCGCCGCGCCACTTGCCCGCGCACTCCATCGGGAACATCACGTTCTGCAGGACGGTCTTCCAGGGCAGCAGCTGGTCGAATTCCTGGAAGACCATCATGCGGTCGGGACCCGGCCGGTCGATCGTCCGGCCGTTCAGCGACATCGCCCCCTCGACCGGCGACATGAAGCCGGCCACGCCCTTGAGCAGCGTCGACTTCCCGCAGCCCGACGGCCCGAGCAGCACGAACCGGTCGCCGCGATGCACCTCGAAACTGACGCGGTACGTCGCCGTGACCAGATGCTCGGTCGTCTTGTACTGGAGCGTGACCCCGTCGACCTTGAGGATCGGCGGGGCGTTTCCTGCTGCGTCGGGCATGCCTGTCGCCGTCCCCCTCAGGAACCCTGTAGCGCGTGCATCTCGGGGAAGTACATCTCCTTCCAGTCCGCCGGCTGGACCTTGATCGTGCCGGTGCGGGCCATGAATTCGGCGTACTTCATCGTGTTCTTCGGCACGCTCGTGAACTCGTGCTGCGGATCGTTCAGGAGCGACATCACGAAGTCCTTCGAAGGCGCGCCCTTCTCCATGCGCATGTAGATGTCGGCGGCCTGGACCTTGTCCTTGGTGATGATCGCCTGCGCCTCGGCAAGCGCGTCGAGGAAGGCCCTGTAGACCTTCGGGTTCTGCGTGCGGACCTTCTCGGTCGTCCACATGAAATTGAACGAGCACGGGCCGCCCAGCACCTCGTAGTTCGACAGCACGCGGTGCACGCGGCTGTCGAGGAGCTGCTGGTTCTGGAACGGCGGCGAACCGAAATGCGAATTGATCTCGCTCTTGCCGGAAAGCATCGCCGCCATCGCGTCGGGGTGCGACATCGACACCGTGATGCTGTCGAGCTTGTCGTGCTTGCCCACGCCGAAGGCCTTCTCGCAGGCCATCTGCAGCGTGATCGCCTGGATCGACACGCGCACGGCCGGCAGGCCGATGCGGTCCTTGTCGGTATAGTCGGCAAGCGTCTTGATGTTCGGGTTGATCGTGTTGAGGTAGAGCGGCAGCGAGTTGAGCGAGGCCGCCCCCCGGACGTTGAGCGCGCCCTTGGTGCGCGCCCACAGCACGATCATGGGGCCCACGCCGCCGCCCGCGAATTCGAGGCTGCCGGAGATGAGCGCGTCGTTGATCGGCGCGCCGCCGGCGAACTGGAGCCAGCTCGTCTTGACGCTCGGAAGGCCCGCCTTCGCCGCGTGCTTCTCGACGAGCTTCAGGTCCTCCATGATCATCAGCGGCAGATAGGAGATGCCGAACTGCTTGGCGATGCGCACTTCGCCGATTTCGCTCTGCGCGCGCACGACGGCGGGGGCCGCAAGCACGGCGCCGGCGCCGATGACGAATTCGCGCCGGGTGGGTCGGATCGTGGTCATGGGTCGTCTCTCCTCCTCGTTTGCGTCTACCGTTTGCCGGGCGTTTTCGCCTCTGGCCATTTAGAAATTCTCTAGCACGTTCAAACCACCAGAACGACTCCCGACGCCAGCAGCAGCGCCAGGACGATCTTGCGGAACTGCACGTCGTCCACGCGCGCGTAGAGCCGCAGGCCCAGCCACACGCCGAGCGCAACCGCCGGCAGGCACCAGACGAAATCCGCGATCGCCGTCGGCCCGATGCCGCCGTCCAGCCACAGCCATGCCAGCGCCGCGGCCTGCATCGCAAAGATGTAGGGCTGGTAGACGGCGCGCTGCTCGCCCTTCGTCCAACCGCGCAGGCCGGTCCAGATCGTCGGCACCGCACCCGACAGCCCGCCAAGCCCGCCCATCACGCCGCCCACGAAGCCGATGCCGGCATCGAGCGGCCGGCCGCCCGCGCGGATCGGCCGGGGCTGGCCGCGCAGCAGCATGAACAGCGCGTAGCTGACAAGGAAGGCGCCGATGGCGCGCTTGAGCGGCTCGGGCGAAACGCCGTGCAGAAGCGCCACGCCGAACGGAATTCCGAGGATGCCGCCGAGGAGGAAGGGGGACAGGCGCCGCCAGTCGATCGAATCGCGCAGTGCCAGGATCGAGAAGCTCTGCGCCATCAGGCTCGCGGCCAGCACCAGCGGCGTGGCATCGACCGGGGCGCGCAGATGGAGGAACGTGCCCGAGGCGACGAGCGCGAAGGCGAATCCCGCGAGGCCCGACGCGATTGCCGCCACGAAGGCGCCGCCCACGAGCCACACTTCGCTGGGAACGGCACTCATGCCGCACCCACGTTGAAAAGGAACAGCAGGCCCGCGGCCACGGCGAAACCGGCACTGGCCGCGACGGCGGCCTTCTGGCGCGGCGACCACGGCAGGAACTCGATGGCAAGGATTCGCAGGCCCCCGGCGAGATGCGCCGCCAGCAATATGACAAGCCCCGTCTCGGCGAGCTTGGCAAGCGGGTTCGCCGTCCAGCGCAGGAAGCCGTCGAGCGCGGCTTCGCCCGCGATCGCCTGGCCGAGCGCCCAGAAATGCAGCGGCAGGAACAGTGCCAGCACCAGACCGGAGATCCGGTGAACGGCGAAGGCCCACCAGGCCGGATGGTTGCGGTGGCGGAAGGCGGGCGGCGGCCGGTTCATCCGAACAGTCCCCCGAGCGCGCGCCAGCCGAACCACGCGAGGAACAGCGCGAACGCGGCGCTGGCGAGATCAAGCGCGCCGCCGCGCCATCCGAACGTCTCGCGCGCGATGGTGCGCAGACCCAGCGGCGCATGGATCGCGGCCGCGAGGACGAACAGCCCGTAGAACAGCGCCAGCCCCGCCGAGCCGCGCGTGCGGCCGAGGATTTCCGCTGCCGTCAGTCCGCCACGCACGGCATAAAGGATCGTGGCGAGATGGACGAGCACGCATGCGGCCAGCACGGCCGCGCTCGCGCGCTGCGCGCCCCACGCGATGGCCTCGGCCCGGCCGCGCAGGTTCATGCGCCGCCCTTCAGCGCCGCGCGCAGTGCGGCACGCTTGAGCCCCGCGATCGAGGCCGTGGGGTTGAGCGACTTGGGGCAGTGCTCGCGGCAGGACTGCTGCGAATGGCAGGCATGGCAGCCCGCATCGCCCGCCACGGCCGCAAGCCGTTCCGCCTGCCCGCCGTCGCGCACGTCGCTGACGAGCGTCCAGGCGCGATTGAGCGCCGCCGGCCCGAGATAGTCCGGATTCCACGAAACGAGATCGCAGGCCGCGTAGCAGACCGCGCACCCGATGCACTCGATGCCGGCATCGGCCTCCCGGCGCGCAGGGCTTGCCGGCTCGACGGCCGCGAAATCGGCGCCCGCGTCGGCCGACGGCACGAACCTTCCGCCCGCCTTCGCCCACTTGTCGAAGAACGGCACCATGTCCACCGCAAGGTCCTTGATGCGCGGCAGGTTGGCGAGCGGCTCGATCGTGAGCGGCCCCTCGCCCAGCCGCGACACGTGGGTGCGGCACGTCCAGCGCGGGCGGCCGTTCACGGTCATCGCGCACGAGCCGCACATGCCCACGCGGCACGCGTAGCGGTAGGAAAGCGTCGGGTCGAGCCGGCGCTGGACGAAGGTGACGACGTCGAGCACGGTCTGGCTGTCGCGGCGCGGAACGGAAAAGGTCTCGAACCTCCCCTCCGCGCCGCCGCGCCAGATCCGCGCCTCGATCGCCGCCTTCACGGCCCTTCGCTTAGGCGCTCGGGTAGAGCTTGGTCATCACGAATTCGCGATGGCCCAGCGCCTCGGCGCAGGTGTAGCGGCCGTTGCACACGCGGATCATCACGTCGATGAGCCGGTCGCCCGCCTCGTCGAGATCCATCTCGCGGCGCAGGATGCCGGACACGTCGAGATCGATGTGCTCGGGCATCTCGCGCGCCGTCTTCGGGTTGGCCGTGAGCTTGATGACGGGCTCGATCGGGTTGCCGATGACGTTGCCCTGGCCCGTGGGGAACAGGTGCACGACGAAACCGGCCGCGGCCTGCAGCGTCACGCACTCGGCCGCCGCCGAAGAGGTGTCCATGAAGTAGAGGCCCGCACCCTTCTTCGGCGCCTCGGCCGGGCCGAGCACGTCGATGTACTTCGTCTTGTGGCCGATCTTCTGGAAATTGCCGAAGGCCTTTTCCTCGATCGTCGTCAGGCCGCCCGCGATGTTGCCCTTGGTCGGCTGCGATTCCGACAGGTCGCTCGTCTTGTGGCGGTTGATCATGTCCTGGTAGGCGTTGAAGACCGTCATGAACTTGTCGGCGGCCTTCTTGTCCATCGCGCGCTTGACCATCTCCTTCTCGGCGCCGGTCAGCTCGGAGGTTTCCCCGAAGCAGGTCGTGGCGCCCAGCGGATCGACCTTGTCGATGAGGTTGCCGACGGTCGGGCACGAGGCGAGGCCCGAGGTCGTGTCGGATTCGCCGCACTTGGTCGAGACCCACAGCTCGTCGATCGTGCACTGCTCGCGCTGCTTCTCGGTCGCCCACATGACGAACTGCTGGGCCACGCGGCTGGCCTTCTCGATCGTGCGCAGGTCGCCGTTGCCCTCGATGGCGAAGCCCTGCACGGGCTTGCCGGTCTTGGCGATGCCCTCGACCACGCGGCCCGTCCAGCCCGGCTCGATGCCGATGACCACGACGGCGGCGACGTTGGCGTTGCAGCCCGTGCCGATCAGCGTGCGGAAGTGGAGCGCGAGATCCTCGCCGAACTGGAGGCGCCCGTAGGCGTGCGGCAGGGCGAGCGTGCCCTTGATGTTGTTGGCGACCGCTTCCGCCGCGGCGTTCGACAGGTCGTCGAGCGGCAGGATGATCACGTGGTTGCGGATGCCCACGCGGCCGTTTTCGCGGCGGTAGCCCATGAAGGGCAGCTTGCCGACATTGCGCGAGCGCTTCTTGACGATTGCAGGAGCCTTGGCCATCGGTCGTCCCTCCCTTACCAGCGCTTCGTTTTCATGTTGTGGACGTGGATGTGGTCGCCCTTGCGGGCGTCCGCCACCATGCGGCCGATGTCGTGGCCGTACTTGAGCACGGTGTCGCCCTTCTTCATGTCGACGAGCGCGATCTTGTGGCCGAGCGGCACGGGCTTCAGCGCCTTCACCTTCACGGTGCCGTCGCCTTCCATCACCCAGCCCTCGATCGTGGCGCCGGTCTTGACGTCTTCCACGACGACGACCCCGACGGTGTCCTTCTTGTCGTGGACGATGAATTGGGTTGCCATTTCCCCCTCGCGTTTTTCTTGGGAGTTGCAGAACGGAGACGGACGCTACGCGCGCGTCCGGGGAGCGTCAACACACTCTTATATCTTATATATGACTTGGATCCGTGATAGACGTCCCGCCATGGCCCTGCCCCGTCCCCAGCCGCTCTACAGCCAGACACAGGCCGCCCTCATGCGCCGCCTCGTCGACGGGCGCTGGCGCGCGGGCGAGATGATCCCGGCCGAGCCGGCGCTGGCCGCGGAATTCGGCGTGAGCCAGGGCACGGTGCGCCGCGCGCTCGACGAGCTGGCGCGCATCAACCTCGTCGTGCGGCGGCAGGGCAAGGGCACGTTCGTCGCCGAACACACGCGCGAGCGCGCGCTGTTCCACTTCTTCCATCTGGTCGGCGACGACGGAAAGCGCGCCCTGCCCGGCAGCCGCATCCTGTCGCTGAAGGCCGGGGCCGCCACGCGCGAGGAGACGCGGCGGCTGAAGCTGGCCGCCGGTACCCGCGTGGTCCGCCTGCACCGGCTGCGCATGCTCGACGGGCGCGCCGCCATCGTCGAGCGCATCGTGATCCCGGCCGCACTCTATGACGGGTTCGAGCGCATGGACCGCGCGAGCGTGCCCAACGAGCTCTACCGCCTCTACCAGGAGCGCTGGGGCGTGAGCGTCGCGCGCGCGGCCGAGAAGCTCAAGTCGGCGGCGGCCGGGCCGGAGGACGCCGCCCATCTGGGCCTGCGCAGCGGGGCGCCGGTGCTGGAGATCGACCGCATCGCCTATGCGCTGGACGGCAGCCCTTGCGAATGGCGCGTCTCGCGCTGCGATACCTCGGCGCACCACTACGTCTCGGAAGTGGTCTAGGATCGGGGGAAATGGCGAGTCCGGAAGACATCCGAAACGGCCTGCGCGAGCTCGACTCGGCGCTGCATGCCTGCTGGAAGCTGGGCCAGCACATGGTCGCGGGCTGGATGCATGCGGGCAACGCCGTCTCGGTGTGTGCCGCCCCGGTCTGGCGCGTGCTGGCCGAAGCGCCCAACACCCCGCGCATCCTGTCCGGCGGCCGCATGATGGGTGCGACCACCTTCGGCGAGGTGTGCAAGGCGCTTCAGGCGCGCCCCATCAAGGTCGACCTGCCCTTCGCGGTGGGCGAGGGCAAGGGCGAGGTCGACCCGCAGGTGATCGACCAGGTCGTGCGCCGCTACGGCGTATCGCGTACCGAACACCGTGCGGTGATGCTCTTCGACATCGTAGGCTTCTCGAAGGTCGATCCGCTCGCGCAGATGGCCCAGCTCGCCTCGCTCGAGTTCTCGATCAACAACGCCGCCAAGAAGATGAGCGAGGCCGGGCTCGACGTGGAGCTGGCGCGCTCGACCGTGGGCGACGGGTTCTACGTGTGGAACCGCGCGCGCGGCTTCGAGGCGGACCTGCGCACCTACGCCACGCTGGTGCTGATCCTTGCCGACAACGCGGTTGCCCGCGCACGCGGCGAGGCGCGCTTCGTGCCCACCTTGCGCACGTGCTTCTCGATCGGCAGCCACTACGCCTACCACCAGATCGAGGGCACGCGGCCGCGCGGCTTCGAATATCTCGTCGGCGAGGTGACGATCCAGCTTGCCCGCCTCATCGGCAAGGCGCTGGCCCACCAGGTCTGCATCGGCAGCTTCGTGCGCCCGACCGAGCCGCCGGTCGTGCGCAATCTCGACACGATCCTGTTCCTGGCGCGCGCGGAGAAGCTGCTCGAGAAGATCCAGGGTCTGTCGATCGGCGGCTACGCGATCAGCCGCGTGCGCAGCCAGATCACCGGCGGCAAGGTCGGCGAGGCGACGCTGCCCGTGGTCATGCACCGCATCGTCGACAAGCACGGCTACAACCACGACCTCTTCAATGCGCGCGTGCTCGTCCAGCGCGAGGAGACCGATCCGATCGTGGTGGGACTGAAGCCGGACGAGCTGGGCGAGTTCGACGCCGCCGCGCTGCCCTACAAGCTGCCGGACCCGTCGGCCTAGGCGGCTTACTTGATGCCGAGACGCGCCTTGAGGCGCGGGTCGAGCACGGCATCGGCAAGTTCGAGACCGTTCAGTTCCTCGTCCACCGTCACGTCGCGCAGATCGATGCCCGCGATCGTCGCACCCGCGAACTTGGCCCCGCGCAGGTCGGCCGCGCGCAGGATCGCCTTGTCGAGCTTGGCGGGAAACGAACGCCCGGCGGCCAGCGGCAGCGGGCCGAAATCGCAGTCGCGCAGGTCGGCGCGCGTGAGCTTGGCGCCGGCAAGATTGACCCCGCGCATGTCCGCGCCCGCAAGCCGGCAGTCGCGAAGGTCCGCACCGGCAAGGCGTGCGCCCTGAAGCTGGCAGCCGCGCATGTCGAGCCCCACGAGCATGGCCCCCTCCGCGCGCAGCCCCACCAGAAGCTGGCCCCGGAGTGCTGGAAGCGTGCGGCAGTCGTAGCCCGAAAGGTCCGCGACCTTGCCTTCGGCCCCGCCCGTCTTGGCCCACAGCGCGTGCAGCCGCAGCAGCTCGTCGGCCGGCATGCCCTGCTCGGAGAGCGACTTGCCGGCGAGGTTGTCGTTCACCACGTCGACGAGCGAGGCGCCGTCGAGCACGGCATTGGCCATCTTGGTGCCGGTCATCACGGCGCCGTCGAGCGTGGCGCCCGAGCAGTTGGCGCCCGACAGGTCGGCGCCTGCGAGGTTGGCACCGGCAAGCTGCGCCTTCTGCAGGTTGGCGCGCGCCAGCTTGCAGTCGCGCATGATCGCGTCGGTGAAATCGGCCTGCCCGGCGAGCGTGCCGTCCAGGACGGCCTCCGACAGGTTGGCGGCGGCAAGCTTGGCGCCCTGCAGTTCGGTCGCCCCCACCTCGCCCAGCCGCAGCGCGTGCAGGTTGCCCGCCTTGTCCTTCTGCGTGATCGAGCCTTCACGCAGGTCCGCCTGGATCAGGTTCGCGCGCGTGAGGTTCGCCCCGCGCAGGCACGCCCCGCGCAGGTCCGCGCGCACGAGACTTGCCCCTTCGAGGTCCGCCTCGCGGAAGTCGCAGGCGAACAGGGCCGCGCGGTCGAACACGCAGTCCGACAGCATCGCGCCCCGGAACGAGGCGCCCGTGCAGTCGGCTTCCGTCAGGTTGGCGCCGGCCATCGCCATGCCGCCCAGATCGGCAAAGGCGAGCATCGCGCGCACCCCGCCGGGCTTGCCGGTGCGATAGCGCTCGTGCAGCGCGATCACGTTGGCAAGCTCGGAGTGCGAGTACTTCTTGCGCGAAACCTTCGAATTCTGGGTCGACAGCATGGGTCCTTGTCCCGACCTCGGCGGTACGATTGCCCGAGTCCGGCATCCGGATCAAGACGTTACCACCGAATGGGCCGGCGCGGTATGATCGCCGTCGCGCCAAAATGCCGCCTGGGAGGTTCCGATGCTCGCCCGCCGCACCCTTGTCCTTCTCGCCTCCGCCCTGCCCGTTTCGGCCGCCGCACAAGGCTTTCTCGACCAGGGGCGCAACCTGCTCAACCAGGGCGGCATATCGGTTCCCGGTACGGGAACCGGCACGCGCGGCACCGGCCTTTCGGCCGCCGACATCGCGCAGGGACTGAAGGACGCGCTTGCGAAAGGCTCGCAGGCAGCGCTTGCGCGGCTGGGCAGGGCCGACGGCTTCCTCGGCGACCAGGCCGTGCACATCCCGCTGCCCGACACGCTGCGCCAGGTCCAGTCGGCACTGCGGACAGTCGGCGCCTCGGGCATGGCCGACGATCTGGAAACGCGCATGAACCGCGCGGCCGAGCAGGCCGTGCCCAAGGCCAAGGACATCTTCCTTGGCGCCATCCGCGGCATGACCGTCTCGGACGCGCAGGGCATCCTCAACGGACCGGCCGACGCCGCCACGCAGTTCCTGCGCCGGACGACCGGCGGGCAGATCGGCGCGCAGATCCGGCCGCTGATCGAAACCGCGCTTCAGCAGGCAGGCGCCGTGCGCGCGTACGATTCCATGCTGGGCCGCTACGCGCAGATCCCCGGCATGCCGGACGCGAAGGCCAACATCGTCGACTGGACGCGCGACAAGGGGCTCGACGGCATCTTCCATTACGTCGCGCGCGAGGAGGCCGACATCCGCGCCAACCCGGCGGCGCGCACGACCGAACTCCTGAAAAAAGTGTTCGGCTGACGCGTCACACTATATCCTGCGCGCTTTCCCGCAGCCCCGTTCTCCGCAAGGTCTTCCCGCCCATGGCTTCGCCCGCGCAGTCCACCTTCACGACCCGCCCCGAAATCGCCGGCACGTTCGGCGTCGTCTCGTCCACGCACTGGATCGCCAGCCAGGTCGGCATGAGCATCCTCGAGAAGGGCGGCAACGCCTTCGATGCGGCCGTGGCCGCGGGGCTGACGCTGCAGGTCGTCGAGCCGCACATGAACGGGCTGGGCGGCGATGCCGTGCTGATCGCATGCGAGGCCGACGGCAAGCCCAAGGTCATCTGCGGGCAGGGCGTGGCGCCGGCGAAGGCGACCATCGCGCACTACCGCGCGCAGGGCATCGAGACGATCCCCGGCACGGGCCTGCTCGCCGCCGTGGTGCCGGGTGCCTTCGACGCCTGGATGACGCTGCTGCGCGACCACGGCACCATGACGCTGGCCGAGGTGATGTCGCCGGCCATCGGGTATGCCAAGGACGGCTACCCGCTGCTGCCCGGCGTGTGCGGTGCCGTGCAGTCGGTCTCCGAGATCTTCAAGACCGAATGGAAGAGTTCGGCCGCGACCTGGATGCCGGGCGGCAACGTGCCGACGGCCGGCACGCTCTTCGCCAATCCGAAGCTTGCCGACACGCTCCAGCGCCTGCTGGCCGAGGGGGCCTCGGCCGGTCCCGACCGCGAGGCGCAGATCGAGAAGGCGCGCGATGCCTATTACAAGGGCTTCGTCGCCGAGGCGATCGACAGGTTCTGCCGCGAGAACGAGGTGATGGACGTCTCCGGCAAGCGCCACAAGGGCGTGCTTTCGGCCGACGACATGGCGGCATGGCGCGCACCCGTCGAGGCGCCCGCCACCTATGACTATCGCGGCATCACCGTGTGCAAGGCCGGGCCGTGGAGCCAGGGGCCCGTGCTGCTGCAGGTGCTGGCCCTGCTGCAGGGCTACGACGTGCCCTCGATGGACACGACGGGGCCCGAATTCATCCATCTGCTGATCGAGGCGACCAAGATCGCCTATGCCGACCGCGAGGCGTGGTACGCCGACCCCGACTTCGCCGACGTCCCGCTGAAGACGATGCTCTCGGACAAGTACAACGCCGAGCGGCGCAAGCTCATTGGCGACACGGCCAATTTCGACCTGCGCCCCGGCACGCCCGACGGGCGCAACCCGGCACTGCCGAAGTTCAACGTCGCGGGCGTCAAGAAGATGATCCCCGGCATGGGCGGCTTCGGCGAGCCCGCGCGCGTGGAAAGCGACGCGCTGGCGACCGAGCGCTACCGCGACGGCGGCGCGTCCGCGATGGCCCGCAACGCGCGCGCGGCTCGCGGGCCCGCCGAGGGCGACACCTGCCATCTCGACGTCATCGACCGCTGGGGCAACACGGTTGCCTGCACGCCCTCGGGCGGCTGGCTGCAGAGCTCGCCCACGGTCCCCGATCTCGGCTTCTGCCTGGGCACGCGCGGCCAGATGTTCTGGCTGCAGGAGGGCCTGCCTTCGAGCCTGACGCCGAAGATGCGCCCGCGCACGACGCTCACGCCCTCGATGGCGATGAAGGACGGCAAGCCGTGGATGGCGTTCGGCTCGCCCGGCGGCGACAACCAGGACCAGTGGATCGCGCAGTTCTTCCTGCGCCATGTCGACCACAAGCTCAACATGCAGGCCGCGATGGACGCGCCCATGCTGCAGACCGACCACTGGCCCAACTCGTTCTTCCCGCGCGAGGCGCGGCCCGGCAAGGTGCAGCTCGAATCGCGCTTCCCCAAGGAGACGGTCGAGGCGCTCAAGGCCAAGGGCCACGACATCGAGATCGGCGGCGAATGGTCGCTCGGCCGCAACGCGGCGGCCAAGCGCGAAGGCAAGCTCATGAAGGCGGCCGCCACGCCGCGCCTGCAGCAGGCCTACGCCGTCGGCCGCTGACGCGGTGGACGCGAACGCCGCACAGGTGATCGCGCTTGCCTCGGCACTTGCGTGGGCGAGCGGCATCAACGTCTACGCGGCCGTCCTCGTCCTCGGCGTGCTGAAGCTCACCGGCCTCGTGGCGCTGCCGCACGAACTCGACGCGATCGCAACGATGCCGGTGATCGCCACGGCCGCCCTGCTCTATGCGGGCCAGTTCATCGCCGACAAGATCCCCGGCATCGATACGCTGTGGGACAGCGTCCACACCTTCGTGCGGGTGCCGGCGGGCGCGTTCCTTGCCGCCGCCACGCTGGGCGACGCAGACGCGGGCCTGAAACTCGCGGCCGCACTGGCCGGCGGCGCACTCAGCCTCGGCACGCACGCGACGAAGGCGAGCGGGCGGCTCTTCGTCAACACGCACATCCCCATCTTCGGTGCTGCCGCCGCATCCATTTTCGAAGATGCGCTCGCCATCGGCGGGCTCTTCCTGGCGGCCACGCACCCCGCGACGTTCCTCGTGGCTCTCGCCGTCGGCATCGTCGCGATGGGCGTGCTGCTGTGGTTCCTCGCGAAGTTCCTCGCCTTCGTCGTGCGGAAAATCGCGGGGCTGTTCCGAGGACCCGTCGCCAATTGAAATCCCGTCATGCCCGCACTTGATGCGGGCATCCACGACTTGATCGTGAAGCACTACGCCTGTCGCAAAGTCGTGGATGCCCGGCACGAGGCCGGGCATGACGGCAGAGGAAAATGGACGACCGCTCAGTACTGATTGATGTCCGGCGTGCGATCGGCGTAGCGGCGCAGGAGCGCGCGCATCGGCACGATGAGGACGACGGCGATGGCGGCGAACACGATGAACTTCGCCAGCAACCCGTCGGGCAGCATGCCGAAATGGGCACCTGCCGCCGTGAGGAACCCCGCCGCGGCGAAGGACAGGAAGAAGCCCATCGGCAGCAGGATCTCGACGATGAGGAACGTGACGCCGAGACCCGCCCACAGCGCCACGGGATAGTCGGCGAAAAAGCCTTCGAGCATGCTCATTTGGCCTTCAGCGCCTCCAGCACCGTCGCGAGGCCGCCGAGCGACTTCGTGATGTCGGTCGGGATCACGATCAGCTTCGAGTTGCCCGACTTCGCCAGCTCCGCGATCGAGCCGATCTGCTGCTTCATCAGCTCGAAATCGATGGCGGCACGCCCGTTCGTCTCGATCGCCTGGCCGACGGCCTGCGTCGCGTACGCCTCGGCATCGGCCAGCACGCGGCGCGCCTCGGCCTGCTTCTGGGCCGTGTAGTATTCGGCGTCGGCCTTGAGCTGCTGGGCCTGCCGGTCGCCCTCGGCCTTGGTCACGGCCGCGCGGCGCTCGCGCTCGGCGTTGAGCTGCTGCTGCATGGCGGTGCGCGTCGCCGCATCCACCGAAACGTCGAGCACTTCGGTGCGCGTGATCTCGATGCCCCACACCGCGCAGGCTTCCGACAGCGACTCCTTGATCTTCTCGTTGATGAAGTCCCGCTTGGCCTGCACCTCGTCGAACTCCATCTGGCCGCCGGTCGAGCGCACGATGCTGGTGACCGTCGTCTTCACCGCCTGGTCGACATTGGTGATCCGGTAGACCGATTTCGCCGCATCGACGACGCGGAAGAACACGGCCGTCGTCAGGTGGATCTCGACATTGTCCTTGGTGATGACGCTGATCTGCTGCGGTTCGAGCTGGCGCTCGAGGATGCTGACCTTCGCGGAGACGCGATAGAGGACGGGCACGATGAAATTGAGGCCCGCGCGCAGCGTCG
Source organism: Rhodospirillales bacterium (assembly GCA_016794025.1). Taxonomy (GTDB): domain Bacteria; phylum Pseudomonadota; class Alphaproteobacteria; order CACIAM-22H2; family CACIAM-22H2; genus Tagaea. Next base: position 63,576 of record JAEUKX010000049.1, on the reverse strand, counting down.
AGACGTACTTGCCGAACTGCTCGACGATGTATTCGTGCGACTGCGGGACGATCTTGATGCCGCTCGCCGCGATCAGCACCAGCAGGATCAGGATCGCGACAGGCAGGTATTCGGCGGCGATGGCGGCGGGCGACATGTGCGGGCGCTCCCGTTCGGGGTCTGGTTGCAAGCGATGATAGCAACCGGCCGGGCAGGCGGCTATCTGGTCTTGTAGAGCGGCTCCGACACGCCTTTCAGCGACAGGCGCTGGCGGCCGGGTTCGGGGGCCTCGAGCGCGTCGCGTTCCTCGAACGTGGCAAGGCAGCGCAGCGTCAGGTTCTGGTAGTCGCGCGTGCCCGAGCGCTTCCACTCGATTTCCCTGTCGGTCAGTTCGCGCATGATCTTGGCCGGGATGCCGCCGACGAGCGTGCGCGGGGGCACCGCGAAGCCCGCGCGCACGAACGCCATCGCGGCGACAAACGCGCTCTCGCCCACAACGGCCCCGTCCATCACGGTGGCGTTCATGCCCACGAGCGCGTCGCGTTTGATCGTGCAGCCGTGCAGGATCGCGCCGTGGCCGATATGCGCGTCCTCCTCCATCACCGTGTCGGTGTCGGGGAAGCCGTGGACTACGCAGTTGTCCTGCAGGTTCGAGCCCTTCTCCATCACGAGCCGGCCGAAATCGCCGCGCAGCGTGGCGCCCGCACCGACATAGCAGCCCGGCCCCACGATCACGTCGCCGATCAGCACGGCCGTGGGATGCACGAAGCTGGCGGGATCGACCACGGGCACGAGGCCGTCGATCGCGTAGACGCGCGGGCGGCGGGGCGTCGTCATGCCGCGGCCGCCTTGCCCGCGCGACGCACCTGCGCCACGTGGAAGCGCGGCGCCACGAAGCCCGCGTCGGTCAGCGATGCGTTGGCGGCCGGGTTGCAGCCCGTCGCGTGGAAGTCGCTGAAGGCCGCCGACTGGTTGACGAACACGCCGCCGGTGAGGTTCTCCGACAGCGCCACGCCCACGTCGGCCGCGCGTTCGGCCGCAGCTTCGAGGAAGGCGGGATCGGTCGAATAGACCGCCGCCGTGATCGCGCCCTTGCGCGCGATGGTGCCGAAGGCGGCGTCGAGGGCCGCGTCGCGGTCGGGCGCCGTCACGACGAACGAGATCGGCCCGAACATCTCGTGGCCGTAAAGCGCGGTTTCCTCGACGCCCGCCGCCATGATGAGGGGCGTGCGCAGGGCAGCTTCCGGGAAGACCGGATGCGCGGCGGGCGCGCTTGCGCGCACGATCCTGCCGTTGCGGTTCGCCGCCTCGATGCGCGCCAGCGTCGCCTGGCTCTGGATCGCGCCCAGCACCTCGGCCGCACGCGCCGGATCGCCCAGCAGCCGGTCGATCGCCTCGGACAGTTTCTGCCCGAACGCCTCGGGCGAAAGCGGGCCATCGGGCGTCTTCACGCCCGAGGCGGGCACGAAGATGTTCTGCGGTGTCGTGCACATCTGTCCGGAATAGAGCGACAGCGAGAAGGCGAGGTTCTGGAACATGCCCTTCGCATCGTCGGTGCTTTCCACGACGACGGCATTGGTTCCCGCCTTCTCGGCGAAAATCGTCGCGTGGCCCGCATTGGCGGACAGCCACGCGCCGAACTCGGGCCCGCCCGTATAGTCGATGAGCGCCACTTCCGGCCGGCGCGCGAGGATCTGGGCGACGGGCGCATAGAGCGAATCGGCCACGAGCTGCACGGCGTTGGGATCGATGCCCGCCTCCTTCAGCACCGTACGCGCCACGCGCACGGTGAGCGCCAGCGGCAGCACCGCGGCCGGGTGCGGCTTCACCAGCGTGGGATTGCCGGTGGCAAGATTTGCGAACAGCGCGGGATAGGTGTTCCAGGTGGGAAACGTCGCGCAGCCGATCGCAAGCCCGATCCCCTTGGGCACGATGCGGTAGTCCTTCTCCATCACGAGCGCCGGGTTCTTGCCCTGCGGCTTTTCCCAGCGCGCATGCGCGGGCACGCGGGCCATCTCGCGCCAGGCAGTGGCGACGGCCTCGAGCCCGCGGTCCTGCGCGTGCGGCCCGCCCGCCTGGAAGGCCATGACGAACCCCTGCCCGGTCGTGTGCATGACCGCGTAGGCGATCTCGAACGACATGCGGTTGAGGCGGTGCAGGATCTCGAGGCATGCGCCCGTGCGCGCCTCGACACCCGCCTTGCGCAGGCTCGCGCGCGCGGCCGCGGCGTTGGCGAGTGCCGGTTCCGGATCGAGGCGCGGATAGGCGATCTTCAGATCGAAGCCGTAGGGCGAATGCTCGGCCCCGACCGTGCCGTTGGCCGACTGGTCGAGCGCGAAGGGCTGGCCCAGCTGCGCCTCGAACGCCTTCTTGGCGTCGTCGTTGGCGCTCTCGCCGTAGATCTTGCCCGAAGGCGCTTCCGGATAGGCCGACCAGTAGCCGCGGGCATCGAGTGCCGCGACGGCCGCATCCAGCGTCGCGCGGTGGCGTTCGAGAAACATGCGCGTCCGGTCCTCCCGCAAATGCGAACCAGACTTAGCGCGAAACGGCGCCGCCGGGAACCGCCCATCGCGCCGACGTGCCGGGGGCGTTCGGGGGTTGCAGCCCCGGCCCCGGCTTGGCATGGTCCGGCCATGGCGCATCAGACGATCCGTTACGCGCTCGAGGACGGTGTGGCCTCGATCGCGCTCAACCGGCCCGACAAGCTCAACGCTTTCGTGCCGGAAATGCACGACGAGCTGCGCGAAGCGCTGGCGGGCGCGCCCGCCGCGGGCGCACGCGCGGTGTTCCTGACGGGCGAAGGCCGCGGCTTCTGCGCGGGCCAGGACCTGGGCCAGCGCAAGGGCGGCGAGACGCCCGACCTGTCCGAAACGCTCGACAAATTCTACAACCCGCTGATCCGCACGATCCGCGACCTGAAGGTGCCGGTGGTGTGCGCGGTCAACGGCGTGGCCGCCGGGGCCGGCATGTCGCTGGCACTCGCCTGCGACATCGTCTACGCCGCGCGCTCGGCCACGTTCCTGCAGGCCTTCGTCAAGATCGGGCTGGCGCCCGACAGCGGCTCGACCTGGTTCCTGCCGCGGCTGGCGGGGACCGCGCGCGCCAAGGGGCTTGCGATGCTGGGCGAGAAGATCACCGCCGAGCAGGCATTCGAATGGGGCCTGATCTGGAAGGTGGTCGAGGACGAGCGCGTGAAGGACGAGGCGCTGGGCCTTGCCCGCCATCTCGCCACGCAGCCCACGAAGGCACTGGGCGCCATCAAGCAGGCGATCGACGGCGCCTGGGCGCGCGATCTCGACGCCGCCCTCGACCACGAACGCGACATGCAGGGCGCGCTGGGCCGCACGGGCGACTATCGCGAGGGCGTGGAAGCCTTCTTCGGGAAGCGCAAGCCCGCCTTCAGGGGGACCTGAACGATGCCGGCCATTCCCGCCGACCGCACCATCGGCATCGTCGGCGCCGGTGCGATGGGGGCCGGCATCGCGCAGGTCGCCGCCACGGCCGGCCATCGCGTGCGGCTCTACGACGTGCGCCCCGGCGCGGTCGAGACGGCCATCGCCAATCTCGGCCGCACGCTCGAAACGCTCGTCGCCAAGGGCAAGATGGGCGCGGACAAGGCCGAACTGGTCAAGGGCCGGCTCGAACCCGCCGAGGGTCTCGCCGATCTCGACGTCTGCGCGCTGGTCGTCGAGGCGATCGTGGAAGATCTCGAGGCCAAGCGGAAGCTCTTCGCGGAGCTCGAAGCGATCGTCGCGCGCGACTGCATCCTTGCGAGCAACACCTCCTCGCTGTCGATCTCGGCCGTCGCGCGCGGGCTTGAAAGGCCGGGCCGCGTGGCGGGATTCCACTTCTTCAATCCGGCACCCGTGATGGCGCTGGTCGAGATCGTCTCGGGCCTGACGACGGACGAAAGCGTGGCCGACACGCTGTTCGACACCGCCGCGGCGTGGGGCAAGGCGCCCGTGCACGCGGCCTCGACGCCCGGCTTCGTCGTCAACCGCTGCGCGCGCCCCTTCTATGCCGAGGCGCTGCGCCTGCTGACCGAGCGCGCGACCGACCCCGCGACCATCGATGCCGTGATGCGCGATGCCGGCGGCTTCCGCATGGGGCCGTGCGAACTGATGGACATGATCGGGCACGACGTGAATTTCGCGGTGACGCGCTCGGTCTACGAGGCCTATTTCAACGATCCGCGCTACCTGCCCTCGGTCCTGCAGGCCGAGATGGTCGCGGCCGGCCGGCTCGGGCGCAAGACGGGCCGCGGCTTCTTCGGCTACGGCAAGGAAGCCGACAAGCCGTACCCGGCGACCGAGCCGGTGGGCCAGCGGCCGAACCAGGTCATCGTCGAGGGCGATCTCGATTTCCTCGAAACCATGGTGGCGCGCGCCAAGGCGGCCGAGATCCCGGTCCACCGCCGCCCGGCCGGCCCGCGCGGCGCCACACTGCTCGTCGACGGCGTGGCCCTGCGGCTGACCGACGGGCGCACCGCCACGGTGCGCGCGTGCGAGACGGGCGAACCCTCGCTGGTGCTGCACGATCTGGCGCTCGACTATGCCGAATGCACGCGCATCGCCATTGCCGTCGCCGACCAGGCGACCGGGCAGGCCAGTGCCGTCGCCACGGGGTTCTTCCAGGCCTGCGGTATCGCGGTCTCGCTGATCGACGATGCGCCCGGCCTGATCGTCATGCGCACGCTCGCCATGCTGGTGAACGAGGCGCTGGAGGCCGTCCAACAGGGCGTAGTCAGCGCCGAGGGCGTGGATGTCGCGATGACCAAGGGCGTCAACTATCCCAAGGGCCCGTTCGCGTGGGGCCGCGAGATCGGGCTTCCCACGGTCAAGACGGTGCTCGACAACCTGCATCTCCACTACGGCGAGGACCGCTACCGCGCCTCGCCGCGGCTCAACCGCCTCGTGGCGAGGGAGCGATGAGCGCGCCCACGAAGGAGGAAATCGCGAAGAAGGCCGCCGAGGCGATGTGGGCGACCGACCGGGCCTCGCGCCACATGGGCATGGAACTGGTCGCGACGCTGCCTTCCGAAGCCGTGCTGCGCATGAAGGTCCGCCCGGAATTCTGCAACGGCCACCATATCTGCCACGGCGGCTTCATCTTCACGCTCGCCGATTCCGCCTTCGCCTTCGCCTGCAACAGCCACAACAGGGTGACGGTCGCCAACAACTGCGCGGTGACGTTCGTGGCCGCGGCGAAGGAAGGCGACACGCTGACCGCGCACGCGCGCGAGGTGCATCGCGGCGGCCGCTCGGGCGTGACCGAAGTCGAGGTGCGCGACCAGGACGGCAAGCTCGTCGCCCTCTTCCGCGGCCACTCCACCCAGATCAGGGGCGAACTCGTGCCCGGCCTGACGCCGGAGGAAGCAAGGAAATGAACGACGCCTTCATCTGCGACGGCATCCGCACACCCATCGGCCGCTATGCCGGCGCACTTTCCGGCGTGCGCACCGACGATCTCGCCGCCCACCCCTTGCGCGAACTCGTGAAGCGCAACCCATCGGTCGACTGGGCTGCCGTCGACGACGTGATCTATGGCTGCGCCAACCAGGCGGGCGAGGACAACCGAAACGTCGCGCGCATGGCGCTGCTGCTGGCGGGCCTGCCCGTGGGCGTGTCGGGTACGACGATCAACCGGCTGTGCGGCTCGGGTCTCGATGCGCTGGCCACCGCCGCACGCGCCATCCGTGCAGGCGAGGCCGATCTGATGGTCGCAGGCGGCGTGGAAAGCATGAGCCGCGCGCCCTTCGTGATGGGCAAGGCCGAGACGGCGTTTTCCCGCGAGAACGCGATCTACGACACGACGATCGGCTGGCGCTTCGTCAATCCGCTGATGAAGCAGGCGCACGGCGTCGACTCGATGCCCGAGACGGCCGAGAACGTCGCCGCGGATTTCAAGGTGAGCCGCGAGGACCAGGACGCCTTCGCGCTGCGAAGCCAGCAGAAGGCGCTGGCAGCACAAGCCAACGGAAGGCTTGCGAAGGAAATCGTCGCCGTCGAGACGAGGAAGGGCAAGGAGACGGTGCTGGTCGACAAGGACGAGCATCCGCGCGCCACCTCGCTCGAAGCGCTCGCCAAGCTGAAGGCGCCCTTCCGGGCGGGCGGCAGCGTAACCGCGGGGAACGCCTCGGGCGTCAATGACGGGGCGGCGGCGCTGCTCGTCGCCTCGGAAGCGGCGGTGAAGCGCTTCGCCCTCAAGCCCCTCGCGCGCATCGTGGGTGCCGCCGCGGCCGGCGTGCCGCCGCGCATCATGGGCATGGGACCGGCCCCGGCCACGAAGAAGCTGCTCGCGAAGATCGGCTGGAAGGTCGCCGATCTCGACGTGATCGAATTGAACGAGGCGTTCGCCGCGCAGGCCCTGCCCGTGCTGCGCGAGCTCGGCCTGCCGGACGACGCCAAGCACGTGAACCCGAACGGCGGCGCCATCGCGCTGGGGCATCCGCTGGGCATGTCGGGCGCGCGCATGGCGCTGTCCGCCACCCTCGAACTGCATCACGCGAAGGGCAAGCGCGCGCTCGCCACGATGTGCATCGGCGTGGGCCAGGGGATCGCGCTCGCGCTTGAAAGGGTCTAGGGGAAGCGACATGGCGGCCAAGAAGAAAAAGACGGCGAAAAAGGGGGGAACGGCGAAGAAGGCGGCGAAGCCCGCCTTCCGCTTCCGCCTGACGGCGCGCGGGCCCGCGAGCGTGGCCGGCAAGCAGCTGCGCGGCGGCTGCCCGCGCAAGCTTCTCGACCCGATCGAGATCGCCAGCCGCGACGAGATCGCTTCCCTCCAGACGCGGCGCCTCAAGGCCACGCTGGCGCTCGCCTACCGGAACGTGCCGCTCTACCGGCAGAAGTTCGATGCCGCGGGCGTGCATCCATCCGATTTCCGCAACCTCGAGGATCTCGCCAAGTTCCCCTTCACCACGAAGGACGACCTGCGTCGCGCCTATCCGTTCGGCATGTTCGCCATGCCGCGCGAGAAGTGCGTGCGCATCCACGCCTCCTCGGGCACGACGGGCAAGCCCACGGTCGTGGGCTACAGCCGCAACGACATCGCGAACTGGGCGTCGCTCGTCGCGCGCTCGATCCGCGCCTCGGGCGGCCTGCCGGGCGACCTGCTGCATGTCGCGTACGGCTACGGGCTCTTCACCGGCGGGCTGGGCGCCCATTACGGCGGCGAGGCGCTGGGCTGCACGGTCATCCCGATGTCGGGCGGACAGACCGAGAAGCAGGTCCAGCTCATCGCCGATTTCAGGCCGCAGCTCATCATGGTGACGCCCAGCTACATGCTCGCCATTGCCGACGAGTTCGAGAAGCAGGGGCTCGACCCGCGCAAATCCTCGCTGCTGGTGGGCATCCACGGCGCCGAGCCCTGGACCGATTCCATGCGCCGCGAGATCGAAGAGCGCTTCGCGATGGACGCGGTCGACATCTACGGCCTGTCCGAGGTGATGGGGCCCGGTGTCGCCAACGAGTGCGTGGAGACCAAGGACGGCCCGACGATCTGGGAGGACCATTTCTATCCCGAGATCGTCGACCCCGCGACGGGCAGCGCGCTTGCCGACGGCGTCTCGGGCGAGCTTGCCTTCACGACGCTGACGAAGGAGGCCTTCCCCGTCATCCGCTACCGCACGCGCGACCTGACGACGCTGCTGCCGGGGACCGCGCGCACGATGCGGCGCATGGCGCGGATCACCGGGCGCAGCGACGACATGATGATCGTGCGCGGCGTGAACGTGTTCCCCACGCAGGTCGAGGAACTGATCCTGAAGGACCCGCGCCTGTCCCCGCACTACGTGCTGGAACTGCGCCGCGACGACCGGCTCGACACGCTCGAGATCGTCGTCGAGCCGAAGCCCGAGCGCGCCGACGACGCCGAAGGGCTGCGACAGGCCGCCGCCTTGCTGGCGCAGAACGTGAAGGCCTATATCGGGGTGAGTGCTGGCGTGCGCATCGCCGGGGTCGGGCAGGTCGCGCGCTCGATCGGCAAGGCCAAGCGGGTGATCGACCTTCGCCCGAAGGACTGAGCCCGCGACCCGTTTCGAGGAAGGGACCGGCATGAACTTCGTCCAGCCGGAATACGCGTTCAGGCCGACGCCCGACATGGCCGCCCGTCCGCCCGCGCGTCATCCCGTCGTCGTGATCGGGGCCGGCCCCGTGGGGCTGGCGCTTGCCATCGACCTTGCACAGCGCGGCACGCGCGTCGTGCTGCTCGACGAGGACCGCACCGTATCGGTCGGCTCGCGCGGCCTGTGCTACGCCAAGCGCACGCTCGAGATCTTCGACCGCCTCGAATGCGCGGCACCGATGCTCGACAAGGGCGTGACGTGGCAGGTGGGCAAGGTCTTCTTCGGCGAGGGGCAGGTCTATTCCTTCGACCTGCTGCCCGAGGGCGGGCACCGTTTCCCGGCCTTCATCAACCTGCAGCAATACTGGCTGGAGAAGTTCCTCGTCGACCGTGCGCAGGCGGCGGCCGCACTCGACCTGCGCTGGAAAAGCCGCGTGACGGCGGTCGAGCCGCGCGGCGACCATGTGGCGCTGACGGTCGAAACGCCGCAGGGCAGCTACGCCATCGACGCCGACTGGGTGGTGGCGTGCGACGGCGCGCGCAGCCCCACGCGCAAGGCGCTAGGTCTCGATTTCCGCGGCCGCGTGTTCGAGGACCGGTTCCTCATCGCCGACGTGCGCATGAAGGCCGACTTCCCGCCCGAGCGCTGGTTCTGGTTCGAGCCGCCCTTCCATGCCGGCGGCTCCACGCTCCTGCACAAGCAGCCCGACGATCTGTGGCGTATCGACTTCCAGCTCGGCTGGAACGCCGACCCCGAGGCCGAGAAGGATCCCGAGCGCGTGCGTTCGCGCGTGCGCGCCATGCTGGGACCCGACGCGCCCTTCGAGCTGGAATGGGTCAGCGTCTACACGTTCCAGTGCCGGCGCCTCGAACGCTTCCGTCACGGCCGCGTGCTGTTCGCGGGCGACGCCGCCCACCAGGTCAGTCCCTTCGGCGCGCGCGGCGCCAACTCGGGCGTGCAGGACGCCGACAACCTCGCCTGGAAGCTGGCGCTGGTGGTGGACGGGCTTGCGCCCGAACGGCTCCTCGACAGCTACGACAGCGAGCGCACCGAAGCGGCCGACGAGAACATCCTCAACTCCACGCGCGCGACCGACTTCATCACGCCGAAGAACGCCGCCTCGCGCGTATTCCGCGACGCGACGCTGGAACTGGCCCGCGAGCACGCCTTCGCGCGCCGCCTCGTCAATTCCGGCCGCCTGTCGGTGCCCACGAAGCACGCCGCCTCCCCGCTCTCCTCGCCCGACGCGGACACGTTCGCGGGCGGCGTGGCGCCGGGCGCCCCGGCACTCGACGCGCCCGACGGTGCGGGCTGGTTGCTGGGCCGGCTGAAGCACGGTTTTTCGCTGCTGCTGTTCGGATCACCCGACGCGGCCGCGTTCGACACGCTGTCGCGCTGGCCCGTGCCCGTGCGCGCCAGCGCCGTGCCGGCATCGGCCGAACTGGCCTGGAAGCGTTACGACGCGCGGCCCGGCACGGCCTACCTGTTCCGGCCCGACCAGCATGTGTGCTGGCGCGGCCGCGCACTCGACCTCGCGGCGATCGAATCGGCGCTCGCTAGGGCCCTCGGCAGGGAGACGGCGTGATGGCGAAGCTGAAGACCGACGCCGGCACGGCCGATCCCGACGCGCTCTACCAGATGCTCGTCGACGCGCACCGCGATCTCGACGAAGCGGCCTCGGCCAAGCTCAACGCCAAGCTCGTGCTGCTGCTGGCCAACCACGCCGGCGATCTCGACATCGTGCGCGAGGCGATCGCGGCGGCGCGCAAGGGCTGACGTGCGGTCAACGGGCGCCGGCCGCGTCCGATATTGACAACTATCCTATCTTAGGATAGAATTTTTTCTATGAATGCAGCCATAAATTTTCCGTCGCCTCGAATTCACCGGATGTTACCTGCCCGTGAAATCAATGGCTTAAACAGGTTACCGTCGCCAGTGGTAACCTGTTTTCCGGCCTCAGGCGTCCACCGTCAGAACGATCTTGCCGATATGGGTGTCGGCCTCCATCAGCGCGTGCGCCTTGCCGGCCTCGGCCAGCGGGAAGGTCGCGTGGATGACGGGCCGCACGCGGCCGCTTTCGAGCAGCGGCCACACCTTTTCGGCCAGCGCCGTCGCAATGGCGCCCTTCTGCGCGACCGTGCGCGGGCGCAGCGTCGAGCCCGTATAGGTCAGGCGCTTGCGCATGAGCTGGTCCATCGACACCTCGACCTTCGGCCCGCGCAGGAACGCGATCTGCACGATGCGCCCTTCCACCGCGCACGCCTCGACATTGCGCATGAAATAGTCGCCGCCGACCATGTCGAGGATCAGGTCGACGCCGTTGCCGCCCGTGAACGCCTTGGCCTCGGCGACGAAATCCTCGGTGCGGTAGTTGATCGCGCGTTCCGCACCCAGCTTCGTCACGGCCGCGCATTTCTCGGCCGTGCCCGCGGTCGCCAGCACATGCGCGCCGAAGGCCGCGGCCAGCTGCACGGCCGTGGTGCCGATGCCCGACGCCCCGCCGTGGCAGAGGAAATACTCGCCTGCCTTCAGACCGCCGCGCTCGAACACGTTCGTCCAGACGGTAAAGAATGTCTCGGGAACCGCCGCCGCCTCGACATCGGTGAAACCCTTGGGGATCGGCAGGCACTGCGGGGCCGGTGCCAGCGCATACCCGGCATAGCCGCCGCCGGCCACCAGCGCGCACACGCGGTCGCCGGGCTTGGGCCAGTGCACGTCGGCGCCGGTGGCCACGACGGTGCCCGCCACTTCCAGGCCCAGCGTTGCCGGCGCGCCGGGCGGCGGCGGATACTTGCCCTGCCGCTGCAGCACGTCGGGCCGGTTGACGCCCGCGGCCGCGACCGCGATCAGCACCTCCCCCGGCCCCGGCTGCGGCACCGGCAGGCGGCCGGCCACGAGGTTACCGGGGCCGCCGGGTGCGGTAAGCTCGACGGCGGTCATCGTTTGGGGGAGAGTCATGGCAACCTCGTGCGGAACGGAGACGGGCAATGGATTTCGAGGAACTTGAACCGAAAAACAAGATCGTCAAGCCGAAGGATCTTTCCGGCTGGGGGATCGGCGAACTCAAGGACTATATCGCCCGTCTGCAGGCCGAAATCGAGCGCGCGCAGGCCGCCATCGACGCCAAGGACAGGCACCGCTCGGCGGCCGCCTCGTTCTTCAAGACCTGAAACCGCGCGCAATCTGGCCTCGCGGGCCTTCTGGCGCTAGAAATACGGGAACGGAAAGAGGACGGAAATCGACATGACGCTCAAGGGCAAATCGGCCATCGTCACCGGATCGACCAGCGGCATCGGGCTTGGAATCGCGCGCGCCCTCGCCGCACAGGGCGCCAGCGTGATGCTGAACGGCTTCGGCGAGGCCGCGGCGATCGACGCCATCCGCAAGGAGCTTTCGGCCGGCGGCGGCCGGACCGCCTATTCGCCCGCCGACCTGACGAAGCCCGCGGCCGTGGCCGGGCTCGTTGAAAGCTGCATCGCGGAATTCGGCACGGTCGACATCCTCGTGAACAACGCGGGCATGCAGCATGTGGCGCCGGTCGACAGGTTCCCGCTGGAGATGTGGGACAAGGTCATCCAGCTCAACCTCTCCTCCTGCTTCCAGGCGATCCGCGCGGCCCTGCCCGACATGAAGAAGCGCAACTGGGGCCGCATCATCAACATCGCTTCGGCGCACGGCATCGTCGCGTCGGTGGAGAAGTCGGCCTACGTCGCCTCCAAGCACGGGCTCGTCGGGCTGACCAAGGTCGTGGCGCTGGAAACGGCGAAGAGCGGCATCACCTGCAACGCGATCTGCCCCGGCTGGGTGCTCACCCCGCTCGTGCAGAAGCAGATCGACGCGCTTGCCGAGCGCAAGGGCATCTCGGGCGAGGCCGCCAAGATCGACCTGCTGTCCGAGAAGCAGCCCTCGCACGAGTTCGCCACGCCCGAGCAGATCGGCGGTCTCGCCGCCTTCCTGTGCTCGCCCGCGGCCGACCAGATCCGCGGGTCGTCCTTCTCGATCGACGGCGGCTGGACCGCCCAGTAGCCAAGGGGAGAGCGGCAGCCATGAAGACCGTTTTCGCGAAGGACGTTCCGGAAGGCGCCGTGAAGGGCGCCGCCTGGGCCGTGCACGCGCTGACGGCCTCGGGCGCGGTCATCGGGCTGCTGGCGCTCATCGCCGTCATCGAGGGCGACGCGCGCAAGGCGCTGCTGTGGCTGGGCCTAGCGCTGATCGTTGATGGTATTGACGGTCCGGTGGCGCGCAAGCTCGACGTCGCCAGCCGCCTGCCCCGTTTCGACGGGGCGCTGCTCGATCTCGTCGTCGACTACCTGACCTACGTCGTCGTGCCGGCGGTGATGATGTGGCAGTTCGGCTGGCTGGGCGACGGGTGGCTGGCGGCTGCTGCGGCAGGCTGGGTCCTGTTCTCCTCGCTCTACGTCTTCGCCAATCTCGACCTCAAGACGCGCGACAACTACTTCGTCGGGTTCCCCGCGATCTGGAACGTGGTGGCGCTCTACATGTTCGTGCTCGGGCTCGAGGCGCACTGGAACCTGTTCTTCGTCGCCGTGCTGGGCGCGTTCAGCTTCACCAAGGTGAAATCCGTCCATCCGCTGCGCGTGCGCGATTTCCGCGCGGTCACGCTGGGCGCGACCGCGCTGTGGTGCGCGGCCTCGTTCGTTCTCGTCTGGTGGGCGCCCGAGCGCCCGCTTCTCGTGGTTCTGCCCTGGGGTGCGGCGACCGCGTGGCTGCTCGGCCTCAGCTTCTGGCGCAGCCTGCGCTAGCCGCCCATGGCGCGCACGTCATTCGCCCTGCGGGCGGACACCCATGCGCTGCTGCAGTTCCTCGCGCAGATCCCCCTGCCGCACGACGGGGCCCTTGGGCCGCGGCGGGGCCGGCGTGGGCGGCGGGATGTCGACGACAACGGGCTCTTCCTCGCGCAGGAACACTGCCCAGCCGGCCGCCGCGAGCGTTCCCAGAAGTGCCGCGCCGAGGACGGAAAAGATCACGATCTTCAGTCGCCGGGTGCCGGGCCCGGGCGGCGGCAGTTCGGCCGGCGCAGGTTCCGAAGCGGCCTTGCCCTTCGGTACGCCGGCACCCTTCCCCGCAGGGCCCTTGCCGACGGGGCCCTTCGCGGGGGGCGGCCCCTTTTGCGGGACTGGTTTGGCTTGCGGCGCCATGTGTAGCATTGTAACCGAACCCGCCGGCCCCGTCATTTGACGGGGATCAATCCGAGAAGGAAGGCCGACCGACCATGGAATTCGCCGAGCAGATCAAGGAACTCCTCTTCCAGTACGGGCCCCCGTTCGTCGCCGGCGTGGCGATCCTCGTGGTCGGCTCGTGGGTGGCCGGACTCGTCCAGCGCGCCGTGGCCACCACGCTCGAACGCGTCGCCAAGGTCGAGCTGACGCTGGCGCGCTTCCTCGCCAGCCTCGCACGCTATCTCGTGCTGACGGTCGTGGTGCTCGCCGCGCTCTCGCAGTTCGGCGTGCAGACCGCAAGCCTCGTGGCGATCTTCGGCGCCGCAGGCCTCGCCGTCGGCCTGGCCCTGCAGGGCACGCTGTCCAACGTCGCGGCGGGCGTGATGCTGCTGGCCTTCCGGCCCTACCGCGTGGGCGACCGGATCGAGGCGGCCGGCACGACCGGCAAGGTCGAGGCCATCGACCTGTTCGTGACCGACATCCGCACCGACGACAACATCCAGGTCCTCGTGCCCAACGGCAAGATCTGGGGCGACAAGGTCACCAACCATTCCAAGTACCAGATGAAGCGCCTCGACTTCGAGGTGGCGGTGCCCGATGCCGCCGACGTCGAGGCGGCCTGCGCGAAAGTCGTGGCGCTCGCCTCGGGCGATCCGCGCGCGCTCAAGTCGCCGGCTCCCGAGGCGATCGTCGCCAAGTATTCGGCCGACGGCGTGACGCTGGCGCTGCGCGTATGGGTGGCGCCCGCCGACGAGGGCGCAACGCGCTCGTCGATGAATCTGGCGCTGCGCAACCTCGTCAAGACCGCGTTCGCCTGACGGGGAATATCGGATGCGTTCGGCGAAGTTCAGGATCGGCGAGATCGTGCGGCACCGGATCTTCGAGTTCCGCGGCGTCGTCTACGACGTCGATCCCGTCTTCGCGAACACCGAGGAATGGTACAAGTCCATCCCGCCGGCCGTGCGTCCGCGCAAGGACCAGCCCTTCTACCATCTCTACGCGGTCAATGCCGACCAGGGTCCCTATCAGGCCTATGTCAGCGAGCAGAACCTGCTGAACGATTCGGACAACGGCCCGGTCGACCATCCGGAGGTCAGGCGCGAATTCGCCGGATTGATTGATGGTATTTATCAACAGAAGCGCGATGCGCGGGCGCTGAACTGAGACGTCACCCGCGGTGCGCGGCCACGACGTCGAGGAACGCGCGCCCGTAGCGCGCGAGCTTCGCCTCGCCCACGCCGTGGACGAGCCGCATGTCCTCCAGCGTCTTCGGCCCGATCGCGGCCATCTCCGCAAGCGTGCGGTCCGCGAAAACGACATAGGCCGGCTGGCGGATCTCCTTGGCGATGCGCGTGCGCAGCGACTTCAGCGCCGCGAGCAGGTCCGCATGCTCGGGCGCGCTCGCGATCGCCGCGCGTGCACCGGCCTCGCGCCGCCTGTCCGCCTTGCCCTGCCAGAGCGCGTCCTTGCGCGCCTCGAACGTCCTGCCGCCGCGCAGCACCTCGAGACCGTCGTCGGTGATCGACCATGTCCCGTGCCCGGCGATATCGAGCACGACGAGGCCGGCCGCGTACATCTGGCGGAAGATCGAACGCCATTCCCCCGGCGCGCGATCCTTGCCCACGCCGAAGGTCGGCAGGCGGTCGTGGCCGTGGCGGCTCATCGCCTCGCCCGTCTGCCCGACGAGCAGCGACACCAGATGCTCGGTCCCGAACCGTTCGCCCGTGCGCGCGATCGCCGACATGGCCTTGCGCGCCTCGGTCGTGGCATCGACGGTCTCGACGCCGTCGAGACAAAGGTCGCAGTTGCCGCACGGCGCGGACGTTTCGCCGAAATAGGCGAGCAGCGTCTGGCGCCGGCAGCGCGGCGCCTCGCACAGCGCCACCAGCGCATTGAACCGCTGGCGTTCCACGCGCTTCCTTTCGTCCGGCGCGTCGCCATCCTCGATCTGCTGGCGGCGCAGGCGGATGTCGTCGAGCCCGAACAGCGTCAGCGTCTCGGCCGGCAGCCCGTCGCGGCCCGCGCGCCCGATCTCCTGGTAGTAGCTCTCGACATTCGAGGGAAGGTCCGCATGCACGACGAAACGCACGTCGGGCTTGTCGATGCCCATGCCGAAGGCCACGGTCGCGCACATCACCACGCCGTCTTCCTGCAGGAAGGCATCGTGGTTGGCGCTGCGCACGGCGGCATCGAGCCCCGCGTGATAGGCGAGCGCGCGGATGCCGGCCTTGGCGAGCGCCTCGGCCATCGCCTCGGTCCGCTTGCGCGAGCTGCAGTAGACGATCCCGCTCTGCCCCTTGCGCGCCGCCACGAACCGTTCGACCTGCTTTCGCGCATTGTCCTTGGGCCGCATGGCGAGGCGCAGGTTCGGCCGGTCGAACGAGCGGATGAACGTGCGCGGCGCGCGCGCGAAGAGCTTGCCCTCGATGTCGCGCCGGGTCGGCGCGTCGGCCGTCGCGGTCAGCGCGATCGCCTGGACGTCGCCGAGTTCGCGCCGGATGCGTCCCAGCGCCAGGTACTCCGGCCGGAAGTCGTGGCCCCACTGCGACACGCAATGCGCCTCGTCGATGGCCAGCAGGGTCGTATGGGACTCGGCGAGCAGCGCCAGCGTGTCCTCGCGCACGAGCCGCTCGGGCGCCACATAGAGCAGGCGCAGCCTGTCCTCGCGGATCGCGCGGCGCACATCGGCGTTGGCGGCCGCATCGTTGGCGGAATTGAGGCTCGCCGCCTCGATCCCGTACTCGCGCAGCTGGCCCACCTGGTCGCGCATCAGCGCGATCAGCGGCGAGACGACGACCGTCAGCCCGCCGCGCAGGACGGCCGGAAGCTGGTAGCAGAGCGACTTGCCCGAGCCCGTCGGCATCACCGCCAGAACGTCTTCGCCGGCAAGCACCGCGCCCACGATCTCGGCCTGCCCGGGCCGGAAGGCGTCGAAGCCGAACGTGGCCTTCAGGCAAGCCCGCGCCGAATCGATGTCTCGGGACATGTGCGCTTTTGCCATCGCACGCGACGCGTGCCAAGCTCCGCGGCCGTCGTCATCACCCAGGAACGCCGTCATGGCCCTCGAATTCGGCTCGCCCGTCGACACCCATCAGGCCCCGCAGCCCGCCCACGTCGCCATCGAGGGCCGCTTCTGCCGCCTTCGCGCGCTCGATCCCGCCCGCGACACCGATCGCCTCTACGCCCTCTCGCACGGGCCCGAGAAGGAGAGCCAGTGGGCCTATCTGTTCACCGGTCCCTACCCCGTCAGGTCCGAATTCGACGCGCACGTGGCGAAGATCGCATCGGGCACGACCGATCCGGTGTACTGGGCGATCGCCGACCGCGACGATCGCGCGGTGGGCTGGCTGTCGCTGATGCGCATCGACCGGACGCACCGCGTGATCGAGGTGGGGTCGATCCTGCACACGCCGGCCCTGCAGCGGACCCCTGCCTCGACCGAGGCGCAGTACCTCATGGCGCGTCATGTGTTCGAGACGCTCGGCTACCGGCGCTATGAATGGAAGTGCAACAACCTGAACGAACCTTCCAAGCGCGCGGCGCAGCGCCTCGGCTTCTCCTACGAGGGGCTCTTCCGCCAGCACATGATCGTCAAGGGCCGCAATCGGGACACGGCCTGGTATTCGATGCTCGACCGCGAATGGCCGGCACGCAAGGCCGCCTTCGAAAGCTGGCTCGATCCGTCGAACTTCGACGCGGCCGGCGCGCAGAAGATATCGCTCGGCGCGTTGATGGCCCGCGTGGCCGGACGCGGCGCCTGACCTAGCCGCCCAGGTACGTACCGCCGTTCACGTGGATCACCTGGCCGGTGACGAACCGGCCGGCGGGCCCGGCAAGCCATCGGACCGCGCCCGCGATCTCGTCGGGCCGGCCGCGGCGGCCGACAAGCGGCTTGTGCGTCGCATGATGGCGCGGCTGCTGATGGCCGGCGGAGGCGCCGCGCGCGGTATCCATCATTCCCGGCGACACGTTGTTGACGGTGATGGCGAACTCCGCCAGATCGTGCGCGAGCGCCCGCGTAAGACCGACGAGGCCCGCCTTCGCCGTCACGACATGCGCGCGGTCTGCGGCACCCGTGTGCGCGGTGAGGCCGCCGATATTGACGATCGTGCCGGCACCCGACGCCTTGAGCGCCGCCAGTGCCGCCTGCGAACAGTTGAACGCCCCGTCGAGGCAGATCGCCAGGACATTGCGCCACGTCGCAAAATCCAGCTCCGCGAACGGCTTCTCGCCCCGCACGGCCGCGTTGTTCACGAGGATGTCGAGCCGGCCGAAGCGCTTCAGCGTGGCCGCCACCATCGCATCCACGGCGCTCCGGTCGGTGACGTCCGCCATTGCCACCATCGCCCCCGGGCCGATCTCGGCTGCGACCGCCTCGGCCTCCGCCCGGTTCGCGCGTCCGTTGACAACGACACTTGCCCCGGCCGCCGCCAGCTCCAGCGCGATTGCCCGGCCGATATTGCGCCCGGCACCGGTGACGAGCGCCACGCGCCCCTTGAGTTCAGACATCTTCAGCCTCCGAATTCGGCAAGTGAAACAGGCCTGTCCGCCGCAAGCAGCGCCCCGGCCGCGTCGAGCAGATGCTGCGTGCGGGCCTCGCTCCAGCCGCCGTAGCGGCAGTTCAGCTTGAACTTCTCCACGATCTCGTCCTCGCCCAGCGGCTCGTTGGCGCCACCGCGGAAATGCGGCTGACGGTCCTCGACGATGCTGCCGTCCGCGAGCTTCACGCGGACATGGCCCGTGAACTGGTTCGGATAGGGGTTCGCCGGGTCCACGATGTACGACACCTTGCCGGCAAGGGTGACAAGCCGCGGGTCGGCAACCTGCTCATCCGCAAAGGCCGCAAGCCCCGCATGGCCGAGCACGAATCCCGCCGCCACCCCGTAGGGAATGCTGAATTTCGCCGCGTAGCCGTTCGGCGGCTTGCGCTTCGTCGCAATCGGTTCCCACAGCCGGTGGAGGATGCCCTCGGCCGTCTCGCATTCGATCGATTCGATCTTCTCGGGGACAATTCCGCGCGCGGCGAGCCGCTTCGCGCAGTCGATATAGGGATGGATCATCGTGCCGCAGGCATAGGGCTTGAAGGCGATCGTCTCTGCGACCCACCGCTGGCCGAAACCGTCGAGAAGGCCGGACCAGTCGTCCGGAATCCTGTGCGCAAAGGCCTTGTAGAGCCCATGCGTGCCCTCGAACAGCGTGCGCGGGCCGGAGAAGCCACCGGCCGCAAGTCGCGCCGCGCGATATCCGCTCTGGGCCGCCCAGCCGGGATGCACGCGTTTCGTCCACGTGCCTTCCGCAAGATACTCGATGATGCCCGAGGCGAAACTGCCGGCGATACCCATTGCGGCAACCAGCCGGTTGCGATCCAGTCCAAGCAGGACGCCCGCCGCCGCGGCCGCCCCGATCGCGCCGAAGATCGCCGTCGGGTGGAAGCCTGCCTTGTGCGTCGCCTTGGGTACGACGACCGACATGCGGCATGCGATCTCGAGGCCGACCGCGATCGCCTTCATTGCCGCACGGCCGCCAGTGGCATGCCGTTCGGCAGCCGCCAATACGGCCGGCAGGATTACGGCGCCGGCGTGCACGGGCCCACCTTCGAAGGTATCGTCGAAATCCTCTCCGTGCGCCGCCGTGCCGTTGAGCATCGCCGCATCTGCCGGCGAATAGCGGCCGGCAAGCCCGATCGCCGTGCAGGGGCCGCCTTCGTCGACGCCCGCGCGGGCCGCAGCCATGAAATCCGTCGCGCGCGCGGCGACGCATATTCCGGCCAGATCGATCATCAGCCGCCTTGCGGTCGCGGCGACTTCCGGCGTCGGAACAGCGGCAAGGCAGGCATCGGCCAGGCGTTCGGCGACGGTCGGCGTCATTTCGTTCTGAACTCCCGCATCAGCGAATAGGCCGTCAGCACGAAGGCGACGGCCAGCAGGCCCAGTGCCACGGGATCCTGCATGAAGACGGCATGATCGCCGCCCGACAGCACGAGACTGCGGCGGTAGTTGGACTCGACCAGGAAGCCGAGCACCACACCAAGAACCATCGGCAGTACAGGCACGCCAAAGCGCCGCATCGCATATCCGACGACGCCCGCCCCCAGCACGAGCCCCAGATCGAACAGGCTCTGGTCGATCGCGTACACGCCCGTGCACACGAGTGCCAGGATGAAGGCGATGAGATAGGGCTTGGGCCGGTTGACCAGCCAGATGCAGGGATTGAGGATCACCAGTCCGACGAGAACCATGAACAGGTTCGCCGAAAGCAGACCCCAATAAAGCCCGTAGACGACCTCCGGCGCCTTCTGGAAGAGCAACGGGCCGGGTATCAGGCCGTGGATCATGAAACCGCCGAGCAGGACGGCTGCCGAGTTCGATCCGGGAATGCCGAGGCTGAGGAGCGGGACGAGCGCCGTGCCCGTGACGACGTTGTTCGCACATTCCGGCGCCGCAACGCCCTCCGGCGATCCCTTGCCGAACTCCTCGGGATGCTTGGACCAGCGCTTGGCCTCGTTATAGGCCATGAACGCGGCGATCGTGCCGCCCGCCCCGGGCGTCACGCCCTCGAGCGTGCCGATGGAACAGCCGATGACCTGTGTCTTCCAGAGCCTCCGCCACATCGCGAGGCCGGGAAGTTTCAGCCTTGTATCCCGCGCATCCGCCTTCGCCCATGCCGGGGAGGAAATCTGCTCGAGCATCTCGGCGACCGCGAACAGCCCGACCATGACGAGAATGGGCCGGATGCCGCCAAGAAGTTCGGCATGCCCGAACGTGAAGCGCGGCACGCCGGAGACGGGGTCCGTGCCCACGGTTGCGACCATCAAACCCATGAAGGCCGCGATCAGTCCCTTGAGCAGGGATCCGCCGGAGAGGCTTGCGATGACCGAAAGGCCGAGGATGCCCAAGGCGCAGTAGGCCGGCGGCGTGAAGGCAAGCGCCACCCGAGCCAGCGGTTCGGTGGCCGTCGAAAGGACAAGCAGCCCGAATAGCCCGCCGACGAGCCCGCACATGAGGGAAATGCCCAACGCCTCGCCGGCCTTCCCGCGCCGGGCCATCTCGTAACCGTCGATCGTCGTGGCCGCGGCCGAATTCGTGCCCGGCGTGCGGATGAGGATGGCGGGGATGGACCCGCCGTACTCGGCGCCGACATAGACCGACGCAAGCAGCACGATTGCGCTGACGGGTTCCATCCCGTAGGTGAACGGCAGGAGCAGGGCCATGGCGATCGACGGCGATATGCCGGGCAGTGCCCCGCCGAAGATTCCCCAAATGACACCCGCCAGCGAAGCGAAAAGCGCCTCGAAATTCATCCGAAAATGCCTCCGGGCAGCGGGATGCCTAGAAGCTTTCCGAACATGAGCCAGAACAGCGCAGCGCCGCCGATCGCCGCGGCCGCAAGGCGGGCATCCGGCTTGGCGCCTGCATATGCCGCGGAAGCGGCGATCAGCAGTGCGACCGATACCGGATAGCCGACCCGTTCGACGATCACGAGATAGCCAACGAGAATTGCGAGCAGCCCAACCGCCCTCGCAAGCGCGCCGGCGGGGTTGTCATCTTCGTCGGTGCTTGCCGGTCGCCACAGGCTGCGTGCGGCGAGCACAAGGCCCACCGTCGCAAGCCCGTAGCCGATCACGCGTGGCACGCCATTGGCCCCGACCGAATCAGACAGGAGACTCTCCGGAATTCCGGCGCCCGCGCCGAGATAGGCGCCTGCCAGCGCCATCGCGAAAAGACCAAGGGCGGTGTCGCGCGAAAACGTCACTTGATGACGCCAAGCTCTCGCAGGTTGGCCGTGATCTCGCCGGCGAACTTCGTGACGAAGGCGCGCGCCTCGACGCGGCCCATCGGGACGGGCACCAAGCTGTCCTTGGCGTACTCTGCCTTGAACGCGGGGCTCTCAAGGACCTGCCGGATCGCCCGCTCCCACTGTGCGGCGATCTCGTCGGGAATCCCCTTGGGGCCAGCCAGGCCGCGGAACTTCGTGACGACAACATCGAGTCCCTGCTCGCGCGCCGTCGGCAGACTCGCGAAGTCGGGCAGCCGCTTCTCGGTAAGAACGCCCAACAGGCGGATCTTTCCGGCCTCGAGCTGCGCGCGGATCTCCTGGATCTCGCCGATTCCGATATCAAGCGTGCCATTGAGCACGTTGATCATCAGGTCGCCGCCGCCCTCGTGGCTGACGACGGCAGCCTGCGCGCCGGCGACCTTCTTCATCCGCTCCAGCGCGATGCGCTCCAGCGATGCCGGATTGGCGGCGCCCCACTTTCCCTTCCCCGGATTGGCTTTGGCGTAGGCAACCGCCTCGGCGAGCGTCTTGAACGGGCTTTCGGCCCGCGTGTAGATGACCTCGGGATCGAGGAAAACGACCACGATGGGGTCGAGCCCGTCGTAGCCGACCTCCGGCTTCGAGAGCAGCGACGTCTGGATGTAGGTCGGCGTTGTCGCATAGAACATCCCGCCGTTCGGCGCGGCCTTGGCGACCTTCGCGACGGCCGCTGCCCCGCTTCCGCCGCGTACGTTCTCGACGGCGAAATTCGTCCCCATTACGGGCGTCAGGTGCTTGATCAGCTCGCGCAGGAAGACATCGCTTCCGCCGCCCGGACTGGAGTGCGTGACCAGCGTGACGGGCGATACGGGATAGCGCGTCTGAGCCGAGACGCCGCCGGACGCCACCATGCAGGCGGATGCGGCGAGGAAAGTTCTGCGGGAAAGTGCCATGGGGGTCCTCCTGCCTTCCTTGATCATCCTGTGCGCAGGCGCTGGCCCGCACCCACGCCGGAAATCCAGTTTGCGAAACCAACGACGGCAAACGTGACGATCAGCATTGCAACGCCGATCACCGCGATCGCGCCGAGATTGCCGCTCTCGTTGAGATCGAAAATCACGACGGAAAGCACCTTCGTGGCCGAAGACGAGAGCATCACGGCCGCCGAAAGCTCGCGCACGACGCCAATGAAGATGAGGCACCAGCCCGCAATGACACCGCTTTTCAGCAGCGGCGCCGTGATTCGACGCAGCGTCGCCAGGCGATCCGCCCCGAGAATTCGCGAGGCCTCCTCGAGTTCGGGATGCAGTCCCCGGAACGCCGCGCGCATCTGCTGGAAAGCCGCCGGCATTTCGATCGTCAGGAAGGCGAGAAACAGGATCCAGAGTGTGCCGTAGAGCACGACGGGCCCGCGCGTATAGGCAAGGAAAAGTCCGACGCCAAGCACGATGCCCGGAATGGCGATGGGGGCCGTCGCAAGGAACTCGAGCGCGCGACCAAAAAAGCCGCCGCGCCGTGCGGCGAGCGAGGCGACGATCAGCGCCAGCACGGTCCCCGCCGTCGCCGTGGCGATCGCCAGGACGAAGGTGTTCGAAAACGCAACGCGCGTCTGAGAGAACTCGAAGAACACGAATGTAAAATTCTCGACGGTCAGGTTGGCCGGATCGAACGGGCCGGACGGGACGCGGCTGATCGCGGCCTTCAGCAGGGCCGCGTAGGGAAAGAACAGCGGCAGGCAGAGCACCGACAAGGCGAGGACAAGGACGGGCCAGCGCCATGCACCCAGGGCCACGAGGCGCGGCTCGCCGTTCTTTCCGCCGACCACCGCGTAGCCGCGCCGGCCAAGCAGCTTCGCCTGAAGCCAGAGCAGCGTGATCGTGACCGTGAGCAGCGGTATGGCGGCGGCCGACGCGACCTGCGGACGCGGTGGAAACTGGAAAAGCGAATAGATCTTCGTCGTGACGGTGTGGAAGCCCGCAGGGATCGCGAGGATCGCGGGCGAGCCGAACAGCGTCATCGCCTGGAGGAAGGCGACCAGCGTACCAGCCAGGAGCGCCGGCAGGGCCAATGGCAGGGTGACGCCCACCACGACCCGCCAGCGGCCCGCGCCCAGAATGCCGGCGGCATCCTCGAGGTCGGCAGGGATGCGATCGAGCGCGTTCGACAGGACGACGAAGACATAGGGTGCCGTGTAGCAACTGATCACAAAAACAAGACCGGGAAAGCTGTAGACGTCGAAAAGCGCGTCCTCGGCTCCGGTGACATCGCGCCATATCTTGTTGATGATTCCGCTGTTCGGTGCCGCAAGGATCTCCCATGCGATCGCGCCCAGGAACGGCGGCGTGACGAAGCTTGCGGTCATGAGCATGCGCACGACGCGCCGGCCCGGCATATCCGTGCGCGCCACGATCCAGGCCAGCGGCGCCGCCGCGACGGCCGCAGCGATGGCGACGCAGAACGAGAGGCCGAACGTCGTCACGAGCGGCTCGAACAGCGTCGGGTCGTCGATCAGCGCGACAAAATTCGAAAGAGTCGGATCGCCGGCGCGGCTGCTGAACGCATAGGCGACAAGCCAGCCGATCGGCAGACAGACAAGACCGGCGAGGAAAATGCCGGACGCGGCGAGGACCGGACCCGAAAGGTCCAGCCCCCCCACGCGCCCGGCGGCAGCCGGAGCGGATGCCGATATCGCCGTCACGTCTTGAAGTAGCGCAGGTAACGGCTCTTCAGTTCCTCAACCTGCTTGTCGACGGAAACGGGGTCTTCCTTCATCAGCTTGATGTCCTTGAGCGGCTTGCGGCCGGCGGGTTCCTTCGCGCCGGGATGGAACGAACGCAGGCCGCCGTCGTCGATCGCGATCTGCTGGGCTTCCTGGGAGAACGTCCAGGCGTGGAAGAGCCGGGCGGCATTCGGGTTCTTCGCGAACTTCATGACACCCGACGGGCCGACGACCAGCGGCGAACCCTCCGTCGCATAGACGATCTCGATCGGCGCACCCTTGCGCTGCTCGAGAAACACGTTGTACTCGTTGCCGTCGACCATCACCGGCCGTTCGCCGGCCACCACCTTGCGCGGCGGTTCGGTCGACGACTGGACCTGCATCACCTGCTGGGCGGCCAGCTTCTCGAAATACGACCAGCCAAGATCGCGCGACATCTGGAAGGTCGCCGTCAGGATCGTGCCCGAGTATCCCGGATGGGCCTTGACGATCTTGCCCTTCCACTTCGCATCGAGCAGGTCCTTGAAGCTCTTGGGTGCTTCGGAGGCCGGCACGAGCTTGGTGTTGTACGCGATGACACTGAGGCTGGCGCGCATCGGCGCGGAGTATCCCTCGGGATCGTAGGACCCCTTCGGATAGACCTTCGCAACCTCTTCCGGCAGAGCGGCGGCGAGCCAACCTTCACGCTTCCAGTAGACGAAGTGGGACGCGTCGGAACTGTTGACCGTATCGACGTTGTAGATCTTGCTTGAATACTCCTGCCCGATCTTCGAGAACTGGCGCTCGGCGCCGTTGCGCTCGACATGGACCTTGATTCCCGGGTAGCGCTTCTCGAAGGCCTTCGCGAGGTCTTCGGCCACCTTCACGTCGATCGACGTATAGTAGACGACATTGCCTTCCTTTTTCGCCGCCGCCTCGAGCTCGGGGGTGATCGAGTAGACGGGCCCCTGCGCTGCGGCGGTGCCGGCATAGACGAGCCCGGCCGCAAGTGTCGCTATCAATCTGGCTTTCATCGGGGTTCCTCCTTTTTCGTCTTCCGTGTTTTCTCGCTTTTTTTCCTTACACCGTTACAGGTCGGCACCGATCCGGCGGCAGAACGACCCAGACGCGCGCATCGGCCGGGATTGCCAGGTCGGGTGTGGCCGAGGCCCTCAGCGGGGTTCCGTCGTCAAGCGCCAGGGACAGATCGCGTGTCGCGCCAAGAAACGTCTGGCGCGTCACGCGCGCAGGCAATGCATCCGGCGATTCCCGCGACAGGACGCCGACTTCATGGAACCGGATCGACATCGCACCGCCGGCGCCGGCCGAAAAGGCGGGTTCGGCACAGCGGACAATCCCGGCCCCGATATCGAGGCGCTGCGCATCGACAGCCCGCCCCTGCAGGATATTCGCCCCGCCCAGGAAGTTCGCCACGAAGCCCGAGCGCGGACGCGAATAGATCTCCTCGGGCGACCCGGCCTGCTCGATGCGGCCGTGATTCATCACCACGATCGTGTCCGCTGCCGTCATCGCCTCCGCCTGGTCGTGCGTGACGTAGACGGTCGTATAGCGGAACTCGTCATGAAGCCGGCGTACCTCGAAGCGCATTTCCTCGCGCAGTGCGGCATCCAGGTTGGAAAGCGGCTCGTCGAGAAGGAGGATCTCCGGTTCGACGACGAGCGCGCGCGCCAGCGCGACGCGCTGCTGCTGCCCGCCCGAGAGCTCGCCCGGATAGCGGTCGGCAAGCTGCTCGAGCCGGACGGCGCCGAGCATCTTCTTCACCCGGTTCTCTGTTTCACCGCGCTCCAGCTTGCGCAGCGTCAGGCCGTAGGCGACATTGTCGAAGATCGTCATGTGCGGCCAGAGCGCATAGGACTGGAAGATCATCGACATGCCGCGCCGTTCGGGCGGGAGCGCAGTTCCCGGTTGCGAAAGGATCCGCCCGCCGACGCTGACACTGCCCTCGCTCGGCTCCATGAAGCCCGCGACAAGCCGAAGAGTGGTCGTCTTTCCGCAGCCGGAAGGCCCGAGAAGGCAGACGAGCTTTCCCTTGGTTACCGAAAGGTCGATCCGGTCGAGAACCGTCTGGTTGCCGTACCGCTTCGTGAGCCCCTGAAGGACAAGATGGCTCATGCGACCTCCGATCCCGCAGCGTCCAGGCGGCCCGTGCGGCGGCGGCGGTCGCCGGCATTCACGTGCGCCTTCAGCGCCTCGGCCGCAGCACCGGGATCGCGAGCGGCGAGCGCATCGACAATCCTGCGATGCTCGATATTCGACACCGCAAGACCGCCGCCCCGCAGAAGACCGTTGCGACGCACCGTATGGAGCTCGTTCGTCAGGCGCTGATACATGTCGAGCAGGCGGCCATTTCCGGCCATCTCGAAAACGCGCCGGTGGAACTTCAGGTTCAGCGGGAAATAGCGGTGAAACTGGTCCGGATCGAGATGATGGTCCAGCTCATCGACATAGCCGCGAAGCTCGGCAAGCTCGGCATCCGTAATTCGCGGCGCAAGCAGCGATCCGGCAAGCGCTTCCAGCTGCTCGCGCACGACGTACATCTCGCGCGCTTCGACTTCGCTGACCACGCGCACGAACGCCCCGCGATTTTTCTCGATGCGCACCAGCCCCGCGGCCTCGAGCGCGCGCAGTGCCTCCCGCACCGAGGATCGTCCCACACCCAGCCGTGCGGCAATCGCGACTTCCTTGATCTGCTGGCCGGAATCCAGCTCCCCGGCCAGAATGAGCCGCATCACCTCGGCCTCGACGAGGCTCGAGAGGGAAGTCGTGCGGACAAGCGCGATGGCCGAGGGGGTATCCATCGCGAAGACCTCAGGTTCCCGTGAACTGCGGCTTGCGCTTCTCGAGGAATGCCTTGCGGCCTTCCTTGTAGTCGCTGCTCGCGAAGCAGGCCGCAACCATCGCGTCGCACGCGGCAATGTCCTGCTTCTCCGGATTTTTCAGGATCTCGACCGTGCTGCGCTTGATCGTGGCGACCGTCAGCGGCGCGTTGTCGGCAATCGTGTTGGCGACGTCCATCACCGTCGCCTCGAGCTGGTCGTCGGCCACGACCCTGTTCACCATGTTCCAGCGCAACGCCTCGGCACTCGTGAGCTGGCGCGCGGTATAGAAGATTTCCTTGGTCGCGACGGGGCCGATCGTCTCGATGTAGCGGCGCAAGCCGTTGTAACCGTAGCCGAGCCCGAGTTTTGCGGCCGGCAGCGCGAACTTCGAGTTTTCCGTCGCGAAGCGCATGTCGCAGCAGATCGCCAGATTGAGGCCCCCGCCGATGCAGTAACCGCGGATCATCGCGATGGTCGGCTTCGGCATCTGGTAGATGCGCATATAGACCTTCTCGACCAGCGCGTTGTAGCGCTGCACGGCCTCTTCGGATGCGCGTTCGCTCTCGAACTTGGAGATGTCGGCGCCCGAAACGAAGGCCTTGCCGCCCGCGCCCGTCAGCACGATCACACGCACGTCATTGTCGGCAAGAAAGCCGTCGAGGATCTTTTCGGCAGCCTCCCACATCTCGAAGGAGACCGCGTTGTGCTTCTCGGGATTGTTGAACGTCATGATCCCGACCCGGCCATCCTTGCGCGACAGCATCTTCTCGCTCATTCGCATCGTCTCCTTCAGATCGTTCCGGCGGCCTTGAGGGCCGCGATTTCGTCGTTTGCCAGGCCGAACTCCGCAAGGATCTCCTCGCTCTGGGCGCCGCGCGCGGGCGGCGGCGCATCAAGGCGGCTGGGCGTGCGATTGAGTGCAAATGGCTGGCCCATCAATGTCAGGTCCGCGCCGGCGACTTTCTGCGCAATGCCCAGATGCTTCACCTGCGCATCGGAAAACATCTGATCGATGGCGTAGATCGGGCCGCACGGCACGCCGGCCGCATTGAGCTTCTCGACCCATGTCGCCGTGCTGTCGGTTTCGAAGCGCGCCTGCAGTTCGGCGTTCAGCTTGTCGCGGTTCTGCGAACGCAGCGCCATTTTCGCGTACTCCGGCCGCGCGATCAGATCCTCGGCCCCCATCGCCTTGGCGCATCGCTCCCAGATCGCCTGTCCGGTTGTCGCGAGATTGATGTAGCCGTCGCGGGTCCTGAACACGCCGGTGGGGATGCTGGTCGGATGGTTGTTGCCAGCCTGCTTGGCAACCTCGCCTTTCACCAGGAAGCGCGCAGCCTGAAAATCCAGCATGAACGCCTGCGCCTGCAGCAGCGAGGTCTGCACCCACTGGCCTTCGCCGGAGACGTCGCGCTCGAGCAGCGCCGTCAGGATTCCAAGCGCACAGAACAGGCCGGCCGTCAGATCGGCGAGCGGGATGCCGGCGCGAACCGGGCCTTGTCCGGGCAGACCGGTGACCGACATGAGACCGCCCATGCCTTGCGCGATCTGGTCGAATCCCGGCCGCTTCGCATAAGGCCCATCCTGGCCGAACCCGGAAATGCTGCCGAGGATGATCCGGGAATTGATCGCCCGGAGGTCGGCATAGGCGATGCCGAGGCGGTCCTTGACGTCTGGCCGGAAATTCTCGACGACCACATCGGCCTTCGCGACAAGCCGCTTGAACACGCCGATCCCGTCGGCCGACTTCAGGTTCAAGGTCAGCGACCGCTTGTTACGGTGGAGATTCATGAAGTCGGCGCCGTCGCGGGGGCCGCCCATGGGGTCGGCTTCCTCGAGATGCTCGGGCATTTCGATCTTCACGACATTGGCGCCCCAGTCCGCAAGCTGGCGAACGCAGGTCGGCCCGGAGCGAACACGCGTGAGGTCGAGGACGGTAAAGCGCTGAAGCGCCGAGGAGGCGCGCGGGGCAGGCATGGACGGCGTCACTCCCAAGGGCCGGAAATTTTGGTATTCCGGTAATCTTCGCGAGGAGCCTGCTGTCGATTGTCGACAAAGTCAAACCAATATTGCCGGAAATCTGTGCAGTCATACGCATACAAACAAAAATATGCGCGCTGACAGCCCGTACTGCCCGATCCGAAGGCATAAACATTCCGTAACCAAGCCCGACTCCTTTTGGGGTCGACCCGGCGCTAGTGTCATTGATCGACAAAGGCTGAAAGCCGGGAGGAAATGCCGATGGCCGTCCTGACGATCAACGGAAAGCGGCACGAGGCCGCCGTCGATCCGGAAACGCCGCTGCTCTGGGTCTTGCGCGACACCCTGGGTATGACCGGCACGAAGTACGGTTGCGGCATCGCGCAATGCGGGGCCTGCACAGTCCATGTCGATGGCGTTCCTGTCCGCAGCTGCTCGCTGCCCGTGAGTGCCGTAGGCGACGCGAAGATCACGACCATCGAAGGGCTCGCCGAAGGCGGCCGACTGCACAAGATCCAGCAGGCCTGGCTCGAAGGAGACGTGCCGCAGTGCGGCTATTGCCAGAGCGGCATGATCATGGCGGCGGCGGCTCTCCTTGCCGAGAAGCCGAATCCGACCGACGCCGACATTGACGCGGCCATGACGAACATCTGCCGGTGCGGCACCTACCAGCAGGTGCGCGCAGCCATCCATGCGGCCGCCAAGGCCTGAAGGAGAAGATGATCATGGACGCCATCGCATCCATCAGCCGCCGCTCGTTCCTCGTCGGCTCCGTCGCCGGTGCCTTCTCGCTCGGCTTTGATATCCCCTTCGCACGCAGTCAGGGAACCAGCGCCGTGCGGGAGATCAACGCGTGGGTCGTCGTCCATCCGGACGATCGCGTGGTGATCCGCATTGCGCGGTCGGAAATGGGCCAGGGAACGCTCACCGGGCTGGCTCAGCTCGTGGCCGAGGAACTCGAATGCGACTGGTCGCGCGTATCGACCGAGTTTCCGACACCCGGCCAGAACGTCGCGCGCGGACGGGTCTGGCGCAATTTCTCGACCGGCGGCAGCCGTGGCATCCGCGAGTCGCACGAATATGTGCGTCAGGGCGGCGCTGCGGCACGTGCGATGCTGGTTTCCGCCGCCGCAAAGCGCTGGAACGTCGCCGAGGCCGAGTGCTCGACCTCAAACGGTGTGGTTTCGCACGCCGCAAGCGGCCGTCGGCTTCGCTACGGCGAACTTGCCGCCGAGGCGGCGACGCTTGAGCCGCCGAAGGACATCAAGCTCAAGGACGTCAAGGACTGGAAGATCGCCGGCAAAGGCGTCAAACGGCTCGACACCGCCCCGAAGGTCGACGGGACGCTCGTCTACGGGATCGATCTTCGCCTGCCGGGGATGCTCACCGCGACGATCCGCGACTGTCCCGTACAGGGCGGCAAGCTCAAGGGATTTGACGCCGCAAAGGTCGACAGGATGCCGGGCGTACGCAAGGTCGTCGCTGTCGACGGAACGGCCGTGGCGGTCATCGCCGACAGCTACTGGCAGGCGCGCAAGGCGCTCGAAGCCCTTCCGGTCGAATGGGACATGGGGCCCGGTGCCGGAACCTCGAGCGCCACGATCGATGCGATGCTTACCGAAGGCCTTACCGCCGAGAACGTCTTCATCGGGACGCGGGTCGGCGATGCAAAAGCGGCGATTGCGGGCGCGGCAAAGGTCGTCGAAGCCGTCTATTCGTATCCCTACCAGAATCACGCGACGATGGAGCCGATGAACGCGACGGCCATCTGGACCGCCGATCGCTGCGAAGTCTGGTGTCCGACGCAGAACGGCGAATCGGCGCTGGCCGCAGCGGCGGAAGCCGCCGAACTGCCCGTTGCCAAATGCGATGTGCACAAGGCCTTCCTCGGCGGCGGGTTCGGCCGTCGCGGCCGTTCGGACTATGTGCGCCAGGCGGTGCTGATCGCACGACAGATGCCCGGGACGCCCGTGAAGCTCGTCTGGTCGCGCGAAGAAGACATGATGCACTGCGCGTTCCACCCGGTCACCAAGTGCAAGCTCACGGGCGCACTCGATGCGTCGGGAAAGCTCGTCGGACTGCATATGCGCATTTCCGGACAGTCGATCCTGGCGTCACTCGCGCCGCAGGGGCTCCAGAACGGCATGGATCCCGTGGTGTTCCAGGGGCTCAACGCAGGTGGCACGGAAGGCCAGTTCGGCTATGACGTGCCGAACCTTCTCGTCGATCACGCGATGCGCAATACGCACGTGCTGGCCGGGTTCTGGCGCGGAGTGAACCTCAATCACAACGCGATCTACGTGGAATGCTTCATGGACGAGCTTGCGCGCGCCGCGGGCGAGGATCCGCTTGCCTTCCGCCGCCGCTATCTAAAGCCGAAGCATCGGGCGGTCCTCGACGCCGCGGCCGAGCGCATCGGCTATGGAAAGCCGGTGCCCGGACGCTTTCACGGCGTGGCGCAGATCATGGGATTCGGCAGCTACGTTGCGGCTGTTGCCGAAGTGTCTGTCAAGGAAGGGCAGCTCAAGATCCACCGCATCGTCGCCGCGACGGACCCCGGCACGGTCGTCAATCCCGCGCAGATCGAGCGGCAGGTTGCGGGATCTTTCGTCTATGGCCTTTCGGCGGCACTTTACGGCGAGTGCACCGTGAAGGACGGCGCCATCGAGCAGACGAATTTCGACACCTATCCGGTCCTGCGAATGGACGAGATGCCGCACGTGGAAACGGTGCTTGTGCCCTCCGGGGGATTCTGGGGCGGGGTCGGAGAGCCGACGATCGGCGTCGCGGCACCGGCGGTGCTCAACGCGATCTTCGCGGCGACAGGCAAGCGCATCCGTTCGCTTCCGGTCGCAAAGCACGACCTGCGCAGCGCGTGAGGAGAGTCGCCGCGCTCCTCCTGATGATGGCAGCGACGCCAGCCGCCGGAGCCGGCTACGCGATCCTCGGCGACGAGATCCCCGCTCCGCTCGAAGGCGCGGTCGGCGATGCCGCGCGCGGTCGCGCCATCGTCGCCGATCGTGCGGTTGGCCTGTGCGTGCTCTGCCATGCCGGACCATTTCCGGAAGTGCGCTTTCAGGGCGATCTCGCGCCGCCGCTCGACGGAGCCGGCTCCCGCTGGTCGGAAGGCCAACTGCGTCTTAGGCTGGTCGAGCCGCAGCGCTTCACGCCCGGAACGATCATGCCATCCTACTACCGGCGCGAAGGGTTCGAGCGCGTGGCGGCCGGCTATTCCGGGAAGCCGATCCTTTCGGCAGCCCAGATCGAGGATGTCGTGGCCTATCTCTCGTCGCTTAAGGACGTCAAATGAACGTCGGTTGCACGCGTCGGGCTTTCGCCGGCGGCTTCGCGGTGGCGCTGCTGCCGCTTGCCGCAAATGCCACGCCGGAGACGATGCGCGAGGCCATCCGCGAAGTAACCGGCGATCGTGCCGTTCGTGGGGGCAGGATCGTTCTCGACATCCAGCCCTTGATCGACAATGGCAACACCGTCCCGATGCGCGTGCGCGTCGAGAGTGCGATGACGGACGGCGATCGCGTAACGGCCCTGCATGTGTTCAACGAGAAGAATCCCCAGCCCCATGTTCTGAGCGTGCGCTTTGGTCCGCGCGCCGGGCGTGCCGAGATCGCCACGAGAATCAAACTCGCCGATACGCAGAAAGTCGTCGCCGTCGCGGAAATGTCGGACGGCTCGCTGTGGACGGCGGGCATCGACGTGATCGTGACAATCGCCGCCTGCATCGAGGGGCTGGAGTGATGGCCGCCCCGCTCGTCAATGCCCCGAAGCGCGTGCGGCGCGGCGAAGTGTTCGAGGTGCGAACGCTGATTTCCCATCCCATGGAAACGGGCTTCCGTCCGGGAACCAACGGAACGATCATTCCACGCGACATCATCGAGCACGTGCGTTGTCGCTTCGCGGGCGAAACCGTTCTGGACATGGCACTTTCCCCTGCCGTGTCGGCCAATCCCTATCTTGTCTTCTACGTCCGTGCCGATGCGGGCGGCGCGCTTGAGATGGAATGGACGGGCGACAAGGGATTCTCGGCAAGCTACAGCACGGCCATCGTCGTCGAATGAAGCAAGGATCGGCTGCCGTCGCTTTCTTCGCATTGCTGGCCGCCACTGCGCTGGCGCAAGGGATCGCCGACCCGCGTCGATCCGGATTCGACGATATGGGCACTGCACTGCAGGCGATCCAGCGTGACGATTTCTCCAATCCGGCTGCGCTCTGGCTTGCGGAAGGCGAGAGCGCCTGGAACAGGCAGGCCGGATCGGCCGGCAAGTCCTGCGCCGACTGCCACGGCGGCCCCGAAAACATGCGCGGCGTCGCGGCCCGGTATCCGGCCTACGACACCATGCTTGGCCGTGTCGTGAACCTCGACGGCAAGATCGAAGACTGCCGCATCCGCCGCCAGAAGGCCGACCCGCTGCCGCACGAGTCCCGGGCGCGTGTCGCCCTCGAAGCGTTCGTTGCGCGGCAGTCGCGCGGACTTCCGATCGTTCCGCCCGACGAGCCGAATGTCGGTGCGGCGGCCGCCGCCGGTTCGGCTCTCTTCACAAGGCGCATGGGGCAGCTCGATCTGTCCTGCGCGCAATGCCACGAACAGCGCGCCGGCCAGCGTCTGGCGGGAAGCATCATTCCGCAGGGGCATCCGACCGGCTATCCCGTCTACCGTTCCGAGTGGCAATCCGTCGGCACGCTGCAACGACGCCTTCGCAACTGCATGATCGGCGTACGCGCGGAGGCCTTTGCCTACGGCTCGCCCGAGTTTGTGGCACTCGAGGCGTTCCTGATGCGTCGGGCGGCCGGCATGACGATCGAGACGCCGGCCGTACGCCCCTGATTAGCCCGCCACGTCGAACGTGACGCCTTGTGCAAGAGGCAGCGTCGTGCCGTAGTTGATGGTGTTCGTCGCGCGGCGCATATAGGCCTTCCACGCATCCGACCCCGCTTCGCGACCGCCGCCGGTCTCCTTCTCGCCGCCGAATGCGCCGCCGATCTCCGCCCCCGAAGGGCCGATATTGACATTGGCAATTCCGCAGTCCGACCCGAAATCGGAAACGAAGGTCTCCGCCTCGCGCATGTCCTGCGTGAAGATCGAGGAAGAAAGGCCGGCGCCCACGCCGTTCTGGATGGCGACGGCTTCGGAGAAGTCGCGATAGCGCACGACGTAGAGGATCGGCGCGAACGTCTCGTGCAGCATGGGGCCCGATTGGGCGGGCATCTCGACGAGCGCCGGCTGCATGTAGCGTGCGCCAGGCGCCAGATCGGCACGCTCCACGCGGGCACCACCATGCACCTTCGCGCCGAGCGCACGGGCCTCGTCCAGCGCCTTCTGTGCGCCGTCGAAAGCACCGGGATCGATGAGCGGCCCCACGAGCGTGCCCGGCGCACGGGGATCTCCGATCGAGACGCCCGCATAGGCCCTCACGAGCCGCGGCATCAGCTTGTCATAGACGCTTTCGTGGACGATCAGGCGGCGCAATGTCGTGCAGCGCTGGCCGGCCGTTCCCATGGCCGCGAACGCGATGGCCCGCAATGCGAGATCGAGATCGGCGCTCGGTGCCACGATCGCCGCGTTGTTGCCGCCGAGTTCAAGGATGGCGCGTGCGAACCGAGTGGCAAGCTTCGCCCCGACCTCGCGCCCCATGCGGGTCGATCCCGTCGCCGACAGGATCGGTACGAGGGAGCTTTCCACCAGCGCCTCGCCGGGTGCACGCGCGCCGGTTAGGACGGCGCCAAGCCCTTTCGGCACGTTCCCGTGCCGCTTGGCCGCCTTCTCGAAAATCGCCGCGACCGCAAGCGCCGTTAGCGGCGTCTTTTCCGACGGCTTCCAGACGACCGCGTTTCCGCAGACGAGCGCCAGTGCCGCGTTCCACGACCACACGGCCACCGGAAAGTTGAATGCGGTGACGATCCCGCAGACACCTATCGGATGCCAGGTTTCCATCATGCGGTGGTTCGGGCGCTCCGTGGCGATCGTCAGGCCATGGAGCTGGCGCGAAAGACCGACCGCGAAATCGCAAATGTCGATCATTTCCTGCACCTCGCCGAGCCCTTCCGACACGATCTTGCCGGCCTCGATCGTCACGAGCCGGCCGAGATCGGCCTTTGCCAGACGCAGTTCCTCGCCCAGCAGGCGAACGAATTCGCCCCGGTGAGGCGCGGGAACCTTGCGCCATTCGAGGAAAGCCGAATGCGCGGCCGCAATTGCCGATACGCATTGCGCGCCGTCGGCCTCGACGACGCGGCCGATCTCGGTGCCGGATATCGGGCTGCGCGCGACAAGCGTGCCGCTGCGGGAAGCGGACGGGTCGACGCCAAGTCGCTTCAGGAGTGCTTCGGCTTCCGCGCGGACATCGGGCTGGTTCGATTGGGTCGGGTTCACGCTGTTCTCCTCGTCGCGTTCGGTCTTGGCGGCCGGATATTGGAGAAGACATCCGGTATCGGCAAGGCGCTCGAACATTTCGGCCAAACGATTGATATTGCGGACTTGTACGACCGCGACACGATCGCTCTGCTCGTCGCGGAATCGCATTTCGCGATGCAGGTCGCACTCGCTTGCACGCGCGTAAACCGATGCTTTTGGACGTGGCTTCGTGAGAAACTCGGTGTACGCCCGAAGTTCCGAGACTCCATGTTCGCACGAGACATCGACGATCGATCCATATCCGCCGGGACCGCGATGGTCGCGGAATTCGATCCGGCCACCATCGCCGGCGCGCCGTTGCGCCGTCTCCATGCGGCATGGTCGGCGGCTTGCGGTTTCGCACGCATGCCGACGCC
This sequence comes from Rhodospirillales bacterium, assembly GCA_016794025.1. Lineage (GTDB taxonomy): Bacteria > Pseudomonadota > Alphaproteobacteria > CACIAM-22H2 > CACIAM-22H2 > Tagaea. The sequence goes on along the minus strand of JAEUKX010000049.1, from coordinate 28,299 downwards.
AGAAACGTTGTCGCCGGCCGCGATCGTTTGGGCGCGCGAGACCCTGAGCGTCCACGACGTGCTTCCGGGCGGTACCTTCCGCTTCCGGATCGACGCCCCGCATACGGCCGCACTCTACGGCATCGACATGACCGGGCGGACGCTCGATGAATATCCTGAACCGCGCGTGCGCGAGATCATCCGCCGGACGCTTGCACGCGTCGTCAGGTCGCGCAGCCCGGCGCGCGAGATGCGGGACATCACCGTTAGCCTGTGGCGCTGGGAATACGAGATTCTCCTGGTTCCGCTATCGCGCGACGGCGAGAACGTCGATACGATCTATTCCCTGCCGCATATCGGCGCCGAGATCCGCCGGCCACGCTAGGGCCACGGTTGCGTCCGACGGAGTTTGCAGGCATCGGCCACCGATTGCGGATGTGGATGGTTTTCCACACGACCCGATGAGAGGAACTCGATGATGGATGGCGACGGCGAACCGAAGCCCTGGCAATGGGACGAGCGGACATGGCGCGCGAAGGTCGACAAGGTCCGAGCCGGGCGGTCCCTTCTGCCGAAGCAGTGGAAGAACGGCGCGCGTTGCGCCGTGGCCCTGTCGTTCGACTCCGATCACGAGACGGGCGAGCTTCGCTATGGCGGCAAGTCGCACGGCAAGTTGAGTCAAGGCCAGTACGGGGCACGTTCCGGCATCGGCCGCATCCTGAAACTTCTCGACAGGTACGCCGTGCCGGCGAGCTTCTTCCAGCCGGCGGTCTCCGCAATGCTGCATCCGCAGGAAGTGAAGTCTGTCGTCGCCGCGGGGCACGAGATCGCGCTCCACAGCTGGATTCACGAGTTCAACAGCACTCTTGGATACGAGCCAGAACGCGATCTCAATCTGCGCGCGGCTGACGTACTCGAGAAGATCGCCGGCCGGCGGCCCGTGGGCGTGCGCACCGCGTCATGGGACTTCAGCCCCCACACGCTTGCGATCATCCGCGAGATGGGCCTCCTCTACGATTCGTCGCTCATGGCCGACGATGATCCCTACGAACTTCTCGAGGACGGGAAGCCGACCGGCGTGGTCGAGCTTCCAGTCGAATGGATTCGCGACGATGCGATCTATTTCAACATGGATCGCTTGGCGAGCCTGAGGCCGTACACCGCGCCGGAGGCCGTGTTCGACATCTTCAGGCGCGAGCTCGACGTCGCCTACGAGGAGGGCGGCCTCTACGTCCTGACGATGCACCCGCATGTCATCGGCCACCGCTCGCGCATCTGGATCGTGGAGGAGATCATCCGTCACGCCAAGGCGATGCCCGGCATCTGGTTCGCCACGCACGCCGATATCGCGGCATACTGCGCCCAGGAATGCGGCCTGAAGCGCTAGGCTACTTTCCGCCGTCGACCTGGAGCACCTGGCCGGTAATCCACGAAGCATGCTCCGAGGCCAGGAACAGGACGGCATCGGCAATATCCTCCGGCCGCCCGAGACGTCGCATGGCGATGCGCTCGAGCATAGCCTTCTGGCCGTCAGCCCCGTAACTCTGCCACTGCCTTTCGCTTGCCGGATTCGAACGCACGAATCCGGGGGCAACCGAGTTGACCGTAATCCCGAAACGGCCGAGTTCATGGCCGAGCTGGCGAGTCAGTCCGACGAGCGCATGCTTGGCGGCGGCGTAGGCCTGGATGCCGGTCAGGCTTACGCCCAGTCCGGCGCCGGAGGAAATGCTCACGATCCGCCCGGAACCCGCGCGTTTCATGGCCGGTGCGACGGACTGCGCAAATGCAAACGCGCCGTCGACATTCACCTCGAACAGCGCACGCCACTGCTCGAACGTCACCTCTTCGACCGGGCGATGCGTCTGGCCGCGCACGCCCCCGGCGTTGTTCACGAGAATGTCGATCCGGCCGGTCCGCTCCGCCTCCGCCACGAATGCGGCAATGGCTGCCCGATCGGCGATATCGAAAGCCCACACGGTCATCCGGCCGGCCGACGTTTCCTGGAGCTCGCCGATCTCGAGATCGCAGGCGAAGACCTGCGCGCCGAGATCCGCGAATCCCCGGGCGATCGCGCGGCCGATCCCGTGGCCTGCGCCCGTGACGATGGCGGTCTTGCCCGAAAAGTCGAAATTCATCGCATCACGGCTTCTGAAAGCGCGTCCAGCGTCTCGTCCGACAGCGGTCGGCGGCCGTCCTCCACGTCGTGAACGAAGGCGACCAGTCTGCGGATAGCCGGGGTCTCGACGCCGGTTTCCGCCGCCAGTTCGGCGATGATCGCGATCTGGGCGTCGACTTCGGTCTTGCGCTTGCGCACGGCCAGGTCGCGCCAGATGCCGCTGTGTGTCTTCGCCGATTTGGCGTTATGCGCCACCATCGCGTCCAGCGACGCACGCAGCATCTTCCGGTCGGATCCCGGCTGGAAAGCCTGCACATCGAATCCGTTGAAGCCCTGCGCGACGATCTTCCGCGCGCCTGCCGCGACCATCGCCTCGGTTCCGATCCGCCGATAGAGCTCCTGCCAGCGCGGCTCGGCCAAGGCATCGGCGATCGAGCGGTTTGTCAGGGCCGTGGCGAACAGCAGCGCGCCGTAACCGAGTTTTCCCCAGAGATAGCCCCATATATTGTCCGTCGAGATCGCAGCCGGCTCAAATCGCCGGAAGAGAGCCAGCGTATCCGCCAGACGTGGCGTCGAACGACCGTCGAGTTCGCCGAGAACGACCGCGCCGTGGCCGCCATGGATGAGGCGGCCGGGCCCGAGATAGTCGGCGCCGAAATTCACGAAGCACCCCATCGTGCGCGCTTCGCCGACCTGCCGTGCAATCTCGATCTCGTTGAGTCCGTTCTGAGCTGAAACAACGTAGCCGTCTGTCGCGAGATGGGGAGCCAACGTCGCCGCGGCTTCCTTCGTGTGCTGCGCCTTGACGGCCAACACGATACGGGAGAACCGGCCTTTGACATCCGAAGGCAGGAACGCGCGGCCTTTCGCCACGAAATTGTCGATCGGGCCTTCGATCGCAAGGCCGCCCGCGTTGATGGCGGCGACGTGGTCGGCCACGTTGTCGACGAAGATCACTTCCTCGCCCGCTCGGGCGAGATATGCGCCGATCGTACCGCCGACAGCGCCGGACCCCCAGATTACGGTCGGCCCGCTCATTTCGGCCAGGGCCCTTCGACCAGTTCGCGCGTCTCGGCAACGGCGACATCCCAGAGCGCCAGCATCTCCGAGTCATCCCGGATATATCGGCCGCCGAAATTTCCGTCGCCAAGAAGTTCGCGGCCCCGCGCCGGGTCCATCGACTTCAGATGCGGAATGTCGACCATCGGCTTCGACGTGTCGGGATAGGCGACGTTTGCCACGCGCGTCCACGGGAAGTTTTCCATCCACGAGGCGTGGCTGGCGACCGGATCGATTGCCTTCACTTTTGCCCAGGTCTTCGGCGCATTCCACCAGTTGTGGAACTTGATCGCCACGCCGGGATTGTCGGCCATCCATTCCTGGATATAGGCGCCGATCGGGCTGTTTCCGCCGTGCCCGTTGACCGCGACGATGCGCCGGAAGCCCATGCGCTTCATGGAGTCGAATACATCCTTCGCAAGCGCGATCGCCGTCGATATCCGCAACGTGACGGTGCCGGGAAAGGCCGTGAAATAGGGCGTGATGCCGTAGGAGAGAACGGGAAAGACAGGCACGCCGATCGGCTGGGCCGCATCGAGAGACACTTTCTCGGAAAGGATGGCGTCCACCCCGAGGCTGAGCTGCGCGTGCTGCTCGATGCTGCCGATGGGAAGAATGCAGCGATCGTCGCCCTTGAGGTGGGCTTCGAGCTGCATCCAGTTCATGTCGATGAGTCGCATTGTACGGTTCCGGATTGGGCAAGGATGCAGGCGGTATCGGGACGGCCGCCTGCATCCCCGCGTGTCACTTCGCCGGCTTGATGTCCATCGCCAGCGTATCTTCATCCACGCGCGGCTTGATCGTGACCTTGCCTTTCTGCATGGCCCAGGCCGAGCCCACGGCGACGATCGGCAGGCGCTGGCGATCGCTGTAGACAAGCGCATTGGCCTGCTCGAGAAGGCTGCGCCGCTTCGCGACATCGAGTTCGACGGCGGCATCCTGGAGCAGCTTGTCCATGGTCGTGTTCTTGTAGCCGAGCACGTTGAACGCGCCCATCTTGACCGCCGGATCGTTCGAATGCGCGAGCGACGAAAGCGTGTAGTGGGATTCGCCCGTCAGCGTGCCCCAGCCGGACATCGACATGGAGAACTCGCCGCGCGTGCGCGCCGGGAAGAACACGGCCGCCGGCGTCGCCGCCGCCACCGCATCGATGCCGATCGCCGCCAGCATCTGGGCGATTGAAGTGCCAACCTGGGCATCGCCCGGCAGGCGGTCTTGCGTGAACGCGAAGCGCACACGGAAGCCGTTCGGATATCCGGCCTCGGCCAGAAGCTTCTTGGCGCCCGCGACGTCGTACTTGCGCTCCGGCAGGGTCTTGTTGAAGCCGAAGATCGACGAGGTCACAAGCTGGTTGACCGGCTTGCCGAGCCCCTCCATCGCGATCTCCGCCAGCGCCTTTCGGTCGATGGCAAGATCGATGGCCTCGCGCACGCGCTTGTCCTGAAGCGGGTTCTTCGGAAGCGCCTTGCCGTCCTTGGCCGAAATCTGGCCGGCCGGCGGCGTATCGCGCATATCCATTTCCATGTTGAAGACATAGACGGTGTCGATCGTCGTGACCGAAAGCTTGCTGTCGCGCTTCAGGGCGGCGACGTCCGTCGCGGGCACGCGCGTGATCAGGTCGAGCTGTCCGGCCTTGAGCTGGGCAACGCGCGCGGCATCGTTCGGGATTTCGCGCCGCACGTGGCGTGCCCACGGTTCCTTGGGACCCCAATAGGCGTCGTTGCGATCAAGGACGAGTTCGCCTTTCGGCGCCCAGGAGACAAACTTGTAAGGACCCGTTCCGACCGCCGCCTTTCCGGAGTTGAATGCGGCGTTCGCGGATTCCTTCGTGAGACCGGCCGCCGCCTTGTGCGAGACGATGAAGAGGCGGATCAGGTCGTTTGGCAGAACGGGCGCGGGCCCGTCCGTGACGAAGTGGACGGTATACGGATCGACGATGCGGGTTTCCTTGATGCGCCGGACATAGATCGTCGTCGGATTGGGACCGGCAACGACGGGAATGCGCTCGACCGAAAACTTCACGTCCTCGGCGGTGAAGTCCGAACCGTCGTGGAACTTCACGCCCTTGCGCAGCTTGAATTCCCACGTCGTGGGATTGAGCACCTTCCAGCTTTCCGCCAGCCGGGGCTCGACTTCGAGGCCGGTGCCCGACCAGGTCAGGGTATCGAACACGTGCTTGAGCGCTTCCGCATGCGTGCCGGTTGCAGTGTAGTGCGGATCGATCGACTCCGGTCCGCCGCGCACGCCGATGGTCAGCGTCTGGGCCGATGCGCCGGCGGCGAGGACGAGCGCCATGGCACTTCCCGCGAGCGCGCCCCGCGCCCAGTTCGATACGTATTTCATGTCTTGGGACTCCTTCTTATTTGAGTTGGCCAATTCGATTTGTCGAGGATGATCTTCTCAAGCAGCGCTTCGAGTGCCCGCCGCTCCGCTTTGGACAGGCGGGCCGCCATCGCGTCCTCGTGCGCCACGAGGGCCGGCACGCTCTTTGCGACAATGCGCCGTCCGGTCGCCGTCAGGGTCAGGATGAGGCGGCGGCGGTCGCGCGGATCCGGGCGTCGATCGATGAGCTTCTTGCGGAGCGCCGCGTTGACGCCCCGGCTCAATGTGTTTTTCGGGCGGGAAGTCGAAGCCGCGATGTCGTCCGCGGTGATTCCGTCCTTGAGACCGAGCGCGTAAAGGACGACGTGCTCGGGTTGGGTAAGGCGGTACTCGCGCCAGACCCAGTCATAGACCGGTTGATTGAAATGGTGCGCGATGAAATTGACGCGAAAGGACAGGCGGCAGGGATTGTTCCAGAGCTTGACCCCAAGCATCGGATGCGGCTCGGCCGGGCGCCGGGCGCCGGCGCTTCGCGCATTCTCGTTCTTTGGGCTGCGCTTGCGCGGCACTTTGCCTCCCCGGAACGGCCGGAACCTTGACGCATGCGCGAAGCGACTGTCAAGATGTCGGTTCTACTTGGAACTATCTTCAACCCGGCGCGCCGCCTGCCCGGCGGACAGGCATTCGATGGCGATATGTTAGGCTATTTCCTTCAACGCCTTGCCCAGGCGCTCGTCGTCATGCTCGTCATTTCGGCGCTGGTGTTCGCGGGCGTCTACGGGATTGGAAATCCGATCGACGTTCTCCTGTCGCCGGATGCCACGCAGGCCATCCGCGAGGCGACGATCAAGGCCTACGGCCTCGACCAGCCGCTATGGGTGCAGTATCGCGACTTCCTGCTGCGCCTCGCGGCCGGCGATTTCGGGCGTTCGTTCGTCTTCAACATGCCTGTGCTCGAACTGATCCTTTCCAGGCTCCCCGCCACACTTGAACTGACGCTTCTTGCCGTCTTCGGCGCGACGTTTGCCGGAGTCCCGCTGGGCATGTACGCGGGCTATCGCCCCGACGGCATCGCTGCGCGCGCCATCATGGCCTTTTCGGTGTTGGGCTTCTCGGTACCCACGTTCTGGATCGGCCTCGTGCTCATTCTCACGTTTGCCGTGACGCTCGGATGGCTGCCGGCAGGCGGGCGCGGCGAGACCGCCGACCTTTTCGGCGTCCCGTTCAGCTTCCTTACGCTCGACGGATGGAGCTATCTGGCCTTGCCGGCGCTGAACCTTTCCCTCTTCAAGTTCGCGATGATGGTGCGCCTGGCGCGTGCCGGCACGCGCGAGACGATGCTGGGCGACGCCGTCAAGTTCGCGCGCGCAGCCGGCGAGAGCGAGTGGACGATCCTGCACCGCCACGTGCTCCGCCTCATCGCGATTCCGATCGTCACGGTGTTCGGGCTCGAGTTCGGGTCGACGCTCGCATTCGCGGTCGTGACGGAGACGATCTTCTCCTGGCCGGGCGTGGGCAAGCTCATCATCGACAGCATATCCTCGCTCGACCGGCCCGTGATGGTCGCCTACCTGATGCTCGTGGCGTTCCTTTTCATCCTGATCAATTTTCTCGTGGATATCGCCTATGCGGCGCTCGATCCGCGGCTTCGCGCCGCGAGGGCACGATGAACGGAAATTCGCCGCTTCTGCGATTCTGGGACGAGTTCGTGGAGAACCGCGTGGCGCTCGCGGCGTTCCTGCTTGTCGTCGCGATCGTCGGCATTGCCGCACTGGCGCCAATCGTGGCGCCGCAGGATCCGTACGATCTGGCGAGCCTGGCCTTGGCTGACGCGCGGCGCCCACCGGGATTCGTCGGATCGAAGGGTTTCACGCACTGGCTCGGAACCGACGCACAGGGCCGGGACCTGCTGTCCGCGATCCTCTACGGCCTGCGCGTCTCGCTCCAGGTCGGGCTTGCGGCCGGGGCCTTCGCCTTTGCCGTCGGTGCAACGCTCGGCGCCGTCGCGGCTTTCGCCGGTGGCAGGACCGAGTCGTTCATCATGCGCTTCATCGATCTCCAGCTCTCCTTCCCCGCGATCCTTCTCGCCCTTGTCCTTGCGGCTGTGCTCGGGCAGGGGAAATGGCAGCTCGTCACGGCGCTTGTGACCGCGCAATATGCCTATTTCGCGCGAACCGCCCACGGCGCCGCGGCGGCCGAACGCGCGAAAGACTATGTGATGGCGGCGCTTTCTACGCCGCTATCCGCGCGGCGTGTCGTGTTCCGACACATCCTGCCGAATTGCCTGCCGCCACTTATCGTCGTTGCGACGGTGCAGGTCGCGAACTCGATCGCGCTCGAGGCGACGCTCTCCTTTCTGGGCCTCGGGCTTCCGGTCACCGAGCCGTCGCTCGGAATGCTCATCGCGAACGGCTTTCAGTACATGCTGTCCGGCCGGTACTGGATTTCGATCTATCCGGGCGTGGCGCTGATCGTGCTGATCGTCGCCATCAACCTCGTCGGCGACCAGATCCGCGACCAACTGAACCCGAGGCTTCGGCGATGACGGCGCTGCTTGAAGTCCGGGATCTCGCGACGCATTTCGCCACCCGGACAGGCGTCGTCCGTGCCGTCGACGGCGTGACGCTTTCACTGGCGCCCGGCGAGATCATCGGACTGGTCGGCGAGTCGGGATCCGGCAAGTCGGTCACGGGGTTTTCCATCCTCGGGCTTGTCGATCCGCCCGGCCGCATCGTGCGCGGATCGGTCCGGTTCGAGGGTCGCGAACTGGTCGGGCTGCCGCACGGCGAGTTGCGCAGCTTGCGGGGACGCCGGATCGCGATGGTGTTCCAGGATCCGTCCGCGACCCTCAATCCCGTGCTAACGATCTTGGACCAGATGCGCCTTGCGCTGGAGGCACACGAGCGGATCGGCAAGGCGGCGGCACGCGCGCGCGCCGCCGAGATCTTGACGCGCGTGGGGATCCCCGATGCCGGCCGCCGGCTCGATTCCTATCCCCACCAGCTTTCCGGCGGCATGCGCCAGCGCGTCGCGATCGCCATCGCACTGCTGAACCGTCCGGCACTTGTCGTGTGCGACGAGCCGACAACTGCCCTCGACGTTTCGATCCAGGCGCAGATTCTTGCCGAGATGAAGTCGCTCGCGCGCGAGTCAGGTACCGCACTCATCTGGATCAGCCACGATCTGTCGACCGTCTCGGCACTGGCCAGCCGGATCCTCGTCATGTACGCCGGTCGCGTCGTCGAGGAGGGCACGGTCGGCGACGTACTGAGTGCGCCGCGCCATCCCTACACGCGCGGCCTGCTTGACTCCCTGCCCTCGCTCGCGACGCCGGGGCAGGATCTGCGGCAGATCCCCGGTGCGATGCCATCACTGTCCGACCCGCCGCCGGGCTGCGCCTTCGCGCCGCGATGCGCGCATGCCGTGGATGCATGCACAGCCATGCCCGATTTGGTCGGCGCCGGCGGGCGCGGCGTGCGCTGTCATCGGCCGCTCGGGGACGCGCCATGAGCGCGCTTGTCGATGTCCGCGCGGCCTCGAAGGTGTTCCGGCAGCCGGCCACGTTGGTCGAGCGGATCGGATCGGCATTTGGGGTTTGCGAACTTCCGAGGCCGGTCCATGCTGTCGACGACGTAAGCCTCGAGATCCGGAATGGCGAAGTGCTGGGGCTTGTCGGGGAATCCGGCTGCGGGAAATCGACGCTTGGCCGAATGATCGCCGGCATCCTCCCGCCGAGTGCAGGCAGCGCACTGTTCGACGGGATGCCGTTGCTGGCCGGTGCGGGCCGGCCCGTAAAGTCGACGACACGCGTCCAGATGATTTTCCAGGACCCCTTTGCCTCACTCGATCCGCGCATGCGCGTAGGCGACATCATTGCCGAGGGACCGGTTGCACATGGACTCGTGTCCAAGAGTGCGTCCGCTGCCGACGTGTCGCGATGGCTGTCGACCGTCGGCCTCGATCCACAGGTGGCAGACCGGTATCCGCACCAGTTTTCCGGCGGCCAGCGCCAGCGAATCGCGATTGCCCGCGCGCTGGCCATGCGTCCCGATATGCTCGTGTGCGACGAGCCGGTTGCCTCGCTCGACGTGTCCATCCAGGCCCAGATCGTCAATCTGTTCCTCAAGCTCCGGCGAGATCTCGGCCTCACCATGCTGTTCATCAGTCATGATCTTGGCGTGGTACGGCACGTCTCCGACCGGATCGCGATCATGTATCTCGGACGGATCGTCGAGATCGGCACGGCCCGGTCGGTTTTCGAGCGTCCGCGTCACCCTTATACGCGTGCGCTGCTCGACAGCGTCCCGCGTCTTCGCATCGACGACCGCGTGGAGGTCGATTTCCGGCCGATCCGGGGGGAACTCCCCTCGCCTCTCGATCCACCGGCCGGATGCCATTTCCACATGCGTTGTCCCCATGCGAATGAAGCCTGCGCCGTGCAGCGCCCGACGCTTCTTCACGTCGAAGGACGCGAAGTCGCGTGCCTGCGGGCAACCGAGCTCGACCTTTCCGGAGAAGCGCCCCCATGACCGACGCGGACTTTTCCCTTGCCATCCATGGCGGCTGCGGCGTGCTCCCTCGCGCCACGATCCCCGCCGCATTCGCCGCCGATGTACGGGCAGCCCTCGCGGCATCGCTTGACGCGGGTGCGACGATCCTGCGCGCCGGCGGCAGCGCACTGGATGCCGTGGAAGCCGCTGTCGTGGTGATGGAGGATGCGGCGGTCTTCAACGCCGGACACGGGGCGGCCTTCAACGCAGCCGGCGGTCACGAGCTTGACGCCGCGATCATGGATGGCCGGACGCTTGAAGCCGGGGCAATTGCCGGCGCGCGCGCCATGCGCAACCCGATCCGCGTGTGCCGTGCAATCATGGCCTCCGGTGATTTCCTTCTCCTGCAAGGCGATGGCGCCGACGATTTTGCCCGCCAGAAGGGCTTTGCGATCGTGCCGCAGGACTATTACGGCACCGAGCAGCGCCGCCAGATGCTCGCCGAAATGAAGGCGCTCGCCGCGCAGGGTGCCACGGCGCGGGCGAACGAGGCGCAGAAGCACGGCACCGTGGGTGCCGTGGCGCGCGACCGTCACGGAAACCTTGCCGCCGCAACGTCGACCGGTGGCTACACCAACAAGCCCGTCGGCCGCATCGGCGATTCGCCGATCATCGGCGCGGGCACATACGCGAACAACGCGACATGCGCCATTTCGGCGACGGGAAAAGGCGAGTTCTTCATCCGCAAGGTTCTTGCCCACGAAATTTCCGCGCGCATCGCCTATCTCGGCCAGGACCTCGATAAGGCGGCACGCGATCTCGTTCTCGTGGAATTGCCCGAATGGAAATCCGGCGCTGGCCTTGTCGGCGTCGACCGAAGCGGCAACGTGACGATGCCTTACAATACCGAGGGCATGTATCGCGGCGTCGTCACTTCGCGCCGGCCGGCACAGGTCGCGATCTTCGAGGACTGACCGCAGCCCGCGCGTCCTGCCGCTTTGTTGGACGCACGCATCGATCCGACACGCGCCTTGCGCCCGCAACGCGCCCGAGGAGGGCGAAAAACCCCATAGTCGGCGCGGCCTGCGCGCCCTTCCCGTCCGGCGTCATGGCGCACAAAAAAGCGCCAGAATCTGCCTACCATTTCGCGTTGCGAGCCCCGCGGCGATCGGGCACAAAAACCCGGAATGCTTCCAGCATCGCTCTCAATCCTCGTGATCGATGAGAACCGGATTCGCGCGGCAATCATCGAGGAAGGATTGCGCGAAGCCGGTCACGACCGCGTGACGCTGGTCCACGATGTTTCCGCGCTTGTCAGGCGGATTTCCGAGATCAACCCGGATGTCATCGTCATAGATCTGGAAACGCCGAACCGCGACATGCTCGAGAACATGTTCCAGCTGTCGCGGACGGTAAAACGGCCTGTCGCGATGTTCGTCGACCACTCCGACAATGCCTCGATCGAAGCGGCCGTCGACGCGGGCGTGTCCGCCTACATCGTCGACGGGCTTCGAAAGGAGCGCGTCAAGCCGATTCTCCAGATGGCGATCAGCCGCTTCAATGCTTTCGCGCGGATGGAGAGGGAGCTGGAGGAGGCTCGGGGCGAACTCGAAAACAGGAAGGTCATCGATCGCGCGAAGGGACTCCTGATGAAGTCCCGTGGCCTGTCGGAGGACGACGCATACGCGCTCATGCGCAAGACGGCCATGAACCAGAATCGCAAGATCGTCGACGTTGCCCAAAGCCTTGTGACGGTTGCCGACCTGCTTGGACCGGGAAAGTTGTAGCCATGCCGGAACACCAGATTCACGCGGGCTTCATGCCGCTCTTCGACTGCGCAATCCTCATCGTCGCGCGCGAGATGAATTTTGCGGAAAATGAGGGCGTCAGACTAACGCTCCACCGGGAGACCTCCTGGGCCAATATCCGCGACCGCATGGCCATCGGCCATTTCGACGTGGCGCACATGCTCGGCCCGATGCCGTTGGCCTGCAATCTCGGCCTGACGCCGTTGGCGTCCGAGACCGTCGTTCCGTTTTCATTCGGGCTCGGCGGAAACGGCGTGACGGTGTCGAACGCCGTGTGGGCTGGTATGGCCGACCACGGCGCCGAACCGACGCTCGATCCGGCCCGCAACGGGCGGGCGCTGGGCGCCTATGTCCGCGCCCGGAGCGCAGCGGGTGCGCCGTTGCTGCGATTTGCGGTCACCCACCCGCACTCGGGCCACAATTACGAGCTGCGCTATTGGCTGGCCGGTTGCGGCGTCGATCCGTCGCGCGAGATCGAGATCGTCATCGTTCCGCCGCCCTTCATGGCCGACGCAATGGCCGCTGGCCGGATCGACGGGTATTGCGTGGGCGAACCGTGGAACAGTGTTTCGGTTGTCGCCGGCATCGGCCGTATCGCGACAGTCAAGGCGGCGATCTGGCGCAACAGTCCCGAGAAAGTCCTCGGCGCGCGGCGGATCTGGGCCGGCGAACGACCCGAGTCCCTCGCCGCACTGCTTCGCGCCATGCACCATGCCGCCCGCTGGTGCCAAGATCCGCGCAATCATCCGGCGCTGACCGAACTGATGGCGCAGCCGGCCTATCTGGGCCAGCCGGCCGAAATCACAAGACGCGCCCTGACTGGCACCCTTGATCAAGGCGACTGGAACTTCCGGAAGGTCGAGGACTTCTATCTGCCTTTCGACAAGGCTGCCAATTTCCCGTGGAAAAGCCATGCCTCCTGGTTCTACACGCAGATGGTCCGCTGGGGCGATGTCGCCCACACACCGGGAAACGTCGAGATCGCGCTCAACTGCTACCGGCCCGACCTGTATCGCAGTGCGCTGACACCAATCGGCGTAGCCGTCCCCGACGCGGATTCGAAAGTCGAAGGCGCGATGACGACAACGACCCCGGTCGGATGTGCCGGTACCGACCTGATGCTTGGTCCGGACGGGTTCTTCGATGGCCGGATTTTCGACCCGAACAAGTTGAGCGATTACATCAACGCCCAGACAAGCGGCGACTGATCCTGTGTCGGGCCCGGGAAGCGCAATTTTGGGCAGCACGTTGCCCAGAAATTGACGGATCGCCGGCGATCGACCACTTCGGTCGCTGACGGGACTTCCTCAAAATCATTGGAAACTCTGCACTTGGTGCGCTGCGGCATAGTTGGCGTGGATCGTGCTTGGTGTAACGCGAACTTCATTCGGGCGTCCAAGGACGGGCGCTCTTGGCAAAGCTGCCGATCAGGCGATTCGCACTCCGTTGCAGACGGATGCGGCGACCTCATCGGCAGCTTTTTTTTGCTTTCGGCAGCGGTCTCCCGGTGCCGAGGCAAGCGGGGACGGCATGCGTCGAGGATGCGGATCGGACGGAGTGCGTCACGGGCTTGCTGGCCTAGCACGGGATGCCAAGCAGCCATGACGCAGGATGTCGTCATCGTCGGCAACGGCATGGCGCCGGGGCGCATGCTCGAGCATCTGTTCGAGGCCGCACCAGAGCGCAGCCGCGTGACGATATTCAGCGCCGAACCGCGCGTGAACTACGACCGGATCCTGCTTTCGTCCGTTCTCGCCGGAGCCAAGCAGTTCGAGGACATCGTCATCCACGACGACGACTGGTACGCACGCCATGACGTGACTCTTCACAAGGGGCAGAAGGTCGTCGGGATCGATCGCGAGGCGAAAATCGTCACGTCGCAGGGTGGCCATCGCGCACGGTACGACAAGCTGGTGATCGCGACGGGATCATTCCCGTTCGTCATTCCCGTTCCCGGTAACGACCTGCCGGGTGTCGTCGCGTATCGGGATATCGACGACGTCAACACGATGCTGGGTGCCGCCAAGGCGGGAACGAGTGCCGTCGTGATCGGCGGTGGCCTGCTCGGACTCGAAGCCGCTGCCGGCCTCCGGGAACGGGGCGTCGAAGTGACCGTTGTCCACGTCATGCCCACACTGATGGAACGCCAGCTCGATCCCGCGGCGGGCTATCTGCTTCAGAAAAAGCTCGAGGCGCGCGGCATCACAATCCTGACCAAGGCAAACACCAAGGCCATTGTCGGAAGCGGCCGGGTCGAAGGTGTCGAACTTGCCGACGGGCGCACGATCCCTGCCACGCTCGTCGTGATGGCCGTCGGCATCCGACCGAACATCGCGCTTGCACAGGGCGCCGGTCTACCCGTCCGCCGTGGGATCGTCACGGACGCACGGATGGTGACGGTCGATCCGGACATCCTCGCCGTCGGCGAATGTGCCGAAGTCGAAGGCAACGTCTACGGGCTCGTCGCGCCACTCTACGAAATGGCAAAGGTCGCTGCCGCAACCCTGTCCGGCGGGCCCGAGCTCCGTTTCTCGCATGCCGACACGCCGACCAAGCTCAAGGTAACGGGGATCGATCTCTATTCCGTCGGTGATTTCGCTGAAGCCGAGGATCGCGAGGAGATCGTCCTGCGTGACGCGGCGGCCGGCATCTACAAGCGGATCGTTCTGAAGGACAACCGCATCATCGGGACCGTGCTTTTCGGGGATACGGCCGACGGCGCGTGGTTCAACGACCTCAAGAAGAAGGAAACGGATATTTCGGCGGTGCGCCATTCGCTCGTCCTTGGCCCGAACGGCCGGGCGGACGGCGCGTTGTCGGACCCGCTCGCACCCGTCGTAGCACTGGCCGATGACGCGGAGATCTGCGGATGCAATGGCGTCTGCAAGGGGCGGATCGTCGAGACGATCGCATCGAAAGGACTGACCACGCTCGATGCGGTCCGCGCCCACACGAAGGCATCCGCCTCCTGCGGGTCCTGCACAGGGCTTGTCGAGAAGCTGATGATCGTCGCCCTCGGCGACCGATACAGGCCGGCTGCCGTTTCGCCGATGTGCAGCTGCACGGATCTCGGTCACGACGACGTGCGCCGCCTGATCAAGGCAAAGTCCTTGAAGACGATTCCGGCGGTCATGCAGGAACTGCAGTGGCGAACTTCCGGCGGCTGCGCGAAGTGCCGGCCGGCATTGAACTATTATCTGGTTTGCGATTGGCCCGGCGAATACGCCGACGACTACCAGTCGCGCTTCGTGAACGAGCGCGTACACGCGAACATTCAGAAGGACGGCACGTTCTCCGTCGTCCCGCGCATGTGGGGCGGTGTCACGAGCGCAAAGGAGCTGCGCGCGATCGCCGATGTCGTCGACCGGTTCGGGATACCAACCGTAAAGGTCACCGGCGGACAGCGGATCGACATGCTGGGCATCCAGAAGCACGACCTGCCCGCCGTTTGGGCGGAACTCGGCAAGGCCGGGTTCGTTTCGGGCCATGCCTATGCAAAGGGCGTCCGGACGGTGAAGACCTGCGTCGGGTCGGAATGGTGCCGTTTCGGAACGCAGGATTCCACGCGACTTGGAATCCGCATCGAGAAATTCACGTGGGGTTCATGGACACCCGCCAAGGTGAAGATGGCCGTCTCGGGTTGCCCGCGAAATTGTGCGGAGGCGACCTGCAAGGACATCGGCGTGATCTGCGTCGACTCCGGCTACGAGATCCACTTTGCCGGCGCCGCCGGCCTCGACATCAAGGGAACGGAGATCCTGGGCCTCGTCGCGTCGGAGGACGAAGCGATCGAAGCCATCGCAGCGCTGCTCCAGATGTACCGCGAGCAGGGCCGCTACCTCGAGCGCATCTACAAGTGGGCCAAACGGATCGGGGTCGACGAGATCCGGCAGCAGATCCTTGGCGAGGCGGCGCGCCGCCGGCACTACTTCGAACGCTTCGTCGAAAGCCAGCGGCACGCGCAGGTCGATCCTTGGTCGGAACGTGCCGCCGGCAAGGATCGCCACGAATTCGAGCCGATGGCTATCTTCGCGCAGGATGCCGCGCAATGAACCAGATCACGCGGCAATGGCAGGCGGTCGGTTCGATTGCCGACATCCCGAGGAACGGGGCGCGACGCGTCCGGCTCGGAGAAGCCCCGGTTGCGGTGTTCCGCACCGCCGATGACCGGATATTCGCCGTCGAGGACAGGTGCCCCCATCGCGGTGGCCCGCTGAGCGACGGCATCGTGCACGACGGCTGCGTGACGTGTCCGCTCCACAACTGGGTCATCGACCTTGAAACCGGTGCCGCACGGGGAGCCGACGAGGGCGCCGTCCGCACCATCCCGATCCAGCTCGACGGCGACACGATCTATCTCTGCGCAAGCGGCTGATCGGGAGCCAGAACCTCGAACTCAACATCCTTCATCGAAAAAGGGAGCGGCAGATGGCGTATCTTTCACCACAAGAGTTCTCGACCAAGATGATCGACGCCGGCGAGGCGAAGGTCTTCATGTCCACCAAGGACACGCTGATCCGCGCCTACATGGCCGGCGCTATTCTCGCGCTGGCCGCGGCGTTCGCCGTCACGATCACCGTAAACACAGGGAATGCCCTGGTCGGCGCGATCCTGTTTCCCGTCGGCTTCTGCATGCTCTACCTCATGGGCTTCGATCTTCTCACGGGCGTCTTCACGCTGGCGCCGCTTGCGCTCATCGACAAGCGGCCCGGCGTGACGCTGGCCGGCCTCCTGCGCAACTGGACGCTCGTCTTTTTCGGCAATTTCGCCGGCGCGCTCACGACCGCCGTCTTCATGGCGATCATCTTCACGATGGGTTTCACGAAGGACCCGAACGCGATCGGCCAGCAGATCGGGCATATCGGCGAAGGGCGCACGCTCGGCTATGCGGCCGCCGGCTTCGGCGGGATGCTGACGCTCTTCGTCCGCGCCGTCATGTGCAACTGGATGGTGTCCACGGGTGTCGTGGCGGCGATGATGTCGACGTCGGTCTCCGGCAAGGTCATCGCGATGTGGATGCCGATCCTCGTGTTCTTCTACATGGGTTTCGAGCATTCGATCGTCAACATGTTCCTGTTTCCGAGCGGCATCATGCTCGGCGGAAAATTCACGTGGACGGACTATTTCCTCTACAACGAGATACCCACCGTGATCGGGAATCTCGTCGGCGGCCTCACGTTCGTCGGCGCGACGCTCTACGCCACGCACGTGCGGACGGGCAACGTCAAGAAGGCGGCTTCGATGAAGCTGATGGCCGCCGAGTGAATGGCTCCGGGGCCCCGCGACGCGGGGCTCCGGTCTGGCCTGTACGGGACAATCCGTGTTGAGTTCCCAGATCGAGATATCGCTCGGCCAGTTCTCCGATCGCGGTCGGAAGCCGGCGAACCAGGATTTCCACGGCGCCGTCGTACCGGGTCCGCGCCTGCGCACGACAAAGGGTGTGGCGCTCGCGATAGCCGACGGCATCTCGACAAGCACGTTCGGGCGGACCGCAGCCGAGACGGCGGTCAAGTGCTTCCTCAGCGACTATTTCTGCACGTCCGAGGCCTGGAACGTGAAGACGTCTGCGCGAAAGGTCATCTCCGCCGCCAATTCCTGGCTTCACGCCGCCACCAGGCATGGCGGAATGATCGACGATCGCGACAGGGGCTATGTCTGCACGTTCAGCGCCGTGGTGTTCAAATCCCACACGGCCCATGTTTTCCATATCGGCGATGGCGCCGTCATGCGGATATCGGGGTCCGCCGTCGAACCGCTGACGGTCCCGCATCGCGTCTCCGTCGGCGGCGGGCGCAGCTATCTGGGCCGCGCGCTCGGAGTGAATCCGGAGATCGAGATCGACTATTGCCAGGTACCCGTCTCCGTCGGGGATGTCTTCGTTCTCGCGACTGACGGTATCTGCGACTACGCGGCCGCGGATTCGCTTTTCCGGTCCCTTGCACGATCGATCGATCTCGAGTCGGCCGCAAAGTCGATCGCTCGCATGGCGTATGAAGGCGGCGTGGAGGACAATCTGACGATTCAGATCGCCCGTATCGACGCGCTTCCCCCGCCCGACGCAGAAGAGTCACTCGCGGCCGACACGCTGCCGTTGGCGAGGTCCCTTCCCGAGCCCGGCGACGCGATCGATCAGTGGCGGATCGAGCAGCGACTGCATGCCAGCGACCGGAGCCACGTCTATTCGGCGGTGCATGCCGAGAGCGGCACGCGCGCGGCCCTCAAGTTTCCCTCGACGTCCGTCAAGGACGATCCGGCGTTCCTGCGGAGATTCCTGATGGAGGAGTGGGTCGCGCGACGCGTCGACAATCCCCATCTTCTTCGCGCGGCGGAAGCCGACGGGCGCCGAAGCATATTCTATACGGCGATGGAACTGCTCGACGCACGCAGCCTCGGCGCATGGATGCGATCCAATCCCGAGCCTGGCACCGATGTCGTGATCGCGATCGTCGCGCAGATCGCCCAAGGGCTCCAGGCGATGCATCGACGACAGATGCTCCATCAGGACCTGCGGCCGGAGAATATCCTGATCGATGCGGGCGGCCACGTAACGGTGATCGACTTCGGCTCCGCCTGGATCGCCGGCGTGGACGAGATTGCCGGAATGGCGCAAGACCGCCTGCCCGGCACGCAGCAATACATGGCGCCCGAGTATCTGCTTGGCGATCCGATCGATGCGTCCGCCGACGTCTATTCGCTCGGCGTCATCGCCTACCAGATGTTCTCGGGCAGGCTTCCGTACGGAACGGCCATGGCTCGGACGACGGATCGCCGTGCACAACGAAGGATCCGCTACCTCTCGCTGCCCGATCTCGGGATCGACGTGCCGGTTCATGTCGACGCGGCGTTGCGGCGGGCCGTGCACCCTGATCCGGCCAAGCGCTACGGCGAGGTGTCCGAGTTCGCGGCCGATCTTGCAAGGCCGGACCATGGGCTTCCCGGCATGCCGCGCACGGCCCTTCTCGAACGCGATCCGGTCCTGTTCTGGAAGAGCCTGGCAATCCTGCTGTTCGTCGTCGCGCTCGGGCTCGTGTGGTGGATTGTGGCAAGGCCTACCTGAAAATGAGGAGATGGAGATGCTGACGAAGCGAGACGTGGCCGGAATGATCCAGGAGCGCAAGCGCGCGTCCGGCGTCACCTGGAAGTCGATCGCCGATGGGCTCGGCATGAGCGAGGTCTTCGTGACGTCGGCGTGCCTCGGGATGAACTCCCTTCCGCGGGCCAAGGCCGATCTGCTCGTCCGAAATCTCGGACTGCCGCAGGAAGCGGCCGTCGTTCTCGCGGAGTTTCCCGAGAAGATCTTCAGTCAGCAGGTGCCCACGGACCCCTGCATCTACCGGTTTCACGAGATCGTCGGCGTCTATGGACAGACGCTCAAGGAACTGATCCAGGAAAAGGGCGGCGACGGGATCATGAGCGCCATCGACTTCGACATGCATGTTGAGAAGGTGCCGCACCCGAAGGGGGACCGGATCGAGATCCGCATGAGCGGAAAGTTCCTCGCCTATAACGCCTGGTAGCCCCGATGGACGGCTCGACAGATGCAGACTTGTTCCGCCCGGCCCGGCCGGCGATGCCCGAGAGATCGCGCGCAAGGGCACCTGCGCGCATGGCGCCACTGTCGATGTTGCCGGCATTCTTCGACCTGCGCGGCAAGCGGGTCGTCATTTGCGGCGGATCCGCCGCTGCCGCATGGAAGGCCGAACTTGTGGCCGCCGCCGGTGCGAGGATCGAGGTCTGGTCGGCGCCCGACGCGCTTGCACCGGAGATGTGCGACCTCCTTGCGGGAGGACGTCCGGACATCCGCCTGATCGGGTCCGGTTGGCGGGATTGCGACTTTCAGGGCGCGGCATTGGCGATAGCCGATGCTCGCGACGACAGCGATGCCGAGAGCTTTGCCGCCACGGCGCAACTGGCGGGCGTTCCCTGCAACGTGATCGACAGGCCGCAATATTGCAGCGTCATGTTCGGATCGATCGTCAATCGCTCGCCCGTCGTCGTCGGGATCGTGTCCGGCGGAACGGCGCCGATCCTGAGCCAGGAGATTCGACGCCGCATCGAGGCAGTCTTGCCCTCGACCGTCTCCGCGTGGGCCGCACTCGCGGGACGTATCCGGTCCCGGGTCAACGCGGCGCTCAAGCCGGGGCTCGCCCGCCGGGCATTCTGGGAAGCGCTCTGCGAGCGCGCCTTCGTCGTTCCCCCGCCCGAGGACGACGTCGCTTTCGGATTTCTTTCAGATCGTGCGCATCGGCAATCGCGGTCCGGTCAAGTCACGATCGTCGAACGAGGGCATCTCGACGCGGAGCATCTCACGCTTAAGACCCTGCGCGAACTGATGGCCGCCGACGTGGTCCTGTTCGACAACGACGTGTCGGAAACGGTTCTCGAACTGGCGCGGCGCGAGGCGAGGCGGATCGCTGTCGACGGACGCTCGGGCCTTGTCGACGGCGAGACGGCCGATGCCGCGCTCACTGCCGCCGCCATCGCGCGCGAGGGAAAGCGCGTGGTCCGGATAATCGGACTCGCCGGGAAGGAATGGCGGAGGGGATGAGATTCGAACTCACGATGGGGTTTCCCCCATACACGCTTTCCAAGCGAGCGCCTTAAACCACTCGGCCACCCCTCCGCCGGGTCGGCGGAGGTGGTCTTACAGGCAAACCGGCCGCATTCCAAGGGCTTCCGGTCCGCTCGCCTCGCCCGGACGAAGCCGCTAGACTGGCACGGAAATTCCGGACCGGATGGGGGGATCGGGCCTTCGTGATCGTGCTGCGGATCGCTGCCTGGCTGCTGTTTGCGGGTGCCGCCGCCGCGGCCGGCCACGACGGATTCGGGTGGCTTGAGCACGGCCAGTATTCGCCGCTGCCGCTGCTCGCGGTGTGGGAGACGCTCGACAGCGACTCGCTGCTTGCCGCAGGGCCCGCGGTGGCGCGCCACGCCAGCCCGGCGGTGTGGGAGGAGTTCGTCTTTCCGGTCCTTCTGGCGCCGGCCTGGATGGCGGCGACGGTGGCCGGGGCGATGCTTTGGTATGCGGGCCGCCCGCGCCTGCCGCGCCGCCGCCGGCGGCCCGACTGGCGCTGAGGCCGAAGCCTAGTCGTCGCGCGCCTTGAGCGCGGCGAGGAAGGCGGACTGCGGGATCTCGACCTGGCCGAACTGGCGCATGCGCTTCTTGCCCTCCTTCTGCTTGTCGAGGAGCTTGCGCTTGCGCGTGATGTCGCCGCCATAGCACTTGGCGAGCACGTCCTTGCGCAGCGCCGAGATCGTCTCGCGCGCGACGATCTTGCCGCCGATGGCCGCCTGCACGGGGATCTGGAAGAGCTGGCGCGGGATGAGTTCCTTGAGCTTCACGCACAGCGCGCGCCCGCGGCTTTCGGCCTGGGTGCGGTGGACGATGATGGCAAGCGCGTCGACCGGCTCGGCGTTGACGAGGATCGACAGGCGCACGAGATCGTCCTCGCGGTAGTCGGTCATCTGGTAGTCGAAGGACGCGTAGCCGCGGCTGACCGACTTGAGGCGGTCGTAGAAATCGAACACGACCTCGTTGAGCGGCAGGTCGTAGACCACCATCGCGCGGTTGCCCACGTAGGTGAGGTTCTGCTGGATGCCGCGCCGGTCCTGGCAGAGCTTCAGGATCGCGCCGAGATACTCGTCCGGCACGAGGATCGTCGCCTTGATGCGCGGCTCCTCGATATGGTCGATGCGCACGGCATCGGGCATGTCGGCGGGGTTGTGCAGGTCGAGCACGCTGCCGTCGGTCAGGTAGATCTTGTAGACGACCGAGGGCGCCGTCGCGATCAGGTCGAGGTCGAACTCGCGCGACAGCCGTTCCTGCACGATTTCCAGATGCAGCAGCCCGAGGAAGCCGCAGCGGAAGCCGAAGCCCAGGGCCGCCGAGCTTTCCGGCTCGTAGACGAAGCTCGCGTCGTTGAGCCGCAGCTTGGCGAGGCTCTCGCGCAGATGCTCGAACTGCGCGGGATCGACCGGAAACAGTCCGCACCATACCACCGGCAGCGAGGGCTTGAATCCCGCCAGCGGCTCGGCCGCGCGGCGCTTCTCCTCGGTGATCGTGTCGCCGATGGCGACGTCCGCCACCGCCTTGATGCCGGCGGTCACGAACCCGATCTCGCCCGCCCCCAGTTCGCCCGCGTCCTTGAGCTTGGGCGTGAACACGCCCACGCGCTCGACGTCGTAGTTGGCGCCGGAATTCATCATCCGGATCTTCATGCCGCGCGCGATGCGCCCGTCCTTGACGCGGATGAGAAGCACGACGCCGAGATAGAGGTCGTACCAGGCATCCACGAGCAGGGCCTTCAGCGGGGCCGCCCCGTCGCCCTTGGGCGCGGGCAGGCGCTGGACCAGCGCCTCGAGCACGAGATCGATGTTGAGCCCGGTCTTCGCCGAGATGGGCACGGCGTCCGAGGCGTCGAGCCCGATCACGTCCTCGATCTGCTTCTTGATGCGCTCGGGGTCGGCCGCCGGCAGGTCGATCTTGTTGAGCACGGGCACGATCTCGTGGCCCACGTCGAGCGCCTGGTAGACGTTGGCGAGCGTCTGCGCCTCCACCCCTTGCGAGGCGTCGACGACGAGGATCGATCCCTCGCACGCGGCGAGCGACCGGCTGACCTCGTAGGCGAAGTCCACGTGGCCGGGCGTGTCCATCAGGTTCAGGACATAGTCCTTCCCGTCCTTGGCCTTGTAGTCGAGCCGGACGGTCTGCGCCTTGATGGTGATGCCGCGCTCGCGCTCGATGTCCATCGAGTCGAGCATCTGGTCCTGCATCTCGCGCGCCTCGACCGCACCGCAGGCCTGGATCAGGCGGTCAGCCAGCGTCGACTTCCCGTGATCGATATGCGCGACGATCGAGAAGTTGCGGATGCGCGAGAGGTCGGTCATTGCGCGGAGGACTCGAAAAAAAGGCGCCCGAGTTGGGGCGCGCGGAGGGAAGCGGGAACATAGGCAAGCCCCTCCCGCAACGCAACAACCGCGCCCGCATCTTTGGCGGCGCATCCGGTCCCGAAACAGGTTACCACTGGCGACCGCAGGCGACAGGTCGCCTGCCGGTAACCTAATTCCAACCCATTGCCATTTAACGGATAAATGCCGATTTCGGGGGCCCGGTAACCTGTTTTCGCGGATTTTTCCGAGGTGACCGATTCCGCAAAACGAATGGTGCTGCCGGACGGCGGCAGGATCGGTGCGAACGATGCGGACAGCGGAATCGACATGGCCGCAACCATGTCATGCCCGCCGCTGCCGTTCAATGATTTAATTCTTACAAAAAGTTTTATTGCCTATGCGGCGACTACCGCCGGCCGAACAGCTTCTCGATGTCGGCGAGCTTCAGTTCCACATAGGTCGGCCGGCCGTGGTTGCACTGGCCGCTGTGCGGCGTCGCCTCCATCTGCCGGAGCAGCGCGTCCATCTCCGGGCCCGACAGGCGGCGGCCGGCGCGCACGGAGCCGTGGCACGCGATGGTGCCGCACACGTCGGCGAGCCGCTCCTTGAGCGAGAGTGCCGCACCGTGTTCCGCGATCTCGTCGGCAAGGTCGCGCAGCAGCCCCTTCACGTCGAGTTCGCCCAGCAGGGCCGGCGTCTCGCGCACCGCGACGGCACCGGGCCCGAAAGGTTCCACGACCAGGCCAAGTTCGGCCAGTTCGTCCGCCTTGGCCGCGATCGCCGCGGCCGCGCCTTCGTCCAGTTCGACGATCTCGGGGATCAGCAGCGCCTGCCGTTTCACGCCGCCCGCGTCGAGCGCCTCCTTCATGCGTTCGTAGACGAGGCGCTCATGCGCGGCATGCTGGTCGACGATCACGATGCCGTCGGCCGTCTGCGCGACGATATAGGTCTCGTGCAGCTGAGCGCGCGCGATGCCCAGCGGCAGGCCGGAAGGAGCGGCTTCGCCGACGGCAGCAGGTGCGGGAACCGAGGCGCCGAAGGCCGGGGCCGCCGGGCGGGCCGCGACGGGGGCATTGTATTCGACGCTGCGCTCGGCCAGGGCCGCACCGGGGGCCGTGCCGTGTGCGGGCCCGCGCGCCGGAAAGGCATATTGCGGCGGCGGGGCCGCATGCGCGCGCGCCAGTTCCAGCGCTTCGACCGCCACGCGCGTCGAGGCGCGGAAGCCCGCGCGGTCGAGCGCCTCTTTCAGGCTTGCCACGATCAGGCCGCGGATGCGCGCGGGATCGCGGAAACGCACCTCGGTCTTGGCCGGATGCACGTTGGCATCGACCATGTGCGTGGGCAGTTCCAGGAACAGCGCCACGGCCGGGTGGCGGTCGCGCGCCAGGAAATCGGCATAGGCGCCGCGCACGGCACCGGCCAGCAGCTTGTCGCGCACGGGCCGGCCATTGACGAACAGGTATTGGTGCTGCGCGGTGGCACGGTTGTACGTGGGAAGGCCCGCATGGCCCGACAGGCGCACCGCCCCCTCGGGGTCGGCGCGGCGCGCATCGAGCGCCACGGCATTGTCGAAGAAATCCCGGCCGATCACGGCCGACACGCGCTGCAGGCGCGCCTCGTCGCCGCCGCCCGTCGCAGCCGGCAGTTTCAGGACCGCGCGGCCGTCGGCGGTCAGCGAGAACGCGACTTCCGGGTGCGCCATCGCCAGCCGCGCGACCACGTCCTCGCACGCCTCGCGCTCCGCCCGCTCGCCCTTCAGGAACTTGAGGCGCGCGGGCGTGGCGTAGAACAGATCGCGCACTTCCACGCGCGTGCCCGGCGGGGCGGAAGCGGGCACCGGCTCGGCCTTGGCCCCGCCTTCGACCGCGATCGACCACGCTTCGGTGGCCGCGCGCGGGCGGCTTGCGATCGCAAGGCGCGCGACCGCACCGATGGAGGGCAGCGCCTCGCCGCGGAATCCCAGCGTGCGGATGGCCAGCAGGTCGTCGTCCGGCAGCTTCGAGGTGGCGTGGCGTTCGACGGCCAGCGAAAGCTCGTCCGGCGTCATGCCCTTGCCGTCGTCGACGACGGCGATCAGCGCGCGCCCCGCCTCGCCCAGCGTCACGTCGATGCGCGTGGCGCCGGCATCGATCGCATTCTCGACCAGTTCCTTGACGGCCGCCGCCGGCCGCTCGATCACCTCGCCCGCGGCGATGCGGTTGACCAGCGTCTCGGGCAGGCGGCGGATCGTCATCCGCCGGCGCCCATGCCCTTGAGATACGTGCGCGCGAGCTTCTTGCCGTCCTCGACCGCCGGCTGGTCGTAGGGATCGACGCCGAACAGGTCCGCCGCGATCACCGTTTCCAGCATGAAATGCATCAGCAGCGCGCCGAGCGTCGTCTCGTCGAGCGTGCGGATCGTCAGGATGCGCACGGGCCTGCCGCGCCGGGCGAGCGTCTCGGCCGTGGCGCGCCACGACACGTCCAGCAGGTCGCCCATCGTGCGGCCGGCCAGCCAGTCGAGCGAGGCGTCGGCCAGTGCGGCCGCCGGATAGCGCGGGCCCGCATCGCGGCTGTCGCGCGCCACGATCGTCACGAGCTTGTCGGCCGGTCCGTCGAGCCAGAGCTGCAGCTGGCTGTGCTGGTCGACCGTGCCCAGCGCGCGGATCGGCGTCGTGCCTTCCCCGCCCTTGCCGAGGCTTTCGGCCCACAGCTGCGCGAACCACTGGGCGAAGGGACCGAGCGCGTCGACATAGGGGCACAGGACCGTCGTGCGCTTGCCCTTGTGGACGAGAGCGGCAGCCAGTGCGGCCCCGTGCGCGGGCAGCGAAGTGGCCGGATCTTCAAGTGCGGCATCGCGCGCGGCCGCGGCCCCGGCGCGAAGGGCGCGGATGTCGAGCCCGAGGATTGCCGCCGGCAGCAGCCCCACCACCGACAGGACCGAATAGCGGCCGCCCAGCGTGGGCGGATGTTCGAGGATCGGGATCGCGTGGCGCCGGGCGAGCCGGGCAAGCGCGTTGTCGGTCGGCTCCGTGATCGCGCGCGCGCGCGGCGCAAGCGCACCCGCCTTCGCCAGCCACGGCAGGATCGCGTGCGCCTGGGCGAGCGTCTCGCCGGTCCCGCCCGACTTCGACACGAGCAGCACGCCCGTATCGGCCGGGTCGAGCGTGGCGAGCATCCGCTCGAAGCCGAACGGATCGACATTCTCCGCGACGATCAGGCGCGGCGTGCCTTTCGGCCAGAAGCCGCCGCCGCCATCGGCAAGCGCGGCGAGCGTGCGGGCGCCGAGGCTCGACCCGCCCGTGCCCAGCAGCACGACCGTGCCGAAGCGGCGCATGTCGGAAGCCGCCGCCTCGATCGCGGCGAGGTCGTCGGTGCGGTCGGGCTGGTCGAGGAAGGCGTATTCGCCCCTGCCCTTGGCGGCCTTGAGGCGCGCGAGGACCGGGCGCGTGTGCGCAAGCGGACCGTCAAGGTCGTGGCCCGCGCAATGGCGGAGATCCTGGAGATAGGGAAGCGGCATGGGGCGACTCGTCGGACGGGGGCGTAAGGGCGGAAGATGATAGCCGGAAGCGGCGTCAGTCGCTCGGCCGGATTCCCTCGGGCTTGCCGACGGCGACGACCAGAAGCTCGGGGCCTGCGAACAGCCGCGCCGCCACGCGGCGCGCGTCGGCAAGCGTCACGGCGCGGATGCGCGTCTCGCGCTCGTCGAACCAGCCCGTCCCGCGTCCGTCGAGCCTTGCATTGAGCAGCAGCCGCGCAATACCGCCCACGCCGTCGAACTGCAGCGCGAACGAGCCCAGCAGGTAATCCTTGGCGCCCTGCAATTCCTCGGCCGTCGGGCCGTCCGCGCCCATGCGCGCCAGTTCCGCGCGAACGAGGCCAAGCGCCCGGCCGACCACGCGGTTCTCGCTCGACCACGAACCCTGCACGAGATTGGCGTGATCGAAGATCGCAAGGCCCGTGCCGATGCCGTAGGTGAGCCCCTCGCGTTCGCGCACGGAAAGCATCAGGCGGGAATTGAACCCGCCGCCGCCGAGGATGTAGTTGACGATGGAAGCGGCGAAAAGGTCCGGGTCGTCGCGCGAGATGCCGGGGGCGCCGACCAGCACGTTCGTCTGGCTGCCCGGCCGTTCGACGACGATCGTGCGGCCCGCCCCGCCGAAGCGCGCCGCAGGCACGGGGGGCACGGCCGCCTTCGCCGGCAGGCCGCCGAACGCGCGGTCGATGAGCGCACCCAGTTCCTCGGGGTTCGAATCGCCGACGGCCGTCACCAGCAGGTTGTCGCGTGCATAGCCTGCGGCAAGGCCCGCGCGAAGATCCGCCTCGCCCATCGCCTTGATGCTTTCGGGCGTGCCGCGCGAAGGCTTCGCATAGGGGTGCTCGCCGAAAGCCGCGCGCGCGAAGGTGCGCCGCGCGATCGACTCGGGCGAGGTCTCGTCGCGCGCGAGGGCGGCGAGAATGGACTGGCGGATGCGCTCGACCTGCGCGGGCTCGAAGCGCGGCTTCGTCAGCGCGTCGGCGAGCAGGCCTGCGCCGAACTCCTTGTCGCGCGACAGCACGCGCAGCGAGCCCTGCAGCGTGTCCGCCCCGGCCGAGAAACCCAGCCCGATCGACCTGTCCTCCAGCGCCGCGGCGAATTCCTGCTGGTCGCGCGTGCCCGCCCCGTGCACGAGCATGTCGGCCGTCATGGCCGCGCGCCCTTCCTTGCCCGCGGGATCGGCGGCCGAACCGCCGCGCCAGGCGAACTGGAGTGCCAGCAGCGGCAGCGAGTTGTCGCGCACGAACCACGCCTCGATCCCGCCGGGGCTGGTCACGCGCTCGATCTTCGGGCCCGCGGCCCCGGCAGGGGCGGCGGCAAGGACGAACAGCAGCAGGGCGAAAAGCGCGCGCATGCGTCAGCTTCCGGGCTTGGGCAGCAGGATCGCGGTCACGTGCGCGTCGGGGTCGAGCACGGCGCGCAGCGCGGCATTCACCTGCGCGGTCGTCACGGCGGCAAGCCGTGCGGGCCAGCCCTCCACCCACGCGACGTCCTTGCCGGTGGCGAACGCCACGCCGATGGCCCGTGCGCCGGACTGCAGCGAATCGCGCGCGAACACGGCCGCGTCGGCCATGCGCGTCTTGGCGCGCGCCACCTCGTCGTCGGAAAAGCCCTGTTCGCGCACGTCGGCCAGCGCCTTCTCGACCGCGGCCTCGAGCGCGGCCACTTCGGTGCCGGGGCGCGGGCTCGCATAGACCCAGAAGCTCGAAAGGTCGAGCGCACCCGAATCGTACGAGACGCCCGCCGACGTCGCGAGTGCGGCGTCATGGACGAGCGCGCGCACGAGCCGGCTCGTCGCCCCGCCGCCCAAGAGCTCGCCTGCCACGTCGAGCGCGTCGGACATTTCCGGCCCCAGTGCCGGCAGGCCGCGCGAGGCCGACGGGGCAAGCCACGCACGCGACCACGAAGGCTGGCGCACGCGCGCGTCGCGGACCTCGATCCGGCGCGTGCCGAGAGCGGGCGGTTCCTGCGGGCGGATGCGCGCCTCGGGCACGGCCTTGCGCGGGATCGGGCCGTAGTATTTCTCCGCCAGCGCCTTCACCTCCGCCGGCGTCACGTCGCCCGCGACGACCAGCATGGCGTTGTTGGGCGCATACCACTTGCCGTACCAGGCGAGCGC
>JAEUKX010000002.1 GCA_016794025.1 Rhodospirillales bacterium | reverse complement strand
CCTGGACCTCGCGCGAATAGCTCATGATCTCGGAGAAGCCGACGAGCAGCAGCGTGATGCCGAAGACGACCTCGACCAGCGCGATGAGGCGGATGGGCTCGCTGACCGGCAGCACGTCGCCATAGCCCACCGTCGACAGCGTGACGACGGAGAAATAGATGGCGTCGGAGAACGACACCGGCACGTCTTCGCCCAGCAGCTTGAAATGCGGGCCCGGCACGAACCGGTCGACGATCTTGTAGATCGCCGCGAAGGCGACCACGATCAGCGAATAGAACGTCAGGAACGCGTAGACCGGCAGGATCAGCCGCTCCAGCCGCGCGAAGAATTCCTCGAACAGCAGGCCCGCGTCGATCAGGAAGATCGCGACCTGTTGCGTGGCCGCGAAGACGAACAGCGCCATCGCCGTCATGGCAACGAGGAACGACCAGTCGATCATGCGGTCCGAGGGATCGAGGCCCGGCAGGAGGAACGTGAGCCCGCTCAGGACCGCAGCCGGAAACAGCCAGCTCGACGAGCGGCGGAAATCGGCGGCCGAACGGACCCGGCGCTGCGTGACGATGACGCGGATCGATTCCCGGCGCAGATGCGCGCCCACCACGAACGAGACGAGCGGCAGCAGGAAGCCGACATGCTGGATCGTCGGCGAGACGCCGCGGAAGTTCGAATCGGAAAGGAAGACGAAGACCGACACGTAGACCGCGATCGAGTTGGCCAGCGCCAGCGAGAAGAACGCGGAGCCGGGGAAAAGACGCTGGAAGAAAAGCACGCACACGAGCGCCGAGGCGACCATCGTCGCCGCCAGCGGTACGCCCACGTCGCCCGAGACCGCAACCGCGATGAGCAGCAGCAGGAACGACGTGCCCGCCACGCCGCGCGGCAGGAACTGGCGGCGCAGCTTCATGCGCTGCCCCCCGGCGCCCAGCCCGGCCGGCGCTTGGCAAGGAAGGCCGCAATACCCTCCTGGCCTTCGGCCGAGGCGCGCACGCGCGCGATGCGCTGGGCCGTGTCGGCCACCATCGCGTCGTCGACGGGACCACGGGCCACGCGCGCGATCAGGCTCTTGCATTCGGCCTGCGCGTGGGGTCCGGCAGCAAGCAGGCGGTGGATGACCGCCTCGATCGCCACGTCGAGCGCCGCCTCGTCGTGGATCTCGTGGACGAGGCCGAGGCGGAACGCCTCGCCGGCATCGAAGACCTCGGCCGTCAGGAAATAGCGGCGCGCCGCGCGCGCGCCGATCGCCGCCACGACATAGGGCGAGATCACGGCCGGGATCAGGCCCAACCGCGCCTCGGACAGGCAGAACGCCGCCTGCCGGCCCGCGATGGCGATATCGCAGCACGCGACGAGCCCGACGCCGCCGCCATAGGCGGCCCCGTGCACGCGCGCGAGCGTCGGCTTGGGGAACAGATCGAGCGCGCGCATGAGGCCCGCCAGCGCGTCGGCATCCTTGCGGTTCTCGGCCTCGGTGTAGCCGGCCATGCGCTTCATCCAGTTGAGGTCGGCGCCGGCCGAGAAGCTCTTGCCCTGCCCGCCCAGCACGAGGATGCGCACCGCCTTCTCCCGCGCGAGCCGGTCGAGCTCGACGGTGAGGAAGCGGATCAGCGTGTCGTCGAACGCGTTGTGCAGTTCGGCGCGCTCGAGCGTCACGTGCGCGATGCCGCGCGGATCGATCCGGGTGGAGAAACCGTGATGCTCCATGGCGCTCACATCCGGAAAACGCCGAAGCGCGTGGGCTCGACGGGCGCATTGGCCGCCGCAGACAGGCCAAGCCCCAGGACATCGCGCGTCTGCGCGGGATCGATTATGCCGTCGTCCCACAACCGCGCCGAGGCGTAATAGGGATGCC
This sequence comes from Rhodospirillales bacterium, assembly GCA_016794025.1. Lineage (GTDB taxonomy): Bacteria > Pseudomonadota > Alphaproteobacteria > CACIAM-22H2 > CACIAM-22H2 > Tagaea. Next base: position 6,049 of record JAEUKX010000002.1, on the reverse strand, counting down.
CTTGCGTCTCGTACTGCGCGCGGATCGGGGCCTTGAAGGCCTCCTCCTCGCCCGTGCTCCAGCTCTTGCCGGCCGCCTCGATGTTGTCGCGGCGCACCGTCGCCAGCACCGAGGCCGCCTGCTCGCCGCCCATGACCGAAATGCGCGCATTGGGCCACATCCACAGGAACCGCGGCCCGAAGGCGCGCCCGCACATGCCGTAGTTTCCCGCACCGAACGAGCCGCCGATGATGACCGTGAACTTCGGCACTTTCGCGCAGCTCACGGCCGTGACGAGCTTGGCGCCGTCGCGCGCAATACCGCCCGCCTCGTACTTCTTGCCGACCATGAAGCCCGAGATGTTCTGCAGGAACACCAGCGGGATGCCGCGCTGGCAGCACAGCTCGATGAAATGCGCGCCCTTGAGCGCGCTTTCCGAAAAAAGAATGCCGTTGTTGGCGATGATGCCGACGGGATGGCCCCAGATGCGCGCGAACGCGCAGACCAGCGTCGTGCCGTAGAGCGCCTTGAACTCGTCGAACTCCGACCCGTCGACGACGCGCGCGATCACCTCGCGCACGTCGTAGGGCTGGCGCAGGTCGGCCGGCACGACGCCGTAGATGTCCTTCGCATCGAATCTCGGCGCGACAGGCGCGTGCAGGTCCGCCCGGCCGTGCCGGCCGGCATTCAGGTTGGCGACGATCCGGCGCGCGATCCCCAGCGCATGCGCATCGTCCTGCGCATAATGGTCGACCACACCGGACACGCGCGCGTGGACATCCGCCCCGCCCAGTTCCTCGGCCGTGACCACTTCGCCGATCGCCGCCTTCACCAGTGGCGGTCCGCCGAGAAAGATCGTTCCCTGGTTCTTCACGATGATCGATTCGTCCGACATCGCGGGCACGTAGGCGCCACCCGCCGTGCAACTGCCCATCACCACCGCGATCTGCGGGATGCCGGCCGCCGAAAGGGTGGCCTGATTGTAGAAGATACGCCCGAAATGCTCGCGGTCGGGGAACACGTCGTCCTGGTTGGGCAGGTTGGCGCCGCCGGAATCGACCAGATAGATGCAAGGCAGACGGTTCTCGCGCGCGATCTCCTGCGCGCGCAGATGCTTCTTGACCGTCATGGGGAAATACGTGCCGCCCTTGACGGTCGCATCGTTGCACACGATCACGCATTCGCGGCCCGATACGCGGCCCACGCCCGCGATCATGCCTGCCGCCGGCACGTCGCCGCCATACATGTCCCACGCGGCAAGCTGGGAAAGCTCGAGGAAGGGCGAGCCCGGATCGACGAGCGTGCGCACGCGCTCGCGCGGCAGCAGTTTGCCGCGCGCCACGTGCTTGTCCCGCGCGGCCTTGCCGCCGCCCTCGCGCACCCGGTCGCACGCGGCGCGCAGGTCGGCGACGAGCGCTTCCATCGCCTTCGCATTGGCCGCGAAGGCCTCCGACCGCGGGTCGATGCGGGTGGCGAAGGCGCTCATGCTACCAGCCGCCCGTGACGAGCCATTCCTCGACCTGCTGCAGGCGGTCGGCGCCCCAGAACGGTTCGCCGTCGACCACGATATAGGGCGATCCGAACACGCCGCGCGCCACGGCCGCGTCCACTTCCTTGCGCAGCATCTCCTTGATCTCGGGCGAGGCAAGCGCGTCCTTGAGCTTCGCCCGGTCCACGCCCATGCCCGCCGCCAGGTCGCACACGAACTCGACCCCGGTCGTGTCGACGCCCGCGACATAGGCCTGCCGGTAGATCGCCTTGGCGAAGCGCCGCGCGAGGGCGGGGTCCTGCGCGTCGAGCCAGTAGAAGGCGCGCGAGGAGGCGACGGCGGCGAACGGGAACGGGTCGGGCAGACGGAACTTGACGCCGAGCAGGCGGCCGAAGCGCACGAAATCGTGGCGCACGTAGTCGCTCTTCAGCGGGATATCGAGCAGCGGCTTCATGCCCGACTGCTTGAACGCCGCGCCCAGCAGCATGGGCCGCCACCGGACCGTCCGCCCGTAATGGCCCGCAAGATCGTCGATGCGCAGAGAGGCGAAGAAGCCGTAGGGGCTGGAGAAGTCGAAATAGAAGTCGATCGGCGATGCCATACCCTACGCCTCCGTGCGGATCGCGCGCGCGATGACGAGGCGCTGGATGTCGCTCGTCCCCTCGTAGATCTGGCACACGCGCACGTCGCGCCAGATCCGCTCGACAGGAAAATCCGCAAGGTAGCCGTAGCCGCCATGCGTCTGGATCGCGGCCGAGCACACGCGCTCGGCCATCTCGGAGGCGAAGAGCTTGGCCATCGCCGCCTCCTTCAGGCACGGCTTGCCGGCATCGCGAAGCCGCGCCGCGTTGACCACGAGCAGGCGCGCCGCCTCGAGTTCGGTCGCCATGTCCGACAGGCGGAACTGCACGGCCTGATGGTCGAAGATCTTCTGCCCGAACGTCTCGCGCTGGAGCGCGTAGTCGCGCGCGACCGCATAGGCCGAACGCGCCATGCCCACGGCCTGCGCCGCGATGCCGATGCGCCCGCCCTCGAGGTTCGCCAGCGCGATGCGGTAGCCCTCGCCCTCGGCCCCCAGCATCAGGTCCGGCGTCAGGCGCATGTCTTCCATGACGATGTGCGCCGTGTCCGAGCATTTCTGCCCGAGTTTCTCCTCGATGCGCGCGGCCTTCCAGCCGGGCGTGTCGGTCGGCACGAGAAAGGCGCTGATGCCCTTCTTGCCCGCCTCGGGGTTCGTCACCGCGAAGATGATCGCAAGGTCGGCCGTGCCGCCCGAGGTGATGAACTGCTTCGAGCCGTTGACGACCCAGTGGTTTCCGTCGCGCCGCGCCCGCGTCTTGATGGCCCCGGCATCCGAGCCCACCGAAGGTTCGGTCAGCGCGAATGCGCCCAGCATGTCGCCCCGCGCCAGCGGCTTCAGGAACGTCTCCTTCTGCCAGTCGCTGCCGAACTTCAGGATCGGCATGCAGCCGACCGAATTGTGGACGCTCATCACCGTCGACACCGCGCCGTCGCCCGCCGCGATCTCCTCGATCGCCAGCGCGTAGGCGACATGGTCGACGCCCGCTCCGTCGAATTCCTCGGGCACGAGCATGCCCATGAAGCCAAGCGCGCCCATCTCGCGCACGAGCGCACGCGGGAACAGCCGCTCCTTCTCGCGCGCGGCCGCCGTTGGCCACAGCTTCTCCTGCGCATAGGCGCGCGCGGCATCGCGGATCATTTCCTGGGTTTCGGTCAGTTCCATCGTCCACCTACCAGGGAAGTTCGCTTCCGTCGTAGTTGAAGAACCTGCCGTTGTCCGCCGGCGTGAGCCTCTCGATCACCTTCCGGAGGCCGCCGACGGATTCGGATACGTCGATTGCCGCACCGGCCCCGCCCATGTCGGTCCGCACCCAGCCGGGATGCGTCGTGATCGTGGTGATGCCGCGCCCCGCAAGCTCGACCGACAGGTTCTTCGCCACCGAATTGAGCGCCGCCTTCGAGACGCGGTAGGGCATGCTGCCGCCGTTGGTCTGCGCGTTCGAACCCATGCGCGAGGACGTGAAGACGATCGCCTTGCGGTTGCCCTTCGCGACGCTGTCGACCAGCGCCTCGACCACGCGCAGCGGCGCGAGCGTGTTGGTGCGCAGGATCTCCTCGAACGCGGCAAAATCGGTCGAACCGAGCTTCCAGTCGCGGCCCGTATAGATGCCCGCGTTGACCACCAGGACGTCGATCGCTTCCTTCGCGAGCCCCTTGCCCAGCCGCGCGACCGAAGCGGCATCGTTGACGTCGCACAGATAGACCTCGCCGCCGGCCTTCGAGACCGCGGCCCCCTTCGCCATGTCGCGCACGGTGGCGAGCACGCGCCAGCCCGCAGCCGAGAACTGCCGGACATATTCGAGGCCGATCCCGCGCGAGGCGCCGACGATCAGGATGACAGGCTTCACGCGCGCTTCCCCTTCTTCCGCTTCTTCGCGGTAACCTCGATCTCGATCTTCATGCGCGGATCGACAAACCCCGTGACGAGCGTCGTGTTGGCGGGCCGGATCTTCGCGAAATGCCGCCCCACGACGGGGGCGACGGCCGCGAAGTCCTTCCGCGAGCCCAGGAAGATGCGCACGCGCACCACGTCGGCAAGCGAGCCGCCGGCCTTGTCGAGGGCGGCAGCGATGTTCGCGAAACACTGTTCGGTCTGCGCGACGACGCCCTTGGGGATCGCCATGCGCGCATAGTCGAAGCCGGTCGTGCCGGAGACGAAGATCCAGTCCCCGTCCACCACGGCGCGCGAATACCCCGCCAGCTTCTCGAAGCTCGAACCCGAAGAAATCAGCCGCCGCGCCATCCGCTTCCCCCTTGTGACGACAAGACTATCCCAGCTTCAGGCCGTTTCGGCAAACAGCTCGCGTCCGATGAGCCAGCGCCGGATTTCCGAGGTTCCCGCGCCGATTTCGTAGAGCTTGGCATCGCGCAGCAGCCGCCCGGTGGGGTAATCGTTGATGTAACCGTTGCCGCCGAGGAGCTGGATCGCGTCGAGCGCCACCAGCGTCGCCTTCTCGGCCGCATAGAGGATGGCACCCGCCGCGTCCTTGCGCGACGTGCGGCCCGCATCGCACGCGCGCGCGACGGCGTAGACGTAGGCCTTGCAGGCGTTGGTCGTGGTGTACATGTCGGCAAGCTTGCCCTGCACAAGCTGGAACTCGCCGATCGACTGGCCGAACTGCTTGCGCTCGTGGACATAGGGGATCACGACATCGAGCGCCGCCTGCATGATGCCGGTGGGGCCCGCCGCGAGAACCGCGCGCTCGTAGTCGAGCCCGCTCATCAGCACGTTCACGCCCTTGCCGACGGCGCCCAGCACGTTCTCCTCGGGCACCTCGCAGTCCTGGAAGACGAGTTCGCCCGTGTTCGAGCCGCGCATGCCGAGCTTGTCGAGCTTCTGCGCGCAGGAGAACCCCTTGAAGCCTTTTTCGATCAGGAAGGCGGTGATGCCGCGCGGGCCCGCGGCCGGATCGGTCTTGGCATAGACGACGAGCGTATCCGCGTCGGGCCCGTTGGTGATCCAGAACTTCGAGCCGTTGAGAACGTAGCGGTCGCCCTTCTTCTCGGCCTTGAGCTTCATGCTCACGACGTCGGAGCCGGCCCCCGGTTCGGACATCGCAAGCGCGCCGACATGCTCGCCGGAGATGAGCTTGGGCAGATATTTCCGTTTCTGCTTTTCGTTTCCGTTGCGCGCGATCTGGTTGACGCACAGGTTCGAATGCGCGCCGTAGGAGAGCCCGACCGAGGCGGAAGCCCGGCTCACCTCCTCCATCGCCACGCAATGCGCGAGATAGCCCATGCCCGAGCCGCCGTATTCCTCCGGCGCCGTCATGCCGAGGATGCCGAGCGCCCCCATCTTGCGCCACAGGTCGGCAGGGAAATCGTTCACCCGGTCGATCTCGGCCGCGCGCGGCGCGATCTCGTCGGCGGAAAAGCGCGCGATCTGGTCGCGCAGCATGTCGATCTCCTCGCCCAGACCGAAGTCGAACGGCGGCAGCATATTGCGGGACATCGGCTCCTCCCCTTCCTTCTTCTCAGCGGCCGGTCGCGCGGCCGTCGGATTTTCCGGTCATCGTCATCAGCGTCTGCAGCATCGTCGCGCAGAGCTTCGACTGCCCGCCCTTCAGCGCGAACACGTCGGCCTGCGTGACGACAAGCGTTCGGCCCGGCTTGACGACGCGGCCCTTGGCCACGAGCGTCTCGCCGTCGGCCGGCGCCACGAGATTGAGCTTGTACTCGACAGTGAGCACGCTTGCGTCCTTCGCCATCAGCGAAAACCCGGCATAGCCGCCGGCCGTATCCGCGATCATGCCCACGACGCCGCCGTGCACGTAGCCATGCTGCTGGGCGATCGCGTCGGAATAGTCGAGCGCGACGTGAACGTGGCCAGGTTCGACATGGACCAGGCGCGCGCCCACGGTCGCCATCGCGCCCTGGCGCGCGAAGCTGTCGCGGACCTTGAACTCCCATTCTGGGTCGGCGGGCGTGAATCCGGCCGTCATGGCGCTTCCTCCGCCGCCAAACATACGCTACCGTATGGAATGGTCAAGAGCGCTTCTC
>JAEUKX010000001.1 GCA_016794025.1 Rhodospirillales bacterium | reverse complement strand
CGACAGGTTCACCGTCACGCCCAGCGCAGAGCCCGCGTAGTCCACCGTGTCCACGCCGGCCCCACCCACCAGCGTGTCCGCTCCACCCCCACCCACCAGCGTGTCGTCACCGGCTCCGCCATCAAGACGGTCATTGCCGCCACCGCCGCTCAAGCGATTGGCCTCCGCATCCCCGGTCAGCAAATCCGCACCCGCCGAGCCGACGAGGTTCTCGATACCTGAAAGGGAATCGCCCGCAGCGTCACCACCGCTTGCAGCGCCGGTCGAAAGATTGACCGAAACCGCGGCTGCCGATGCGGAATAGTCGGCCGTATCGTTGCCGGCCCCGCCGATCAGCGTGTCAGCACCGGCCCCACCCGCGAGCTTGTCGTCGCCGTCGCCACCATCAAGCCTGTTCGCCGACGAATCACCTGTCAGGCTGTCCGCGCCTATTCCGCCAACGACATTCTCGATGCCCGAGTAGGTATCGCCTTGTGCAAGACCGCCACTTCCTGACCCCGTGGCGAGGTTTACATCCACGCCGGCCATGTCGCCGGCGTAGCTGACCTCGTCTCCTCCGGTTCCGCCGTCAAATGCCTCGCGCCGTATGGTCGCGGAGAACGAGTCGCCGCCCGAAGTGCCATCGACAGAGATCGCGGCGGTCGAAAGGTCGACTGCCGCCGTTGCGTTCGCCGATGCCGTGTCGCCATCCAGTTCGGTCGTTGTCGCGGTCAGCCCGAAGGCCGTCGCAATGGAACTGTCGATTGTGTCGGCCGCATGGACGGTCACCGTCACCGCGATGTTCCCGCCTGCATCGATCGCGTTCGAAAAAACGATCTGACCGCCCGTGCCGTCCGCGCCCGGCATCCAGGTCCCGCCCGCCGCATCATCGACAACCAGCCGATCCGGAACATCGAGCTTTACGACGTGGGTTTCCGATCCGTCGTTGTCGCGGAAATGCGCGGCAATCGATATCAGCCCCGATTCTCCATTCGCGAACGTCGCGTCATTGCCCTGCGCGCTGCGAATGTCGATTGTCAACGCCGTCGGAACATCCGCCCGGCCAGCCACATCGACATGGAGATTGGCCGAGCGTGACGATTGGTCGCCTGTGGCGGTCTCGGTCGAAGTCGCCGTTACGGAAAGATCGACTGCGCCGGACGCATCCGCCGGCGGAACGTAGCGAAGTCCGGGTAGATCGGCAGCGGATAGCGTCCAGCTTCCATCGCCATTGTCTAGACCGGCCGACAGCGCAGCTCCGGAAGGGACACCAGAGATGACAAGTGACAGCGATTCCGATCCGTCCGTATCGGTAAGCAGGCTCCGGATGTCGAGCGGGATTGTCGAATCCTCGAGGCCCGCCGCGGCGGACACCGAAAGGGTCGGCGCGGATGCCGAAATATCTGGTCTGGCCTCGATACCTGCTGCCGCAACCGGCGCCTGAGTTTCGTTATGCAGGCTTATTTCCGCAGCGGCCGGGCGCAGCTCAGGCGGAGGCGGAGCGGGAACCGCGGGCGCCTGCGCGACCGGAGCACGTCCTTCGCCGATCCGTTGCGATAGAAGACCACTCGCCAAGACCTGCGAGTTTCCCGGAATATCCGCCGCTACTCCAAACGGAGCGTTGCCTATTTCGGCACGCACTGTCTCCGAGCGCCCTGCCTGAACGACAGCAGCGGTTGCGGCCCCGCCATCGACAATCGCGATTGTTGCGTCGCCAGCCTGGGCCGGCACACCGTCACCACGAACATCCGCGGCAGAACCGGTCGGAGTGCCCGGCTGCGCTGCAATCTCGGCTGCGCCTTCCGCGCGTCCACGCAGGCCCGCTGCTGTTCCTGCGAGTTGAACCGGCGCGTCTCCGCGCTCGCCTGTCAGGCTCGCCCCGGCCGAACCAGATCCAGAAGAGGGCCCCTCCGGCTCCGCGCCCGGCGCGTTCGCCCCGCCTGACGGAGACGCCGTGATTTTCGGCCCCGTCGAGATTTCAATCGCCCGATTTTCCGATGGGGCCTGTGGCTCGTATGATCGCTCGTCGCCGAGCAGTGTCCCGTAGTGGACCGCGCCCAGAGAGTTCGCGGCGTCCTGCGCCGTCCCGGCCGATTGCGGCGCTTGGACGCTTATCCCGGCATCGTTCGTGGACGCTGACGGCCCCTTGCCATCCTTGGGCAGAACCGTCAATTCATCGAGTTGAATGTTCCGACTATCGTCCGCCATTTCAGTTTTCGCATTCTGCAAAAATCGTTGTTTCTCAACACACTGCGCACATTCCTAAAATTATGCATTTTTTTTATATTTGAGTCCACAGCTGACTCGCCGAAAGATATCTTCGTCGATGATTCTTGGGTCCAAAAGGTCTTGGACTACGCCACTGACACGTCCGGCCACCTCAACAAATCGAAAACAATAATCAGAACTGATGGCAAGCCCCGCCCACCCAGCCGCCGGAACAGGACTTCGACTGGCGCTCAACCCGACGCTCATGCTCGCGTCGATGGCACTCAATGTCCTGGCGACGGCGCTGCCGCTCTTCACGCTCCAAGTGTACGACAGGGTCATCCCCAACGCCGCTTCGGACACGCTCGCAATGCTGGTCGCACTGCTGGGTGCAGTGCTGGTCGTCGAAGGCCTTATGCGCGCGGCACGCAACACCCTCGCGGGCTGGGCCGGCGCAAGATACGAACATGCCGCCGGCTGTTCCGCCATCGGACATCTCGTCGACGGCGATTTCACCGCCCTCCAGAAGGATTCGCCTGGGACCCACCTCGAGCGGCTTGGCGCCATCGACCGGCTACGCGACTTCTATGCGAACCAGGGCGCGACGATCTTCGTCGATTTGCCGTTTGCCCTGATTTTCGCAGGCCTCATCTGGGTCGTCGGCGGACCTCTTGTGTGGATTACTTTGGCGGTTTTTGCGGCCTTCGCGGTCGGCGCCCTCCTGGTCGGCGGCGCACTACGCAGAGCGATAGCGGCGCGCGCGCGCACCGACGACCGTCGGACGAGTTTCATGATCGAGGTGCTGACCGGGATCACGACCGTGAAGGCGTTGACTATGGAGCGGCAGATGATGCGCCGCTACGAGCGCCTTATGGACAATGCTGCTAGCGACATGCATGCCGTAACGACTCTTTCCAGCCTTTCGCAGACACTCGGGAGCTTTTTCTCAAACCTTGCGGTAGTCGCCGTGCTCGCCTACGGCGCCGAACTGGTGCTGGCGGGGAAAATGACGGTTGGTCAGCTCGCATGCTGCTCGCTGCTGGCCGGACGCACACTCCAGCCGCTCATGCGGGCCATGGGAATCTGGACGAACTTCCAGAGCATCCGGATTGCGCGTGAGCGGCTTCGCGCGCTTGAAGACCTTCCCTATGAGCCAGGTCACGGCCGGGCTGGCGGGCCGAAAATCGATCGGGGCGAGATCGAGTTCCGCGAGGTCGACTTCAGTTACGTCGGCGGCAAGGAAGTCCTTCGCGGCGCGAACCTCAAGATCGCAGCCGGAGAGGCCGTGGCGATCGTCGCGGCAAACGGTAGCGGCCGATCCACGGTCCTGTCGCTCATTGCGGGTCTTGTACGCCCTCGTCGCGGATCGGTGCTCTATGACGGCATTGCTCTCGGGCCCAATCACCCGCGCCCGACATCTGCGGAAATCGGCTTCCTGCCGAGACAAGGGACGGTCTTTCATGCCTCTCTCATCGACAATCTCACGATGTTCCGGCGCGGACGGGTCGTCGACGTGGCGCTCGATCTCTCCGCCCGGCTCGCCCTCGACAGGTACGTGGCCGCACAGCCGAAAGGCTACGAAACGGAGATCGGCGAGAGTGAGACGCTGCCAGGCGGCGTGCGTCAGAGGATTGCAATAATCCGCGCGCTTGCCGACGAGCCGCGCATCGTTCTTTTCGACGAGGGCAACAACGGCCTCGACCATGAGTCGAACGAGAAGCTGCTTGGACTGCTGCGCGACCTGAAGGGAAAGGCAACTCTTGTCTTGGTCAGCTACCAGCCTTCGGTGCTGCGGATCGCGGACCGTGTTCTCGAGCTTCGCGATGGCGCATTTCACGAGCGTCCGGTCGACCGCCGATGAGCGACCCTTCTCGGAGCACCATTGATTCCGGTTCGGCGCGGTCGCGGATCGAGGTTGTTCGCTCGGCTTCCCTCGCAGATGAGCTGCGTCAGGGGCGCCTTGAAGCATTCGAGGCCGCATCGCCATTTGCCGCCTGTCTGATGCCCCTGCTTTCGGCGCTCGGATGGCGTGGGGATCCGCGCGTCCTCGTCGAAGCGATGCCGCATTTCGCCTCGCGACTGGATCTCGACGGCCTTCGCAACGTGCTGTCGGAACTGTCCTATGCGACACGCCCGTATCGCGTCGAACCGGGCGCGGTCGACTCGCGTCTGCTGCCCTGCTTGCTCGTCGATCCCCATGGCCGTCCCAGCGTCCTCCTGTCGCGCGACGGCCGGCATGCGAGGATATTCGACAGTCGTGCCGGCACCGAGCGGGATATTCCGGCACGTGATCTTCGTGGCGAGGTCTATCTCGTCGAAGCTGTCGATACGCCGGCAGACGAGGCGAGCGGAGCCGGTTCGTTTGCGGCACGGCTCGCGCGTCGATTCCGCCCGATTGCGGGCCAGCTCGCGCTGATCACCTTCTTCAATGACCTCCTCGCGCTCGTCTTTCCGCTCTTCTCGATGGCCATATTCGACAAGGTCATCGGCAGTCAGGCGGCCAGCCTGATCCGGGATCTCGTCGTCGGCGTCGGTGTCGTGTTCGTTTTCGACTTCCTGTTGCGGCTCGTGCGTGGCCGCCTGCTTGCCTATGTCGGCGCACGAATAGAGCGGCTAGTTTCGGTTGCCGTCCTGCGCCATCTGCTTCGACTGCCGGTCGGCTATCTTGAGGCCGTACATGTCGGCACGCAGCTCGCGCGCCTGAAGGAATTCGAGGCGATCCGCGAGTTCTTCACCGGCCCGCTCGCCGGCGTGGCGCTCGACCTGCCGTTCCTGATCATCTTCCTCCTCGCGATCGCGTGGATCGGCGGCCCACTGGTGGCGGTGCCGCTCGTTCTGGGCGCGTCACTGGTTGCGCTGGCCGCTGTCGGCGCTCGCCTTCAGAGAGATTCGACGCGCCAGGCCAGTCGGGCGCGCGCGCAGCGTCATGCCCTCGCGGTCGAGATTGTCTCCAACATTCGCGCGATCAAGCAGATCGGCGCGTCCTCGATCTGGCTCGAGCGCTTCCGCGCATCATCGGCCGCCAGCGTCGGCGAGGCCCGCAAGTCGCAGGCGTCGGCAGCGACCCTGCAGACGGTGTCGCAGAGCCTGACGATGCTTGCTGGCGCGATGGTGCTTGTCTGGGGGGCCGCAAGGATCATCGATGCCGAGATGACCGTCGGCGCTCTGGTTGGCGTCATGGCCCTGACTTGGCGCGTATTGGCCCCGCTGCAGCTCGGGATATCCGCGATAGCGCGATTGACGCAGATCCGTCAGAGCATCCTGCAGATCGACAGTCTCCTTAAACTCAAGCCGGAATTGTCCGAACGGGCGGCGCCTGCGGTGGTGCAGCGGGTCTTTCGGGGACAGATCTCGCTCAACCGCGTCTCGCTTCGCTATCGCTCGGATGCCGAGCCGGCCCTGCTTGGCGTCGATCTCGCCGTCCGCCCTGGCGAAATGGTGGGGCTCGCCGGTCCGTCGGGTGCTGGAAAATCGACGGCGCTCAAGGTCATGGCAGGGTTGTATCAACCCCAGGCCGGCACCGTAATGCTCGATGGCCTCGACATTCGACAGATGACGCCTGCCGAACTGCGCCTGGCAGTCACCTATGCCCCGCAGAACCGTCACCTTTTTTATGGAACAATCGCGCAAAATCTCCGTCTCGCCGCCGCGACGGCAAGCCTTCATGAGCTTCATGCCGCCCTGGCCGAAGCAGGTGCGCTTGAAGACGTATTGGCCTTCAAGGAAGGGCTCGACACCCAGTTGGGCGATCAGGCGGCAAGGGAGTTCCCGGCAGGACTGTTGCAGCGCCTTGCGCTTGCCCGCGCCTATCTGCGCCCGTCCGCGGTGCTGCTCCTCGACGAGCCCGGTCAATGGCTCGATGAACAGGGCGACAGGGCGCTCATCGAAGCGCTTCGCCGACGAAAGGGCCGCCAATCTATCGTCCTCGTGACGCATCGACCAAGCCACCTCGTTCTGTGCGACCGCATCGCGAAGTTCGAGGCTGGCCGCATCACACAGATGCAGGCGGGCGGTGACGGATCTGCGGCAAATCTACTCGGAGCAATTTGATGAGCATGAAGCCACCTTCGCTCTCGGCGCCAGCAGATCCCGCCCGGATTCGCTACCTGACGCTTGCCATCCATCTCGAAGAGGGCGGAGCGCCATGGCTTTTGCGCGCCGCCGTCTGGATCGCAACCGCGATGATCGGCTTCGCGGTTGCGTGGGCGGCGATGACCACGATTCCCCAAGTCGCCCAGGGCCCCGGAGAGATCGTTCCGGCCGGCCGCATTCAGATGATCCAGCATCTTGAAGGAGGCATCGTCTCCAAGATCCTCGTGCAGGAAGGCGAGATCGTCGAAATCGGGCAGAAGCTGGCCGAGATAGACCCGACCGCGGCGCTTGCCGAGCGCGACCAGATCGCAGTTCGAGCGGCCGGCCTGCGGCTGCAGGCGGAGCGGCTCCGGGCATTCGCCGAGGGCCGGTCCGCAACTCTCGATGCAACGATCGAAGCCGGCCTTTCGGCCGACCAAGCGGCAATCCTGCGTACGCAGGAACGGTCTCGCGCGAGTCAACGCGCAGTTCTCGAGCGGCAGCTTGCGGGGCGAAGGGCAGATCTGGAAGCGCTTCTCGGCCAACAGGCGACGCTGCAGCGCCAGATCAAGATCACCGGCGAGGCCCTCGACATGCGTCAGCGCCTGACGGATCAGGGGCTCAATTCGCGGATTACGCTGCTGGACGTCCAGCGGGAGATGAATCGCGTTCAGGGCGAGCTTTCGACCGTTCTCGTCAATATCGGGCGGGCACGCGAGTCCATCGGGGAAGCCGAGAACCGGCTGGTCGAGCTTGATTCGCGACTTTCCGCGGACGCCATGCGCGAACTTGGTGCTGTTACCGCGGAGCTGCGGCAGGTCGAGGAGGCGCGCGTGCGCCTCGATGATCGCGTGGCGCGCACGCAGGTCGTGGCGCCGGTGCGCGGCGTGGTGAAGGAACTCCGCGTCCGGGCGGCCGGCAGCATAATTCCTCCCGGCGGCGTCATTCTGGATCTGGTGCCGATCGGCCGCGAATTGATAGTCGAGGCCCGGCTGCAGCCGTCCGACATTGGCCAGGTGCAAATCGGTCAGCCGGTCACGGTGAAAGTCTCAAGCTACGACTTTGCCCGCTTCGGCAGCGTGCCCGGCCGACTCACGCATCTGTCCGCCTCGACGTTGGTCGACGGACAGGGACGCCCTTACTTCAAGGCCATCGTCGCGCTTGAGAAGGACCATGTCGGCGACGATCCCCGGCGCAATCCGATCCTGCCGGGAATGACCGTCCTTGCCGACATCAAGACCGACGAGCGCACCGTCCTGCGCTATCTGCTGAATCCCGTCTATCGTGCGCTCGACTCGGCATTCCACGAAAAATAGCGTCGGCGGCACAAGCTAAAGGGCAGAGAACAGGGGCGATCGCCCGCGCCTTGATCGATCGAATCCCAAGCCGTGGCCCTGTGCCGACAGTCGGCGCGCAAAAATACATTTGCGCGCTAGACAGATTTTATCCAATATCCAATCTGTGAAATTAGAGATATTACAGAATCTTGTGAAAAACACCGGTGTGCGATACCGCACCGCAACGCAGCATGTCGCCGAGTGCCTCCGCGAAGGGATCGCGACTGGCGCGTTGGCCGAAGGCGACGCCCTCGTTCAGGACGAAATCGCCCTCGCTCTTGGCGTCAGCCGGACACCGATCCGCGAAGCCCTCCGGATGCTCGAAGCGGAAGGCTGGGTCCATTTATCGCCACATCGAGGGGCCGTCGTGGCGACCCTTTCCGCGGACGAGATCCGGCAGATCTTCGAGATCCGCTTCGCGCTCGAAGCCCTCGCCCTCAGGCAATCTGTCCCGAAGCTCGACGCAAGCGCATTCGAAGAAGCGCGCAAAATCCTCGACGCGCTCGACAGCGAGAGCGACATCGGCCGCTGGGTGGAACTGCACCGGAAATTCCATATGCGGCTCTACTCGGCAGCGAGCGCGCGACTGCTTTCGCTCATCGAGGACCAGTATGACGCAGTCGACCGATACCTGCGTCTCGAACTGCTGGCGATGGACAATGCTGCGGACAACCGCGACGAGCACCACGCAATCCTCGACGCCTGCATGGCAGGCGACATCGATACGGCGATCCGAATGTGCGAACCGCACATTGCGGGCGCCGGCTCGGATCTGGCCGAAGCGCTCGACCGCCGGCGGAGGGCTGGCGAATGAATCTCGACATCGAACGCCTGCGCGCAGATACGCCCGGCGTCGCCGATGTCCTTCATTTCAACAATGCCGGCTGCGCCCTTCCGGTAAGTGCCGTCACCGAGGCAATGGTCGAGTACCTTCGCCTCGAGGCCAGGATCGGCGGTTATGAGGCACAAGAATCGATGCGAGAGGCCGCCGAGCGGCCATATTCGTCCCTCGCGCGCCTGCTCAATGCCGCGCCGGACGAGATTGCCGTTCTCGAAAACGCGACGCGGGCCTGGGACATGGCTTTTTATGCGGTGCGCCTGCAGCCGGGCGACCGTATCCTGACGACTCGTACGGAGTATTGCTCGAACTATATCGCGTTCCTGCAGCGCGCCAGACGCGACAGGATCGAGATCGACGTTGCCCCGGCCGACGCAAATGGCGATGTCGATCTGGATGCATTTGAACGCCTCATCGGGCCGCGCACGCGGCTGATCGCGATCACGCATGTCGCGACGAGTGGCGGACTTGTGAATCCGGCGGCAGCGATCGGCGCGATCGCGCGCCGGGCGGGCATTCCCTACCTGCTCGACGCGTGCCAGTCTGTCGGCCAGATTGCCATCGATGTCGAGGCGGTCGGCTGCGACATGCTTTCCGGCACCGCCCGGAAGTTCCTGAGAGGGCCCAGGGGAATCGGTTTCCTCTATGTCCGTCGATCGATGCTCGATTCGCTCGAGCCGCCGTTCCTCGACGACCACGCCGCGAACTGGATTTCCGACGACACCTTCGAGGTCCGCGGCGATGCCAGGCGGTTCGAGACACCAGAATGCTCCGTCGCCGCACGGATCGGATTCGGCGTTGCGCTGGACTATGCGCTTGCCCTTCCGTTTCCCGAAGCCGAACAGCGCATCCGGATGCTTGCGGACCGCCTTCGTGCCCGACTTCGAGGACTCCCCGCCACCGACGTCCATGATCTGGGATCGCATCGCTGCGGCATCGTCACGTTCTCAAACGCTGGCGTGCCTGCCGAACGGATGAAGGCGGCATTGGCAAGGCGCCGGATGAACGTCACGGTCTCCGCGGCCGAAGCGACGCGCCTCGATCTGGTGCCGCGCGGAATTGATCGAATGGTCCGCGCATCCGTGCACTACTATAACACTGTGGACGAGGTTGACCGCTTCGCCGAGGCCGTGGCCGTCATCACCCAGCCGGAGCGCATCACGGCATGACCATCCATCCAAATCTTGGCCGGTGCTTCGATGCGCTGCGCTCCCCCGAGAAGACGGCGCTGATCGATCTTCGCGATTCCGATCGCCCCGTCGAAGTCTCCTACGCCGCATTTGACGCAGAGTGCGATGCGGTCGCGCGAGGCCTGCTGCGCCTTGGCCTGAAGCGTGGCGACCGGGTCGGTATCCTGTCACTCAATCGGCGTGAGCTTCTCGCCGCATATTTCGGCACGATGCGCGCAGGGCTAGTCTCCGTTCCCATTTCATTCAAGCTTTCCAGGGATACGATCGACCACATCGTGGCCGATGCCGATCTTCGTGCCGTCTTCCACGACCGTGAACGCGCGGGTCTCTACCCGGCCGGCCTCAAATGCATCGACTTCGATGCGGCCGATGGATATCCGGCGCTTCTCGATCCCGGCCCGTTCGACACGATCATCCCCGAAGGCCGTGAGTTGGGAATGATTCTCTATACGTCGGGATCGACCGGGCGGCCGAAGGGCGTGCTGCTCTCGCACGCGTCGCAGCGCTGGTCGCTCGAGACGTCTGCGCGAATGTACGGCGATCGGTCGTTCCATCGCTACATCGTGGCGGCGCCGATGTTCCATATGAACGCAACCATCAGCGTGAAGGGTGCCTTGGCAGCCGGCGGCAGCATCGTCCTTCTTCCGTCATTCGATGCGCGCGCCTATGCGCGCGCGATCGAACGCTGGCAGGTCACCTGGCTTACGTCCGTTCCGACGATGCTGGCGCTTGTCGCGCGCGAACGCGATCTCGTCGGCGGGCTGGACTTCTCGTCGGTCCGGAATGTGACGATGGGCTCGGCACCGCTCACGCAGGCCCTGGTTGACAAGGTCCAGGCGCTGTTCCCGAAAGCCGCAATCAACAACAGCTATGGAACGACCGAGGCGGGCCCCTCGCCGTTCGGGCCGCATCCGGACGGAATTCCGAGGCCGCCGACTGCGCTTGGCTATCCGCTTCCCGGTTCGCTGTGCGAACTGCGCGAAGGGGCCGGCCAGAACGAAGGCGTACTCTACATGAACAATCCAATGCGCATGGAAGGGTACAACAATCTTCCGGAGAAGACCGCAGAGGTCCTGAAGGATGGCTGGTACCGCTCCGGCGACATCATGCGGCGCGACGAGCACGGCTTCTTCCACTTTGTCGGCCGCGCGGACGATATGTTCGTCGTCGGCGGCGAGAACGTGTGGCCCGGCGAAGTCGAACGGCTCGTCGAACGCATGGCCGGCGTGCATCAGGCAGCTGTCGTCCCGGTGCCAGACGAGATCAAGGGAACGCTGCCGTTCGCATTCGTCGTCCGGCAGCCAGGCGCGAAGATAAATGGCGACGATGTCCGCAGATTCGCACTTGAGAATGGTCCGGCCTACGCGCATCCGCGCTTCGTCGAGTTTCGCGACGAGATACCGCTCGCCGCAACCAACAAGCCGGACCGAAAGCGTCTGACGGCCGAGGCAATCCCCATTGCACGCGCGCAGCGAACGACAGTCGGGCGGGCCTAGACATGCGGGCAGTCGTCCTTCGCGAACATGGCGGCCTCGACCGCCTCGGTTTCGAGACCGGATATCCGGACCCTCAATGTGGGCCAAACGACGCAATCCTTCGGGTGCGCGCGTGTGCGCTCAACTATCACGATGTGTTCACGCGCCGCGGCATGCCCGGCATCACCTTGCACCTACCGCTTATCGTCGGCAACGACGCCGCGGGCGAGATCGTCGAAATCGGCCGCGAAGCGACCGGCTTCCGGATCGGTGATCGCGTCGTTGTCGATCCGATAAACAGGGTCGATCACGGTTTCCTCGGCGAGACGATGGATGGGGGCCTAGCGGAGTTTCTTCGTGTGCCCGTCCACATGCTTGTGCCGATCGACAGCCGGGTGGACTTTGCGACCGCCGCGGCGCTGCCGGTCGCATACGGGACGGCGCATCGCATGATGTTTGAACGCGGGAAGGTCCGGGCGGGCGAGAAGGTTCTCGTGCTCGGCGCCTCCGGTGGAGTGGGGACATGCTGCGTCCGGCTTGCCAAGCAGGTCGGCGCCGAGGTGATTGCCTGCGCTTCGGGCGACGTGAAGCTTGCCCGGCTCAGGGCGCTTGGCGTCGACCACGCGATCGACTATTCGTCATCCGACTGGGTTGCCGAATGCCATCGCCTGTTCGGCAAGGCAAGCACGCGCCGCAGGACGGCGGGCGGCCTCGATATGGTCGTGAACTTCACGGGCGGCGATTCCTGGACGAAGGCATTGCGCGTCCTGCGACGCGATGGGCGGATGGTCACCTGCGGCGCGACGGCCGGCTACGATCCGAAAGAGGACATCCGCTATATCTGGACATTCGAACTGAACATCATCGGTTCGAACGGGTGGGCCCGATCGGACGTCACGGCTCTCATCGAGATGGCCGCAAATGGGAAGCTCCAGCCGGTCATTCACGAGCCGCGTTTTCCACTTGCCGAAGCGCGCGAGGCAATGCGGCAGATGGAGGAGCGGGTTGCAATCGGCAAGGTCATCGTGGAGCCCTTCCGATGATGGCGCCCGATGCCGCAACTCTCAACGAGAAGCTTCAGGCCGGGCCCTTCCAGCGCTTTCTGGGTCTTGAACTCGTCGATTTCGATTCGAAGGCGGCGCGCATTGCCTTGAAAGCGCGATGGCGCCCCGACTTCGAACGGGAACCGGGCTCGCGACAGTGGCATGGTGGCCTTCTCGCCGCGATTGTCGACGTGGCTGGAGACTTCGCGATTATTGCGCGGCTGGGTCGAGGCGTACCGACCGTGGATTTGCGTGTCGACTATCTCCGTCCGGCCGTGGAAACCGGGTTGATGGCCGAAGCGCATGCCCTACGACTTGGCCGGACCGTCGGCACGGTCGATATCAGCCTGCGGGACGATAACGGTGCGATCGTCGTGGCGGGCCGCGGGACCTATTTCACGCTGGATCGTGGGGCCGGACAATGAGCGACGCGATCGGCACGATCGATCATCTGGTTATCGCGGTGCCTGGGCTTGATGCCGCGGCCGAACGATACCGGCAGATGGGCTTTTGCCTTTCGCCGCGCGGCGTGCACAGCGCAGTCCTCGGCACCGAGAACCATACGATCATGCTGCGGCAAAATGACTATTTTGAACTCCTTGCAGTCCGCATCTCGACCGACCGCAATGCCCGCTGGCGCCATTCGATAGCCGAAGGCGGCGGTTTGGCCGGTATCGCGATGACGACAACGGATGCGCATGCCGCACATGCAATCTGGCAGGAAAGACGATTTGCACCCGAACCGCCGCTCAAGTTCGCAAGGCCTGTCGTTTGCGCCGATGGCAGGAAGCTTGAGGCGCGTTTCGAGGTTGTCTCGCTCCCCGACGTAGCAGAAACGGCGCTGCGGATATTCGTGTGCAGCCAGCCAACGCGCGAGGCCGTGTGGCTTCCCGAACTCCTCGACCACGCGAATGGTGCGCTCGGCATCCGCCGGATCACGATCGATTGCCCGGATCCATTGGCAAGTGCCGCCCAATGGCAGAAGGTCCTGCCAGATGTGCGCTCGCGACCCGGTACCGGCGCGACTATCCTAGACACGGGCCGGCACGAAATCGTCCTGCGGCCCGCCGGCACCGCCAATGCGCGCGCAACGGGGATAGATTTCGTCGTCGCAGACATAGCAGCCTGTGGGGCGCATCTTTCGCGAATGTCCGTCCCGCATCTGGCAACGACCGGCCGGATCGAAATCGGCCCCGATTTTGCGTGCAACGTGAATATCGGCTTCGAGGCGGCTTCGTGATGCCGCCAACGAGCACCCAACCAGTGTATCCCTTCCAAAGGAGGCGTCGATGAAATCCGCAGCATTTACCAGATACGCCCTCGCAGCAGCACTCCTTGCCAGCTTCGCAGGTCCGGTCGCCGCCCGCGATCTGCGAGTCAACATCAATGCGGATCCAGAGATGATCGATCCGATCACCTTCTCCGCCCTCATCGCCGGTGACGTGCTTCGAAACGTCTACCAGAGCTTTTCGCGCGTCGACGAGAAGGGGAACGTGCTTCCCGCCCTCGCACTGAAATGGACGGCGCATCCGGACAATCTCGGTTGGCGGTTCGAACTTCGGCCGGGCGTCAAGTTTCATACCGGTCGCGCCTTCGGCGCAAAGGACGTCAAGGCGAGCTTCGAGGCTCTGCTCACACCGGGAAGCAAGGCCGGCCTGCAGTTGCAGTACCTCCAGCGCATCGTCGGTGCAAAGGATGTCCAGGACGGAAAGACGAAGGATCTGGCCGGCGTTTCGGTGGTCAGCGATCTGGTCCTCGACATTCGCTTCACTGCACCGGATGTGCTGTTTCCGATCTATCCCTTCATGATCTTCGACACGCAGGTGGTGGCCGACAAGGGGCCCAACTGGTTCATGCAGGTTTCCGCCGGCACGGGCCCGTACAGCTTCGACAGCTGGAAGCGAGGTCAGGAGGTTCATCTCAACGCGTTCAAGGACTACTACGGCGGTGCGCCGAAGGTCGACGGCATCCGCTTTGTCATCGTGCCGTCGGAGGAGACATCCGTGACGATGTACGAGGCCGGCGAACTCGATGTCCTGATGGTCGCCAGCACGGATCTGGCCCGAAGGATCATGCGCGATTCGAGGCTGAAGGCGGATGCCCAGACCGTTTCAGCCGCGCAGATCACCTATCTGGGCATGAACCAGAATCTCTATGCACCGTTCAAGGACAAGCGCGTGCGCGAGGCCTTCTGCATCTCGATCGATCGCGATGCGATGTCAAAAGGCCTCTTCGGCGGACTCGCCCAGCCGCTGTACGGCCAGATTACCCCGGGTATCCCCGGCTACAATCCGAATGTCCGCAAGATTCCGTACGACCCGGCCCGAGCCAAGAAGCTGATGGCAGAGGCCGGCTACGCCGACGGAAAAGGATTGCCTCCGCTCAAGATCGCGAATCTCGCGCCATTCCGGAACGAGATCGCATACTACGCAGACCAGTGGAAACAGGTCCTCGGCGTGACTGTTGATTTGGACATCCAGGAGCGCGCCACATTCCTGCGCTCCCTCAATGCGGGCGAGACGCCATTCTTCTCTTGGGGCTGGACGGCCGACTATCCGGATGCGCTCTACTATCTCTCGCAGGTCTGGCATTCGAAGAGTCCCTTCAACCGGGCGCGGTACTCGAGCGCGAAATACGATGAACTCATCGACAAGGCCCAGATCACTCCCGACAACGCGGCCCGCTACAAGCTCTACCATCAGGCCGAGGACACGCTTCTGGACGACTGGGGAACTTGCGGGATCTTCGTTCGGACAAACGTTGCGGTCGTCAAGCCGAACGTGAAGGGTGTAACCCTCGCTCCGATGCGCATGCTCCCCTACGACAAGGTGACGATCAACTGAGCTGGGCAGAACCGGCATGTCCGCCTATGTGGTTCGCAGGCTTCTCGGATTGCTGCCGGTACTGGCGGCCGCGATCGTCCTGACGTTTGCGGCCAACCAGTTCGTTCCTGGCGATCCGGTGACGGTGATGCTTGGCGATCAGGGCGGGAATGTCGAACTTGAGCAGAAGCTCCGCCGCGAATATGGACTGGACCGGCCGCTGCCGGTCCAGTTCGCGGACTACCTTGCAAAGCTTGCACGCGGCGACTTTGGCCTTTCCTTCCGCTATCCGAGCGTCCCGGTCACGCAGGTGATTCGCGACGCGCTTTGGATCAGTCCGTCGCTTGCCGCGGCGGCACTCGTGCTCGCGCTTCCGATCGGCATTTCCCTGGGCATTGTCGCAGCACTCCGACGCAACACTCTGGCCGATACAGGCATCATCCTGGTCCTTGTGGCCGGTCTTTCGATACCGAACTTCGCGCTCGCGGCCTTCTTCGTCTGGATCTTCGCCCTCAAGCTCGGGTGGGCGCCAGTTGCGGGCTGGACGAGCTGGCGCCACGCGGTCCTGCCCGTCGCACTCCTCGCCATCCCCGCCGCCGCCTATCTCGCAAGGCTTGCGCGGACATTCATGCTCGAGGTGCTCCAGCAGGACTATGTCCGGACCGCGCGCGCCAAAGGGTTGCCGGAGCGGCTCGTCGTCTGGCGGCACAGCCTGCGCAATGTCCTTGTTCCGATCCTGACGGTATGCGGCGTGATCTTCGGAACCCTGATTACCGGAACCGTCGTCATCGAGACGATCTTCAACATTCCGGGTCTCGGGCGAATTGCGATCGATTCGATCTTCGCGCGCGATTACCCGGTGACGATGGCAATCGTCATGCTCTTCACGTTTTTCTACGCAATCATCAATTTCATCGTCGACGTCCTTTATGGAATCGTCGATCCGCGCATCCGGATTTCCCGATGATCGGGCGCACTGCAGCGGAAGCCATTTCCGAGGGTTCGCGCCTCGCAGAGTTCTCTCGCCTGTTCCTCGCAAACCGCAGCGCAATGCTGGGTGCCACGATCGTTCTCATTGCCGTCGTCGTTGCGCTCCTGTCGTCATGGCTCGCGCCGACGGACTACGCGCGCACGAACATGCTGTTTGTCTGGGAACCGCCGGGCGATGATTTCGTGCTGGGAACCGATGCGCTCGGACGCGATGTTTTTTCCCGGCTGATCGTCGGTGCACGTGTCTCATTGACGATTGCACTCTCCGTCCTCGCGATCGCGCTGACAGTAGGAACCGCCGCAGGCATGGCCGCCGCCTGGAACGGCGGGTGGATCGACTCGCTGGTCATGCGAACCGCCGATATAACCTTCGCGTTCCCGGAGTTGATCATCGCTATCCTCGTGGCTGCGATACTGGGCCCCGGGATACTAACCGTGATCATCTCCCTCTCTCTGGTCAGCTGGCCGGGGATTGCGCGTATCGTGCGTGCACTCGTCCTCACCTTGCGCGGCGAACTCTACATAGACGCGGCAATCGTTTGCGGAACGCCGCCAACGCAGATTCTTTTGCGCCACTGCCTTCCGAACATCGTGCCGGCGCTGATCGTGCGTGCGTCGGTCGGAGTTGGATTTATCGTCATGGCGGAGGCGACGCTTTCGTTTCTTGGTCTGGGCGTTCAGGAGCCATTGCCAAGCTGGGGTGGCATGATCCGTGACGGACTGACTGCCCTGCGGACCGACCCGCATCTGTCCCTTGCCGCCGGTGCCGCCCTCGGTACGACGATCATCGGCTTCAATCTGCTGGGCGATGGCCTGCGCGATCTGCTCGATCCCAGGATCCGCGAACGATGACCGCCGCGCTTGAACTTTCCAGGCTGAGTGTGTCCTTCCCAGGGCAGCCGGATCGCTTGCGCGTGATCGAGGGGATCGATCTTGCAGTTGGGCCGGGTGAGGTGGTGGGCCTGGTCGGGGAGAGCGGATCGGGGAAATCTGTTACCGCACTTGCCGCGATGCGCCTGCTCCCATCCGTCGCGAGAATAGACGCCGGTGCGGTACATCTCGGCGGACGGGATATCGTCGGAGCCAGTCGGCAGGAACTCCTGCGCATCCGCGGTGCCGAGATCGCAATGATCTTCCAGGAGCCGATGACCAGTCTGAACCCGCTGTTTCGGGCGGGCTTCCAGATCGGCGAGACGCTGGAAGTGCATCTTGGCCTGTCGCGGGCAGAGGCCCGCCGCCGTGCGATCGAACTCATGCGTGCGGTCGGAATCCCCGCACCGGAGGTCAGGGTCGACGACTATCCGCACCAGCTCTCAGGCGGCATGCGCCAGCGCGTCATGATCGCGATGGCCATGGCCTGCCGGCCGAAGGTCCTCATTGCGGACGAACCTACGACTGCGCTCGACGTGACGATCCAGGCCCAGATCCTCCAGCTCATGCGGCGGCTGCGCGAGGAGAGCGGAATGGGAATCCTGCTGATCACCCACGATCTGGGGGTCGTCGCAGGCATGGCAGATCGCGTCGTTGTGATGTACGCCGGAATGGTGATGGAGGAAGCACCCGTTCGCTCGCTCTACGCCATGCCCCACCATCCGTATTCGAGACTGCTTCTCAAGGCGATCCCGCGCGTGCGGGAGCGCGCCGACCGCCTCAACCAGATCGCCGGGACAACTCCGCCGGCATCGCGGTTCCCGTCCGGTTGCCGCTTCCATCCGCGCTGCCCCGATGCGATCGACCGATGCCGCATGGAGTTGCCGCCGCTCGAAACGATGCCGGATGGAAGAAAATCCCGCTGTTGGCGCACGGGTGAAGCCGGCCTCCCGTCGATGTCGACATGAAGCCGCTTCTCGAAGCCAGGGCGCTTTCCGTCCATTTTCCGGTCCGCGGCACTTCAATGTCCGGCGATAGCCGTCTCTTGCGCGCGGTCGACGGCGTCGACATCGAAATCGGGGCCGGCGAAACACTCGGCATTGTCGGCGAAAGCGGGTGCGGAAAGACGACGTTGGGGCGCGCGATTCTGCGCCTGCTGGAACCGACTGGCGGTTCGATCCGGTTCGATGGCATGGACGTTACGCGGGCGACAGGTGCCGCGCTTGCGCCCCTACGCAAGTCGGTTCAGGCCGTATTCCAGGATCCGTTCGGCTCTCTCAATCCACGAATGCGCGTGAGCGACATCATCGGCGAACCCCTGAGAAATCTCGGTTGGCCGCGACCAAGGATATCCGCGCGTGTCGCCGAGGTCATGGAGATCGTCGGTCTTCCGCCGGAGTATGCGTCCCGTCATCCGCACGCATTCTCCGGTGGCCAGCGTCAGCGCATCGGGATCGCCCGAGCGCTCGCGCCCTCGCCTCGCCTGATCGTCTGCGACGAGGCCGTATCCGCCCTCGATGTCTCGATTCAGGCCCAGATTCTCAACCTGCTGAAGGATATCCAGCGAGACTTCGGGGTTGCCTACCTCTTCGTTTCGCACAATCTCGCGGTCGTTCGCCATCTGTCGCACCGCGTCGCCGTCATGTATCTCGGGCGGATCGTCGAACTGTGCGACGAAGGCCGGCTCTATACCGCGCCCTTGCATCCCTACACGACCGCTCTCCTGTCCGCCGTTCCGGAGCCGGACCCGGAACGGCCGAACCGGCCCGTCGTGCTCGAGGGCGACCTGCCAAGCCCCATCGATCCGCCGCCCGGCTGCACCTTCCATACACGTTGTCCCGTCGCGAAGCCCGACTGCCGGGCGACTGCGCCGGCACTTCGTGAAATCGAACCGGGGCGCTTCGTGCGCTGCCATTTCCCTGGAAGCTTCAGGCAAGCCGAGGTCACGTCATGATCATCGAACGGACGCACTATTTTGCGAAGCCCGGTCAGGCGGACCGTGTGCTGGCCATCCGCCGCCGCGCGTGCGAAGTGCGCGTGCGCATCGGACTGCCCGCAGGCACGATCCGCGTGAAGGCCGATCCGGCGGCCGACGGGCCGGACGTGGCCTGGGAATGTGCATTCCCGGACGATGCCACGCACCGTGCCGACCTCGACGCGCGCGCGCAAAGTGCCGAATTCGAGGCGGTACGGGCCGAAATGAAAGCGGTCATCGGTCGGTTCGAACGTCTCTTCGAGTCCCGCGCGGCCGGCGCAGGCGGCTGGGCCGGGGACATCGATGTTCGGACGCTGTCCTATGCGCCAGAAGAGCATGTCTTCCGTTCCGGCACGCTCGAACTGAAGGGCTATTTCTTTGCCCCGCCAGGCAATGGTCCGTACCCGTGCGTCATCTACAATCACGGAAGCGGCCTGACCGAGGGCCACGAGGACAACGCCGCACCGAACATTCCGATCCTGCTCAACAGCTGGGGGATCGCGTGCTTCTTCCCGCACCGGCGCGGCTACGGCACTTCGCCCGGCCCGACCTGGCGCAGCGAATGTTCGGCGCCCGAGTTCAGCGCCGAATACAACGCCCAGCTTGTTCGCCGCCTGACTGCAGAGAGCGACGATGTGATTTCCGCGCACGCCTATGTCCGGACCTTGCCGCGTGTCATCGCCGATCGCATTGGCGTCATGGGTTCATCGTTCGGCGGCGTGAATACGCTGCTCGCCGCTGCGCGGCAGCCGAGCTTCCGATGCGCCGTCGAGTTCGCCGGCGCCGCCATGAACTGGGACAGGAACCCGACCATCGCCGCCCACATGATCGACATGGCAAGGAAGGTTCGCATGCCGATTTACTTCGTGCAGGCCGCGAACGACTTTTCCGTTCGCCCGACACGGGAAATTGCAGCTGCGCTCGAGGGCACGGGCGTGCCGTTCAAGGCAAAGGTTTATCCGCCGTTCGGCCATACCCCCTATGAGGGGCATTTTCTGGCCGGCCGCGGTCCGCAGGTCTGGGGCCCCGACATCCGCCATTTCCTGGAGACGCATCTATGAGCAAGGGTGTTTGGCTTGAGACGCTGACCTGGCCGGAAGCGAAGGAGAAGATCGATGCCGGGTGGCCTGTGGTCATCCCGATCGGCGCCGTCGCAAAGGAACACGGCCACCATCTGCCGCTCAACACCGACTTCCTGATGGCCCGCGAACTGGGACGGCGCGTCGCTTCGCGCCTTCCGGTGATCGTCGCCCCTGTCCTCAATCTCGGCTATTACCCCGCATTCGTGCGATATCCGGGATCACAGCACCTCCGGCCCGAGACGTTCCAATCGGTTCTCGACGATATTCTCTCCAAGTTCGTGCGCGATGGCGCGCGCCGTCTTGCGGTCATCAACACGGGTGTTTCGACCGAGGCGCCACTGCGCATTGCGGTCCGCGAGTTCTACGAGCGTACGGGTGTGCGCGTTCTGACTGCGGATGTGGCAGCACTGGGCCGGA